>CAZUBF010000148.1:0-974 GCA_964618555.1 uncultured Azohydromonas sp.
TTCAGCACGGCCTTGAGCCGCTCCTCGAACTCGCCGCGGTACTTGGCGCCGGCCAGCAGACCGGCCATGTCGAGCACCAGCACGCGCTTGTCCTTCAGCGAGTCGGGCACCTCGCCGTTGACGATGCGCTGCGCGAGGCCCTCGACGATCGCCGTCTTGCCCACACCCGGCTCGCCGATCAGCACCGGGTTGTTCTTGGTGCGCCGCTGCAGCACCTGGATCGCGCGCCGGATCTCGTCGTCGCGGCCGATCACCGGGTCGAGCTTGCCCTGGCGGGCGCGCTCGGTGAGGTCGAGCGTGTACTTCTTGAGCGCCTCGCGCTGGCCCTCGGCGTCGGCGCTGTCGACCCTCTGGCCGCCGCGCACGGCGTCGATCGCCGCTTCCAGCGCCTTGCGGCTCAAACCGTGGCCGCGCACGACGCCGCCGAGGTCGCTCTTGCTGTCGGCCAGAGCGAGCAGGAACATCTCGCTGGCGATGAACTGGTCGCCGCGCTGGGTGGCCTCCTTGTCGGCCGCCTGCAGCAGATTGACCAGGTCGCGCCCGGGCTGCACCGGCTGGCCGCCGCCGGGCCCGTGACTCACCTGCGGCAGGTTGCGCATCGCGGTGTCCATCGCGGTGGCCAGCGCCGCGGTGTTCGCTCCGGCGCGGTCGAGCAGCGCCTTCGGGCCGTCGGGCTGCTGCAGCATCGCCGCCAGCAGGTGCTGCGGCTCAATGTACGGGTTGTCGCGCGCCACGGCCAGGCTCTGGGCGTCGCCCAGGGCCTGCTGGAACGCGGTGGTCAGTTTGTCGAAACGCATCGGGAACTCCTCCGGTTGCGAAGGCAAGTGAGGCTGCCCGACGAAGGTTTCAAGGCCAGCGCCGGTCGCTGAGCGACGGCGCCGGCCTCGCCGTCCCCGGTGACCTCGATCGACGAGCCGCTCGCCCTGGATCGGTGCAGGAGTTCACGTTCTTACCCTCCGTTACCCTTTACCCGC
>CAZUBF010000148.1:984-3952 GCA_964618555.1 uncultured Azohydromonas sp.
TGCACCGGCGGTGCGTGCCGCACCCGATGCACTGGCCCGTGACCGCGGCGCAGGCTGCCCGCGGTCACGATCCGAACCCGGCAGACCGCCTCGACCCCACAACACGAAGCGACCCGACGATGAGCAACCCGACATGGCACCGCCCGCCCACGGCACGAGCCTGGCACTGGCTGCGGACCTGGTTGCTGCTGTGCGCGGTGGCCCTGCTGGCCAGCGGCTGCGGCGGCGGCCCGTCCGGCGCCAGCGCGCCGCGAATCCTCGAGCACCCGGCCGACCGCACGGTGCGGCCCGGCGAGTCGGCCAGCTTCAGCGTGGTGGCCGAAGGCGCCCCGCCGCTGTCCTACCGGTGGCAACGCGACGGCGTCGACATCGCCGGCGCCGACGGCGCGACGTACGTGGTGCCCGCGGCGACCGCGGCCGACGCCGGCGCGCGGCTGCGCGTGGTGGTGCGCAGCCCGAAGGGCGAGACCGTCAGCGAGGCAGCGACGCTGCGCGTCGAAGGCGCCGGACCGCAGATCGTCGCGCTGCTGCGACTGGGCGTGGTTTCGCCCGCCCAGCCGCTCGTCGTGACGGTCAAGCTGGCCGGCAACCCCCCGTTCCAGTACCAGTGGCTACGCAACGGCGTGCCGATCGAAGGCGCCACCGGGACGACGTCCGAGTCGACGATCGCCATCGGCCCGCTGCCGTTGACGCTCGCCGACGACGGCGTGCGCATCGCGGCGGTCATTGCCAACGCCGACGGCGCGATCCGCGCTCCCGACGCGGTGATCTCGGTCATCGGGCCCCGCAAGATCGCCGCCGGGCCGGCGCACACGCTCGCCACCGGCGCCGACGGGACGCTCTGGGCCTGGGGATCGAACGCCTTCGGTCAGCTCGGCGACGGCGGCACCGCGACCCGCACCGCCCCGATGGCCGCCGGCGTGTCCGGCGTGATCGCCACGGCGGCGGGCGACCACCATTCGCTGGCGCTGCGCGCCGACGGCACCGTGTGGGCCTGGGGCCGCAACGCCGACGGCGCGCTCGGCGACGGCAGCACCACCGACCGCGGCGTGCCTCAGCCGGTGCCTGGGCTGGACGGCGTCGTCTCGGTCGCCGCCGCCGGCGGGCGCTCTTTTGCCGTGCGCGCCGACGGCACGCTATGGGCCTGGGGCGAAAACAGCACCGGTGCGTTGGGCATCGGCACGCTGACGAACACCGCGACCCCGACCCAGGTGGGTGTGGGCTCCGCGGGCTTCGGCGGCATCATCCGCGTCGCCGCGGGCCAGGCGCACACGCTGGCGCTGCGCGTGGACGGCAAGGTCTTCCAGTTCGGCGCCGTGCTGCCGACGACCCCGGCGACGACCGGCCCGCAGGTGCGCCCGTCGATCGTCGACGAGCTGACCAACGTGTCGATGATCAGCGCGGGCGACCAGCTGTCGATCGCGCTCGACGTCAACGGCTCGGTGTGGGCCTGGGGGCAGAACGACCGCGGCCAGCTGGGCCTGCCCAACACGTCGCGCCGCGCCGTGCCGACCCTCGTCGCGCAGCAGTTCGACGGGCAGCCGATGCCGCCGGTGCTTCGCGTCGACGCCGGTGCGAACTTCGTGCTGGCGCGCGCCGTCGACGGGTCGATGCTGGCCTGGGGCGCCGGCGACTCGGGCCAGCTCGGCACCGGCGACCTGGCCGACCGTGCCCTGCCGACGCGCGTGGTGGCGTTCGCGCGGCCGGTGCGGACCATCGCCGCCGGCGCCCGCCACGGCGTCGCCGAGCTGGTCGACGGCACCTTGACCGCCTGGGGTTCGAACGCGGCCGGCCAGCTCGGGCTTGCGCCGGCAGGCGGTGTGGTGCCGACGCCGACGGCGATTCCGGTGCTGGACCTGGACTGAAGCGCCGGCGCCGGTCAAGCCGAGCGCAGCCGCTGCCGCAGCGGCTCGCGCTGCACCTTGCCCAGCGCCGTCTTCGGCAGCGCGTCGACGACGACGATGCGCCGCGGGTGCTTGAAGCGGGCGAGCCGCGCGGCGAGCAGCGCGCGCAGCGCCGGCTCGTCGACCTGCCGGCCGGCACGCGGCACGACCGCGAGCACCGGCACCTCGCCCCAGCGCGCATCCGGCACGCCGATCACCGCGCACTCGGCCACGTCGGGGTGGTGCGCGAGCAGGTTCTCGATCTCGGCCGGATAGACGTTCTCGCCGCCGGAGATGATCATTTCCGTGCTGCGGCCGACGACCGTGACGAAACCGTCGGCGTCGGCACGGGCCAGGTCGCCGCTGCGGAACCAGCCTTCGCGATCCATGCAGTCGGGGTGGTCGTCCCGGTGGTAGGCGCGCATCACGTTCGGCGCACGCACGCGGATCTCGCCGATTTCGCCGGGCGCCGCGTCGCGCCCGTCGGCGGCCACCAGCCGCAGTTGCACGCCGCGCGCGGCGCGGCCGGTGCTGCCGACGTGCGCCAGCGCCTCGTCGGGGCGCAGCACGATCGACACCGGCCCGGTCTCGGTGCTGCCCCAGACCTGCGCCACCGGCACGCCTCGCGCGTGGAACGCCTCGATCAGCGGCACGGGAACGATCTGCGAGCCGGTGTTGACGAAGGCCAGCGACGAGAGGTCGGCCCGCGGCCACGCCGGGTGCTCGACGAGCGCGCGCATCACCGCGGGCACCAGCAGGCTGGTCGTCGGTCGGTCGTGCGCCACCGCCGCGAACCACGCGTCGGGGTCGAATCGCGCATGCAGCAGCACGCAGCCGCCGGCGGCCAGCGCCGGCAGCGTCTGGATGGCGAGGCCGCCGACGTGGAACAGCGGCAGCACGGCGAGCGCGCGCGTGCCTTCGTCGAGCCCCTGCGCGGCGATCGCGGCATCGATGTTCGCGGCCATGCCGGCGGCGGAGCCGGCCCCAATCTCGTCGACCAGCACGGTCAGCTCGCGACCGATCTTGGTCTTTAGGCGCGCGGCGCTGATGGCGCCCGCTTTCTGCATGAAGCGCTGGTAACGCTC
>CAZUBF010000148.1:3962-8429 GCA_964618555.1 uncultured Azohydromonas sp.
ATGCGGTGCGGGATCATCACGCCCTTCGGCCGTCCGGTGGTGCCCGAGGTGTAGGCCAGCAGCAGGTCGCCGTCGCGGTGGCCGCCGGCGTGCGGTCGCGGCAGCGGCAGCTGCGCGCGCACCGCGTCGGCCAGCGGCAGCATCGCCTCGTCGGAATGCAGCTGCTGCAGCCCCGCGTGCTCGCCGATCGCCGCCAATTCGGCGGGGGCGAGCCGCCAGTTCAGCGGCACGAAGCGCGCGCCGATGAGTTCGCAGGCGAACAGCGCCGCCAGCATCTCGACGCTGTTGAGGCCGAGCCAGCCCAGGCTGTCGCCCGCGGCGAGGCCGTGGTCGCGCAGCCGTCCGGCCAGCGCCGCCACCGCGTCGGCCAGCCGACGGCGGCTGACCACGACGCCGCAGGCCACGAGCGCGGGCGCGTCGGGTCGCCGCTGCACCTGGGCGCGGATGCGCGCCCAGGGCCCGTCACCCGATGTCGCGGGGGCGCTCTTGCTCACGCCTCGATGGCCTCGTCGCGCTCGCCGGCCTCGTACAGGCACTCGCGCCCCAGGCGGTCGACGCACAGCTCGGCGGTCCACGGCAGCATCAGCGAGCCACAGCGGCTGTCGCGGTACAGCCGCTCCAGCGGCAGGCTCTTGAGCATGCTCTGCCCTCCGCAGGTGCGGATCGCCAGCCGGCAGATGTCGTTGGCGTTCTCCATGATCGTGTAGTGCGCGGCGAGCAGGCGCATGCGCGTGTCCTTGTCGGGGTCGACGCATGCGTCGCGCGCGTTCTGCAGGAACAGGGCCCGCGTCTGCTCGAGTTTGTTGCGCATCTCGGCCACCGCGACCTGCTTGGTCGGGTACATGCGCCGCTTGACGGGCGGCGTGCCCGGCACCTCGCCGCGCAGGTATTGCACGGTGAAGTCGTAGGCCGCCTGCGCGATGCCCATGTACGTCGGCGACAGCGTCGCGAACATGTGCGGGAAGCGGTTCGCGGCCTGGAAGTACAGTCCCTCGGGCATCAGCCGCGCCTCGTCGGGCACGAACACGTCCTTGAACAGCAGCGTGCGGCTGACGGTGCCGCGCATGCCCAGCGGATCCCAGTCGCCGACGACGGTGACCCCCGGTGCATCGGCCGGCACCGCGAGGTACAGCGAGTCGCGCTGGGTGGCGCCGGTCTTGTCGAGCGTGCACAGCACGCCGTAGTAGTCGGCCGCCCCCGACAGCGAGGCAAAGATCTTCTTGCCGCTGACCACGTAGCCGCCGTCGACCCGGGCCGCCAGCGTGCCCCACGGCGCCTTGCCGGCGGCCGCCGCGCCGCCCTCGGAGAACGGCTGCGAGTAGATCCGGCCCTCGCCGACGATGCGCGCGTAGTGGATCGCGCGGATGCGCTCGTGGTCGGCGCGCTGCTCGGGTGTCATGTCGAGCGAGTCGGCGATGAAGCCGCTCCACATGCACGAGCACACGTGCATGTTGTACGACAGCGCGGTCGACCCGCACCAGCGGCCGATCTCGGCGGCGACCATCACGTAGGTCGCGAAGTCGGCACCCTCGCCACCGTAGGCCCTGGGCACGCAGATCGCCAGCAGGCCGGCGTCGCGCAGGTCGGCGTAGTTGTCGAACGGGAAGCTGGCCTCGCGGTCGTGGCGCTCCGCGCGCGGCGCGAACTTCTCGCGCCCGAGGCGCGCGGCGCGCTCGATCAGCTCGCGTTGCTGCGGCGTCAGCGTGGCCGGGTTGCCGGCGATGTGCGACGGCACGTAGCGCGGGACGGCGGGTTCGGTGGGCACGGCGGCCATCGGTCGGGTCCTTCGGTTCAGGGGTGCGCGGCCGCCGCCGGGGCACGGCGGCGAAGGAAGTCGAGCAGCGCGGCGTGGAACGGCGCCGGGGCCTCCATGTTGGCCAGGTGGCCGACGCCGGGCAGGCAGACGTACTCGGCACCGGGGATCGCCTGCGCCATGCGCTGCATCACCGCCGGCGCGGCATTGCGGTCGTGTTCGCCGGCGAGCAGCAGCGTGGGCACCGCGATGCGTGCGAGGTCGGCTCGGCGGTCGAAGCCGACGATCGCCCGCAGCGCGGTGCGGTAGGTGGCTTCGGGGACGCGCGCCATCACGGCGGCGCAGCGCGCCACAAGCGACGGGTCGGCGCCGGGGGCGGCCATGCCACGCGCCAGCCCCGGGGCGAGTGCGGCCATGCCGGCGCCGGCGTCGAGCGGCGCGAGCCGCTCGGCGAGGAAGCGCTGCTGCCAGTCGCCGCCGGCCTTGCCGAACGCGGGCGAGGTGCCGCTGAGCACCAGCGCCTGCACCAGTTCCGGCCGGGTCGCCACCAGTTCCTGCGCCACCATGCCACCCATGCTGTGGCCGACGAGCACGGTGCGGCGCAGGCGATGCCGCTCGCGCAGCCAGGTCAGCAGCGTCGCGACCGCGGCGGCCAGGCCCGCCATGTCGTACGGGTCGATCGGCGCCGACGCGCCGTAGCCCGGCAAGTCGGGGGCGACCGCGAGGTAGCCGGCGCCGGAAACGGCGGCGCCGGTGTCGCCGGTGTCGTCGCTCCAGGCGCCGCTGCCGCCACCGACGCCGTGCAGCATCACCACCGCGGTGTCCCCGCCACCCCAGCGCAGGTGCGCCAGTGGCGCGTCCGCGACCGGCGTCGGCGTCACGCGAGCTCCCCGTGGTCGACGACGACCGCGCCGTCGACCACGATGGTGCAGCCGCGCAGCGGCAGGTCGAAGTGGCCGAGCGTGTGGCGCCCCGCGACTTCGTTGGCGCCGGTCGAGTACAGGAAGTTGCCCCCGAACGCGCGCAGTTCGGTGCCGTTGAAGTCGTGTTTGTCGTAGAACAGCATCGAGTCCCAGCGCGCGCGCCGGTTCAGCCCCCAGCCGACGTGGCTGACGGCGCAAGCCGTGCGGCGGCCCTCGTGCGCCTGCCAGGCGGCGAAGTGGCCGCGCATCATCTCGGCGTCGGGCGAGTCGCCGTCGATCGCGACGACGTGGTCGTCCTCGATCGTCAGCCGCACCGCGTCGGCCAGGTAGCGCTTGAAGGTCAGGTTGACGTCACCGCGGTCGAGCACCAGCGTGCCGCGCACGCTGCCCGCGGCGGGGAACGCCAGCACCAGGCCGCCGGGCCAGTGCGACAGGGTGCCCGGGCGGTCGGTGAAACCCCACACGCCGCCGACGCGTGCGCCGGCCAGGTCGATCGCCAGGTCGGTGCCGGCGTCGGAACGCACCGCCAGACGTTTCGCGCCCCTGAGCCGGCGCATCGCGTCGCGCACCGCGGCGTCGTCACCCGGCTGCGGCACGCAGCGCTCGAGGATCTCGGGGTGCTCGTGGCTGACGTAGAGCACGCGCGCGCCGCCGCCGAGCACCGCCGGCAGTTCGGGGGCGTGCATCAGCCCCTCGACGGTGCAGTCGGCGACGAAGGTGCAACGCGACAGCGCGGTGACGACGGCGTCGAGGCCGCCGATCGCGTCGGATGCGCCGGTCGAGCGCACCGGCACCGGCGTCGTCACCGGCCGCTGCGGCAGCACCAGGCGGAACACGCGCGCGCCCAGCCGCGCCAGCGCCAGCTCGGCGAGCGCGACCAGGTCGGTCCGGCTCGCGCTCTCCGACAGCACGGCGCACACGTCGCCCGGCTTCACCGCGCACAGGGCGAACACGTGCGCGAAGGTGTCGATCCAGCGCGGCTCGAGTCGCGTGTGGGCGTTCACAGGATCTCTCCCAGCAGGTGGTAGCGCCCGCCGTGGAACACCAGCGGCGGCAGCATCGCGTCGGCCAGCCGCAGCACGCGGCCGATGAACAGCAGGTGGTCGCCGGCGACCTGGTGCGACGCACGCTCGCACTCGAACACCGCCGCGGCGCCGACCAGCAGCGGCGCGCCACCGGCACCGTCGTGCCACACCCCCTCGCCGAACTTGTCGGGCACGGCGCTGGCGAAGCGGCGCGACAGCTCGATCTGATCTTCGGCGAGCACGTTGACCGCGAAGTGCGACGCCGCCGCGAACGGCTCGACACTCGGGCTCGTGCGGCGCAGCGACCACAGCACCAGCGGCGGGTCGAGCGACAGCGCGTTGAACGAGTTGCAGGTCAGTCCGACCGCATCGCCGTGGGCGCCGCGGCAGGTGACGATGGTCACGCCGGTCGCGAAGCGCCCCAGCGCGGCGCGCAGTTCGAGGGGGCTCGGCGGCGGCAGCGCCACGGGGTCGTCGATCGGCCGGTGCATCGTCGGCATCATGCCTGCAAGTGGGGCGGCACCGCCACCCGCCGCCGCGCACCCGGGCGGGCACGGTGCGGCCACGGGCAGCGTGCGCTCCGGCGCGCCGGCCCCGCCCACGGCCCGCCCCGCCGTGCCCTCACGCGTTCGGTGTGGCGATGCCCCAACGCGCCAGCGCGGCGTCGTCGGCGACGCGGGCGTCGACCCAGCGGCTGCCCTCGGGCGTGTGTTCCTTCTTCCAGAACGGCGCCTGCGTCTTCAGGTAGTCCATCAGGAACTCGCAG
>CAZUBF010000149.1:0-8418 GCA_964618555.1 uncultured Azohydromonas sp.
CTTGGTGACGGTGGGGGCGCCGAACGAGCGCTCGAGCACCACGTTGCGGCCCTTCGGGCCGAGCGTGACCTTGACGGCGTTGGCCAGGATGTTCACGCCGTCGACCATGCGGTGGCGCGCGTCGGCGCCGAATACAACGTCTTTAGCAGCCATGTTTTGTATCTCCAAATCTCTGAAGTGCCGGCTGTCGCCGGAGGATTCTTCTGTCTGCGGCCGGCCCTGGCGGGCCTTCACTTCGCTGCGCGAAGTGAGCCTTCGACGGAAGCAAGGCGCTCAGCGCCTTACTTCTCGATGACGGCGAAAAGATCCTCTTCGCGCATCACCAGCAACTCGTCGCCGTCGACCTTGACGGTCTGGCCGCTGTACTTTCCGAACAGCACGCGGTCGCCGACCTTGATGTTCAGCGCGACGAAGTCGCCCTTGTCGTTGCGCTTGCCCGGTCCGACGGCCAGCACTTCGCCCTGGTCGGGCTTCTCGGCGGCGTTGTCGGGGATCACGATGCCCGACGCGGTCTTGGTTTCGTTTTCGAGGCGCTTGACGATCACGCGATCGTGCAACGGACGAAGTTTCATGTCATCTCCTGAACGGGGATCGATGTACGAGGATCCGTGAGTTGGCATATGTGAGCGCCTACTCACTTCAACTTGGTTCGGCTGCGAGCGCCGCAACCGCTAGCACTCGCCCGCGGCGAGTGCTAACAGGGCGATTATAGGGACCGAGCGCGAGGCTTCAAGAGGTCCCTCGCGACGCGAGGGTCAGGTGCGTGCGTGACGCGAGGGTCGGATGCGTACGAATCGACGGCCTGCCAGCTGCGGCGCACGCGTTCGGCCCCCGTGGCGGTGGCCGCCACCAGCGGGTCGGCCGCGGTGCACCCGCGGCGGCGCGCGTGGTGCGCCGCGGCCGCGACGGCGCGTGCAGCCGTCTAGTGCAGCGGCGGTGCGGCTTCGTCGCCGTCGTCCGGGGTCACGGGCGCTTCGACGCGGTAGCTCTCACTGGCCCAGGCACCGAGGTCGTGCGTGCGGCAGCGCTCGCTGCAGAACGGGCGCCAGGGGTTGTCGGCGTCGTACCACGCGGGGCCGCCGCAGGCCGGGCAGCGCACGCGGCGGCGCGCTGGGGGCGGTGGCGGGTCGGGCTCGTTCACGACCCGCGCTCAGGCGCACAGCGTCAGCTCGAAGCTGGCGTCGCTGCCGGCCGGACGCAGGCGCCCGTCCGACTCGGTCTTCATCAGCCGCACCGACACCATCAGCCGGTGGCCGCTGATCTCGGGGATCAGCTCCGCGTCGTCCAGCCGCACGCGCAGCAGCTGGTAGACCTTGCCCTGGGGCAGGCTCTGCTGGAACTGCCCGCCGGGGGCGACGACGCGATGCGGCACGCCGGTGTCGCGCAGCAGCCCGAGCAGCACGTGCAGCGCCGCCGCGAGCGGGTTCAGCGTCTCCATCCAGCGCAGCAGGTCGGCGCGGCGCCGCTCGGGCGGATGCTGCTGCCAGGCGTAGTACGCCGGCAGGTCGAACTCGCAGGTGCCGCCGGGAATGCTGATGCGGCTGCGGATGCTCATCAGCCACTCGTTGCTCGCCAGCGCGGCGCCGGCCTTGCCGGGCAGCTGGTTCAACGCGTCGAACGTGGCGTCGACGCGGCCGACCACCTCGTCGAGCACGCCCTCGGCGATCGCCGGGTTGCCGCGGTAGGCGTTGAGCTGGGCGCGCTGGCGCTCGAGCTCCTTGAGCAGGTCGGACTTCAGGTCGGCGCGCGCGGCGACATCCATCACCTCGAAGATCGTCGCCAGCGCGAAGTGGTGATCGAGTGCGGCGGGGCGCGGGATCAGCTGGCCGAGGCGGTCGAACAGGTGTTCGAGCCGCAGCATCGTGCGGATGCCTTCGTTGAACGGGTATTCGTACAGGACCAAGGCCGCTTCCCAGACCGCGCCGGCGCGCCGGCGATGCGCCTCACGCCATGGCGGCGCATTGTTTCACAGGCTCGGCACGCACCAGCGCGTCCACAGCGCGTCGACTTCGGCGTGCAGCGCCTGCAGCGACAGGCCGACGTTGTGGATCACCGCGTCGGCCACCGCGCGGCGGCGCGCGCGCGGCGCCTGCTGGGTGATGACCCGGCGCACCGCGTCGGCGTCCCAGCCCGAGCGGCGCATCACGCGCTCGACCTGCGTCGCCTCGTCGCAGTCGACCACCAGCACGCGCTGCACCCGCGCGCGCCAGTGGCGCGACTCGGCCAGCAGCGGCACGTCGAACACCACCGGCCGCGCGCCGGCAGCCGCGGCCTGGCGCTCGCATTCGGCGCCGATCAGCGGATGCAGCAGGGCCTCGAGGCGGCGCCGTGCGTCGGGGTCGGCGAAGGCCAGCGCGCGCATCTGCGCACGGTCGAGCGCCCCGTGCGCGTCGATGGCCTGCGGCCCGAAGGCTTCGCGCAGCGGGCCGATCGCCGCGCCGCCGGCGGCGGTCAGCGCGCGCGAGATCGCATCGGCGTCGACCACCTCGGCACCCAGCGCGGCCAGCCGCGCCGCGACCGTGCTCTTGCCGCTGCCGATGCCGCCGGTCAGCCCGAGGTGCATGCCCGCAGCGCCGCGCATGCCGGCGATCAGGCCCAGCCGATCCAGCCGCGCACGGCGTCGGCGCCGGCGAGCATCACCACCAGCCCGGCGCCGGCGAGGAACGGGCCGAACGGCACGTAGCGGCCCTCGCGCAGCGACGCCGCGGCCTTCATCGCGATGCCGACGACGGCGCCGATCACCGAGGCCATCAGCAGGATCGGCACGATCATCTGCCAGCCCAGCCAGGCGCCCAGTGCGGCGAGCAGCTTGAAGTCGCCGTAGCCCATGCCTTCCTTGCCGGTGGCCAGCTTGAACAGCCAGTACACCGACCACAGCGACAGGTAGCCGGCGGCGGCGCCCCACAGCGCGTCGGTCAGCGGCAGCGTCCAGCCCAGCGCCGCGGCCACCAGCCCGCCCCACAGCAGCGGCATCGTCAGCGCGTCGGGCAGCACCGTGGTGTCCCAGTCGATGGCCGCCAGCGCCACCAGCGCTGCCGCCACGGCGCACCACAGCAGCGCCACCGGTTGCGCGCCGAAGCGCCAGCCGACCGCGGCGAACAGCGCGGCGGTCAGCAGTTCGACCAGCGGATAGCGCGCCGAGATGCGCGTGCCGCACCCGGCGCAGCGTGCCTTCAGCCGCAGCCAGCCGAGCACCGGAACGTTCTCGTGCCAGGCGATCGCGCGTCCGCAGCTGGGGCAGCGCGAGCGCGGCGTCGCCAGCCCCAGGTGCGGCAGCGTCTCGAGAGCGGTCTCCAGCGACTTGGCGGCCTGTGCCAGCGCGGGCGGCGCGCCGGCGGGGCGCGCGCCGAACACGCGCTGCCACGACCCGGCGTCGGCGAGCTGGTGCGCCACGTCGGCCCACCACTGCCGCTCGATCATCACCGGCAGCCGGTGGACGACGACGTTGAGGAAGCTGCCGACGACCAGCCCGAACAGCCCCAGCGTCACCGGGTGCAGCAGCAGCTCCAGCGGCAGCGCGTCCAGCGCCTCGCGCACCGCGTCAGACCACCGCGCCGAGCTTGAAGATCGGCAGGTACATCGACACCACGATGCCGCCGATCAGCACGCCGAGGATGACGATGATGAACGGCTCCATCAGGCTCGACAGCCCCTTGACCATCTCGTCGACCTCTTCCTCGTAGAACTCGGCGGCCTTGCCCAGCATGTTGTCGAGCGAGCCCGACTCCTCGCCGATCGAGCTCATCTGCAGCACCATGCTCGGGAACACCCCGGTGGCCTGCATCGACGCGGTCAGCGCCGAGCCGGTGGCGACGTCCTTCTGGATCTTCTCGGTGGCCTCGACGAACACCGCGTTGCCCGACGCGCCGCCCACGGAGTCGAGCGCCTCGACCAGCGGCACGCCGGCGGCGAACATCGTCGACAGCGTGCGCGTCCAGCGCGCGATCACCGACTTGTAGATCAGGTCGCCGAACACCGGGACCTTCAGCAGCAGCCGGTCCATGAACTTCTGCATCTTCTCGCTGCGCCGCCAGCTCTGCAGGAAGAAGTAGCTGCCGCCGATCAGCACGCCGAAGATGATGTACCAGTAGTCGACGAAGAACTCGCTCATCGCGATCACCGCCAGCGTCGGCGCCGGCAGGTCGGCGCCGAAGGACGAGAACACGTCCTTGAACGCCGGGATCACGAAGATCATGATCACCGACAGCACGACGAAGGCGACGACGAGCACCGCGATCGGGTAGATCAGCGCCGACTTGATCTTCTGCTGCAGTGCGAGCGTCTTCTCCTCGTACAGCGCCAGCCGGTCGAGCAGCGCCTCGAGGATGCCGCCGGCCTCGCCGGCCTCGACCAGGTTGCAGTACAGCGCGTTGAAGTACAACGGGTGCTTGCGGAACGCCGCCGACAGGCTGGTGCCGGTTTCGACGTCGGAGCGGATGTCGGTCAGCAGGCGCGTCAGCTTCGGGTTCGGGCTGCCGCGCGCGACGATGTCGAAGGCCTGCAGCAGCGGCACGCCGGCCTTCATCATCGTCGCCAGCTGGCGCGTGAAGACCGCGATGTCCTTCTGCTTGATCGACCGCCCGCCGCTCAGGCGGCGCCGCTTCACCTTCGTGACGAGCACGCCCTGGCGGCGCAGCGCGGCGTTGACGGCGGCCTCGCCGCCCGAGCGCATCTCGCCGCGGACGACCTTGCCGTTCTTGTCCTTGCCTTCCCACTCGAAGACGAATTCCTTGATGCTCGGTCGCGCGGCTGCCGCAGTCGCCATAAAGCCTCCGGGACGGATCCCCAACGAACGGTTTTCGGCACGCGGGTGCCGTGATTGAGCGCTGTTGTAACCGATTCACGGGCGCGTGCCGACGCACGCGCCGGATCACTCGTTGGTCACCGTGATGACTTCCTCGAGCGTGGTCACCCCGTTGCGCACCTTGACCAGTCCGGCCTGGCGCAGGTCGCGGACCCCGTCCTTCTGCGCCTGCTGCGCGATGTCCAGCGCCGTGCCCTCGGCCAGGATGATGCGCTGGATCGACTCGTTGATCGGCATCACCTGGTACAGGCCGACCCGCCCCTTGTAACCATTGGTGCACGCCGAGCAGCCCACCGCCCGGTACGGCTGCCACGAGCCGTCGAGGTCGGTGTCCTTGAAGCCGGCGCGCAGCAGCGACTCGCGCGGGTAGTCGGCCGGCTTCTTGCAGGTCTCGCACAGCCTGCGCGCCAGCCGCTGCGCGCTGATCAGCAGCACGCTCGACGCGATGTTGAACGGCGCCACGCCCATGTTCATCAGCCGCGTCAGCGTCGTCGGCGCGTCGTTGGTGTGCAGCGTCGACATCACCAGGTGGCCGGTCTGGGCGGCCTTGATCGCGATGTCGGCGGTCTCGAGGTCGCGGATCTCGCCGACCATGATCACGTCCGGGTCCTGGCGCAGGAACGAGCGCAGCGCGGCGGCGAAGGTCAGCCCGGCCTTGTCGTTGACGTTGACCTGGTTGATGCCCGGCAGGTTGATTTCGGCCGGATCCTCGACCGTGGAGATGTTCACGCCCGGCTGGTTCAGCAGGTTCAGGCAGGTGTACAGCGACACCGTCTTGCCCGAGCCGGTGGGGCCGGTGACCAGGATCATCCCGTAGGGGCGGCCGATCGCGTTGAGCAGCCGCTCCTTCTCGATCTTCTCGTAGCCCAGCGCCTCGATGCCCAGCTTGGCGCTCGACGGGTCGAGGATGCGGATGACGATCTTCTCGCCGAACAGCGTGGGCAGCGTGCTGACGCGGAAGTCGATCGCCTTGTTGCCGAACTTCAGCTTCATGCGCCCGTCCTGCGGCACGCGCTTCTCGGCGATGTCCAGGCGGCTGATGACCTTGATGCGCGACGCGAGCTTGTCCTTGATCGCGATCGGCGGCTGGGTGATCTCGCGCAACTCGCCGTCGACGCGGAAGCGCACGCGGTAATGGTATTCGTAGGGCTCGAAGTGCAGGTCCGACGCGCGCATGTTGATCGCGTCGATCAGCATCTTCTGCAGGAAGCGCACCACCGGCGCGTCCTCGACCTCGGAGGCCACGTCGACGCTCTCGGCCTCGCCGCCCTCGTCGCTGACGTCGAACTCGAAGTCCATCGACGCCAGCGACTCGAGCGCCTCGTTGGCGCTCTGGCCCTGCACGTCGCGCAGGCGCGCGAGCTTGTCGTACTCGACGATGACCCACTCGGGCTGCAGCTGGGTCGCGAACTTGATGCGCTCGACGGCCTCCTGGTCGGTGGGGTCGGCGCCGCCGATGAACAGCCGGTTGCCGCGCTTGCCGAGCACCGCGATCTGGTACTGCGCCGCCAGCTTCGGCTCGACGATGCCGCGCGGCAGCTTGTCGGCGTCGACCGCGTTGAGGTCGAGCAGCGGCAGCGCCAGCGCCGACGACAGCGTGTGCGCCAGGTCCGACGGCGACACCGCCCCGGCGGCGATCACCGCCGACAGGAAGCTCGAGCGCCGCTCCTTGGCGGTCTGCACCAGCGCCTCGGCGGCCTTGGCGCCGAGCTTGCCGGCGTGCACCAGCACGCGCGCGACCCCGGACAGGGTCGAGGCCGGTGCATCGGCGACGGTCTCGGCAGCCAAACGACAACTCCCGCGCAGTGGGACGAGCGACGGATGATAGTCGCGCCCGCGGGGCCCCTGGCGCCGAAAAGGCAGGCCATCCGGTGGCAACACTTCACGTCGGCGCCGCCGCAGCGATGCCGGCCGCGGCGACCCGGGGCCTCGTGCCCGGCTTCAGTCGAGCGTGAACCCGAGCTTGATCGTCACCTGCCAGTGCGCGACCTTGCCGTCGACGACGTGCCCGCGCGTCTCGGCGACCGTGAACCAGTGGATGTTGCGCACCGTCTCGTGCGCCTTGGCGACCGCGTTGCGCACCGCGTCGTCGGTGCCGACGGTCGACGACCCGGTGAGTTCGATCAGCTTGTAGACATGGTTGGACATCGTGCGCTCCGGTGTTGACGACGCCGCGATCGGACACCCGCGCGGCGGCACTGTCAAGCCGGGCCAGAATCGGCGCGCCGATGCACCCGCTGTTCGATCCCCGCCTGGTCAACGACGCCTTCGGCGATCCGGTGCTGTACCTCGGGCTGCGCGACGAGCGCCGCGCGCTGCTGTTCGACCTCGGCGACGTCGGCGCGCTCGCACCGCGGCACCTGATGCGGCTGTCGCACGTGTTCGTCAGCCACGCGCACATGGACCACTTCGCCGGGTTCGACACGCTGCTGCGCGTCGTGCTCGGGCGCAAGCCGCGGCTGGTGCTCACCGGTGGCCCGGGCTTCGTCGACCAGGTCGAGCACAAGCTGCGCGCCTACACCTGGAACGTCGTGCACCGCTACGAGGTCGAGCTGGCGCTCGAGGTGCGCGCGCTCGGGCTCGACGGGCGCGTCGCCGGCGCGCTGTTCTCGAGCCGGCGCGGCTTCGCGCGCGAGGACTTGACGCCCACCGACTGCCCCGACGGCGTGCTGCTCGACGAGCCGCTGCTGCGCGTGCGCGCCGCGTTCGTCGACCACGGCACGCCATGCCTCGCGTTCGCGATCGAGGAGAAGGCGCGTGTGCGCGTCGACCGTGCGAGGCTCGAGGCGCTGGGCGTGGCCACTGGGCCGTGGCTGCGCACGCTCAAGCTCGCGGTGCTCGGTGGCGCGCCGTCGGCCACGCCGATCGAGGTCGCCTGGCGCGACCGCGCCGGCGTGCATGCGATGACCCGCAGCGTCGGCGAGCTGGCCGACGTCGTGCTCGACGTGGCGCCCGGGCAGCGCCTGGGCTTCGTCACCGACCTGCGCGACAGCGAAGCCAACCGGCGCGCGCTTCACGCGCTGCTGGCCGGCGTCGACCGGCTGTACATCGAGTGCACCTTCATCGACGCCGACCGCGCGCACGCGCTGCGCAAGCACCACCTGACCGCGCGCCAGGCCGGCGCCCTCGCCCGCGCGCTCGGCGCGCGGGCGGTGACGCCGCTGCACCTGTCGCCGCGCTACGCGGGGCGCGCCGACGAGGTGCGCGCCGAACTGCTCGCGGCCTGGGGCGGGGCGCCCGCCGCGCCCGGACTGCTCGAGCCGCCGTCGGGTGCGGGGTCGGCGTCGCGCGGGTGACACCGCGCGATGCGGCGCGCCGGGCCTGCGGCGCGGGGCTGGCGCTGTCGGCCGTGGGGCGGCGGCGGCGCGACGGCCAAGCCGCGAGCATCGCCGCACTCGCCCGGCACGGGCATCGCCCGCCCTCAGCGCCGCCGCAGGCCCAGCCAGACCACCGTGGCGACGACCAGGAGCGCGCCGGCCACCTGCACCGGCGCCACGCGCTGGCCCAGCAGCGACCAGGCCAGCACCAGCGCGAACACGGGCTCGACGTTGAGGATCGGCGAGTTGCCGACCACGCCCAGCCGCGGCAGCACGGTGAACATGATCGTGAACGCG
>CAZUBF010000150.1:0-8401 GCA_964618555.1 uncultured Azohydromonas sp.
CGAACAGGCCCGCTTCAACATGATCGAGCAGCAGATCCGCCCCTGGGAGGTGCTGGACCAGAGCGTGCTCGACCTGCTCGGCGTCGTCCACCGCGAGGGCTTCGTGCCGCCGGCGTACCGCGCGCTGGCCTTCGTCGACATGCAGGTGCCGCTGCGCGAGCACGGCGCGCACGGCCAGTGCATGCTCGAGCCCAAGGTCGAGGCGCGGCTGCTGCAGGACCTGCAGCTGCGTCGCAGCGACAAGGTGCTCGAGGTCGGCGCCGGGTCGGGCCACATGGCCGCGCTGCTGGCGCACCAGGCGCGGCACGTGCACACGCTCGAGATCGTGCCCGAACTGGCGGCGCTGGCCCGCGACAACCTGCGCCGCGCCGCGGTGCGCAACGTCACGGTGCACGAGGCCGACGGCGCGCGCGGGCTGGCCGGCGAAGCGCCGTTCGACGCGATCGTGCTCTCGGGGTCGGTGGGCGAGGTGCCGCAGACCTTGCTCGACCAGCTCGGCGTGGGCGGCCGGCTGGTGGGCATCGTCGGCGAAGAGCCGATGATGCGCGCGGTGCTGGTGCGCCGCGTCGGCGAGCGCGACTTCGCCCACGTCGAGCTGTTCGACACCGTCGCGCCGCGGCTGCTCGGCTTCGACGAGCGGCCGCGCTTTCGCTTCTGACGCGGGCGCCCGTGCAGTCGCTGCAGGTCGAGGAGCTGGGCCCGTTCGCCGCCGCCGAGGCACCGCTGCTGCTCGACGTGCGCGAGCCCTGGGAAGTGGCGATCGCGCGGCTCGACCTGCCGTCGGCGACGACGCTGGCGATGCCGATGCGCGAGGTGCCGGCGCGCCTGGCCGAGATCGACCGCCGCCGGCCCGTCGTCTGCATCTGCCATCACGGGGTGCGCAGCGCGCAGGTCGTCGCATTCCTGCGGCGCCACGGACACGAGCGCGTGTACAACCTCGCCGGCGGCATCGACGCCTGGTCGACGCAGGTCGACCCGCGCACGCCGCGCTACTGATTCCTGCCGAACCCCTCTCGCCAAAAGGACCGCCCCATGCGCCGCATCGACCCCCGACGCCCCCTCGCCGCGCTGGCGCTCGCCGCCGGACTGCTTGCGGGCGTCGCCGCGCCGGCGCAGGCGCAAAGCCTGGTCGAGCTGTACGAGGCCGCGCGCGGCTACGACGCCACCTACCTCGCCGCGCGCGCTCAGGCCGACGCCGCGATGCACCGCCGCGCGCAGGCCGACGCACTGCGCCGCCCGTCGCTGAGCCTGCAGGCACAGACCGGGCGCGGGCTGTCCGACCCGCCGTCGCCGAACGAACCCGACCGCGGTTACGCCAACGTCACGCAGGGCGCGCTCAGCGGCCGCCATCCGCTGTTCAACCGCGCCAACGACGCGACGATCGAACAGGCCGACCGGGGCGTCGAGATCGCGCAGGCCGAGCTCGCGCTGGCCGAGCAGGACCTGATCGTTCGCCTGTCGCAGGCCTACGTCGACGTGCTCGTCGCCGTCGAGACGCTGGCCACCGCGCAGGCGTCGAAGGCAGCGATCTCCGAACAGCTGGCCGCGGCCAAGCGCAACTTCGAGGTCGGCACCGCGACGATCACCGACACGCGCGAGGCCGAATCGCGCTTCGACCTGGCGCGCGCGAGGGAGATTCAGGCCGAGAACGACCTGCGCGTCAAGCGCATCGCGCTCGACCAGCTGGTCGGACGCACCGGCGTCGAGCCGAAGGCGCTGTCGCTGCCGGTCACCCTGCCCGCGACGACGCCGTCGGGCATCGAGGACTGGGTGTCGCTGGCCGAGGGCGGTCATCCGCAGGTGCGCCGCGCACAGCTGGCGCTGGACATCGCACGCCTCGAGACCGACAAGGCGCGCGCCGGCAAGCTGCCCACCGTCGACGTCGTCGGCT
The DNA here is from genome assembly GCA_964618555.1 of uncultured Azohydromonas sp. GTDB lineage: Bacteria > Pseudomonadota > Gammaproteobacteria > Burkholderiales > Burkholderiaceae_C > Calidifontimicrobium. The sequence continues at coordinate 1,892 of CAZUBF010000150.1, forward strand.
CGCTGCAGCGCGCGCACAACCACGGCGTGTCGGGGCTCGGCACCAGCCTCGGGCGCAGCAGCGGCGGTTTCACCAACGGCCAGATCGGCGTGCAGCTGAACATGCCGCTGTACACCGGCGGGTCGATCGACAACCGCATCCGCGAGACCCTGTCGCTCGAGGACGCGTCGCGCAACAACCTCGAGGCGGCACGGCGCTTCGTCGCGCAGTCGACGCGGCAGGCCTTCACCGGGCTGAAGTCGGGCGAGGCCGAGGTCGGTGCGCTCGAGGCCGCCGAGTCGTCGAGCAAGCTCGCGCTGGAAGCCACGCAGGTCGGCTACCGTGTCGGCGTGCGCGTCAACCTCGACGTGCTCAACGCGCAGAGCCAGCTGTTCGCGACGCAGCGCGACCTCGCCGCCGCGCGCTACAACGTGCTGCTGGCCACGCTGCGTCTGCGCCAGGCGGCCGGCACGCTGCGCGCCGAGGACCTGCAGCCGGTCAACGCGCTGCTGCAGCGCTGAGCCGGCACGCGCGCCGCGTCGGCGCTCGCGCGTGCGGGCGATACTCGCCACCATCGCCCTTTCCCACCCCGAACGAGGAGCACGCCGATGGCCAGCGAGGGTTACCACGAACCGGTTTCGGAGCTCAGCGACGAGACGCGCGACATGCACCGCGCGATCGTCTCGCTGATGGAGGAGCTGGAGGCGGTCGACTGGTACAACCAGCGGGTCGACGCCTGCAAGGATCCGGCGCTCAAGGCCGTCCTCGCGCACAACCGCGACGAGGAGAAGGAGCACGCGGCGATGGTGCTCGAGTGGATCCGCCGCAGGGATCCGACGTTCTCGAAGGAACTGAAGGACTACCTGTTCACCGAGGGCGAGATCGGGCACGGGCACTGACCACCCCCGCCGCGCCTGCGGCGCCTCCCCCTCGGTGGGGCACCGCCTGCGCACTGGCGCAGCCGGATCCGCGGCGGTCGCTTGACGAGGAGTTGCCTGGATCGGTCGTCGCGCCTTCGGGCACGGCCCGCTGCGCAGGTCACACCGCGGAGTCGCGCGCCGCGTGGCCGTGGCGGCGCACCGGCTCGCGCATCAGCACGAACTCCTCGGCCGCGGTCGGGTGCACTGCGATCGTGCGGTCGAAATCGCGCTTGGTCGCGCCGCAGGTCAGCGCCACGGCGAGGCTTTGCACGATCTCCGGCGCATCGACGCCGATCATGTGCACGCCGAGCACGCGTTCGTCGAGGCCGTCGACGACCAGCTTCATGTAGGTGCGCTCGGCGCCGCCGGCAAAGGCGGTCTTCATCGGGCGGAACTCCGACTCGTAGACGTCGACCGGGCCCCGCGCGACCGCGTCGTCCTCGGTCAGGCCGACGGCGGCCAGCGGCGGGTCGGTGAACACGGCGCTGGCCACCGTGCGGTGGTCGACGCGCGTCGGGCGGCGGCCGAACTCGGTGTCGGCAAAGGCGCGGCCCTCGGCGATCGCCACCGGCGTCAGGTTCACGCGGTGCGTCACGTCGCCGATGGCCCACAGGCTCGGCACGCTGCTGCGGCTGTCGGCGTCGACCTCGACGGCACCGCGCGCGTCCAGGCGCACGCCCAGCGACTCGAGCCCCATGCCGGCGGTGTTCGGCCGCCGGCCGGTGGCGTTGAGCGCCGCCGCGGCGCGCAGCACCGAGCCGTCGGCGCGCTGCAGTGCGAAGCCGTGCTCGTCGCGCTGCAGCGCTCGCATCGCCACGCCGCCGGCCAGCACGACGCCGCGGCGCTCGAGCGCAGGCGCCAGCCGCCGCCGCAGGTCGGCGTCGAAGCCGCGCAGCGGCAGCGCGTCGCGAAACGCCAGCGTCACGCGCGCGCCCAGCCCGGCCAGGATGCTCGCGAACTCGCAGGCCACGTAGCCGCCGCCGATGACCAGCAGGGTCGGTGGCACGCGGCGCAAGTCGAGCACCTCGTTCGACGTCATCGCGGTGTCGAGCCCGGGGAAGGCGTCGAACGCCGGCGCGCCGCCGGTGGCCACCAGCACGCGCGGCGCGTGGCACAGGCGCTCGCCGATGCGCACGCTGCCACCGCCGTTGAGCATCGCGCGACCGGCCACCAGCGCCACGCCGCTGTCGGCGAGCAGCTTGCGGTACACGCCTTCCAGGCGGGTGATCTCGGCGGCCTTCGCGTCGGCCCAGCGGTGCATCTCGAAGCGCCCGCCGACCTCGCTCCAGCCGAAGCCGTCGGCCTCGCGCAGCGTGCGTGCGAACTCCGCCGCGTACATCATCAGCTTCTTCGGCACGCAGCCGCGGATCACGCAGGTGCCGCCGACGCGGTCGGCCTCGGCGATCAGCACCTTCGCGCCGTGCGCCGCCGCACGCCGCGCCGCGGCCACGCCCCCCGAGCCGGCGCCGATGACGATCAGGTCGTAGCGGTCGTTCGGCATGCGACGCTCCCGGCGGTGGCGCGAAGCGGCGATCATCGCCGATCGGCCGGCGCTTGGCGACCCGCACGCCGCGTCGACCACTCGCTTTCCTGCTTGCCAGCGCAGCGTGGCCGCCTACCATCGGGCCGGACCGCCTGCCGATGACCCCCACCGCCGCCCCCGCGCCGCCGCTGCGCGACTACCGCCTCGCCGACAACCTGGCCGCCGAGCGCGGCACCGTGTTCCTCACCGGAACGCAGGCGCTGGTGCGGCTGCTGCTGATGCAGCGCCGCATCGATGCCGCGGCGGGGCTGAACACCGCAGGCTTCGTCAGCGGCTACCGCGGCTCGCCGCTGGGCATGGTCGACCAGCAGCTGTGGAAAGCCCGGGCGCTGCTCGACGCTGCCGGTGTGCAGTTCCTGCCGGCGATCAACGAGGACCTGGCGGCCACCGCGTGCCTGGGCACGCAGCGCGTCGCGCTCGATCCGAAGCGCCGGGCCGACGGCGTCTTCGCGTTGTGGTACGGCAAGGGCCCGGGCGTCGACCGCGCCGGCGACGCGCTGCGCCACGGCAACGCCTACGGCGCGTCGCCGCTGGGCGGCGTGCTGGTGGTCGCCGGCGACGATCACGGCTGCGTCAGCTCGTCGATGCCGCACCAGAGCGACCTGGCCCTGCAGGCCTGGAGCCTGCCGGTGCTGCACCCGGCCAACGTCGCCGAGTACCTCGAGTTCGGGCTGTACGGCTGGGCGCTGTCGCGCTTCTCGGGCGCCTGGGTCGGCTTCAAGGCGATCAGCGAGGTCGTCGAGTCGGCGATGACGGTCGACCTCGACGCGGTGCCGCTGGACTTCACGCACCCGGTCGATTTCGCGCCACCGCTGCCGCTGCACGTGCGCGCGGTCGACCTGCCGTCGCTCGAGATCGAGCAGCGGCTGGCGGCCAAGCTCGACGCGGTGCGCGCCTTTGCGCGCGTGAATTCGCTCGACAAGCACGTCGTCGCCAGCCCGCGCGCGACGCTGGGCATCGTCACCGTCGGCAAGGCGCATTTCGACTTCATGGAGGTGCTGCGCCGGCTCGACCTCGACCCGAACGCGCTCGCCGCCGCCGGCGTGCGCGTCTACAAGGTCGGGCTGGTGTTCCCGCTGGAACCCACGCGCATGCTCGAGTTCGTGCAGGGGCTCGAGGAGATCCTCGTGATCGAGGAGAAGGCGCCGATGGTCGAGCGCCAGATCAAGGAACTGCTCTATGCGGTGCCCAACGTGCAGCGCCCGCGCATCGCCGGCAAGGGCGACGCCGAAGGCCGGCCGCTGATCCCGGCGCTGGGCGAACTGCGCCCGTCGCGCATCATGCCGGTGGTCGCCGAGTGGCTGGCGCGGCTAAACCCGGCGCTCGACCGCCGCGCGCTGGTGGTCGACTTCACGATGCCGGCGCTGCACTCGAACGCCGCCGACGGCGTGCGCCGCCAGCCGTACTTCTGCTCGGGCTGCCCGCACAACACCAGCACGCGCGTGCCCGACGGCTCGCGCGCGCTCGCCGGCATCGGCTGCCACTTCATGGCCAGCTGGATGGACCGCGGCACCAGCGGGCTGATCCAGATGGGCGCCGAAGGCGTCGACTGGGTCGCGCAGTCGCGCTTCACCAGCGAACCGCACGTGTTCCAGAACCTCGGCGACGGCACCTACTTCCACTGCGGTCTGCTGGCGATCCGCCAGGCGGTGGCCGCCGGCACGAACATCACCTACAAGCTGCTGTACAACGACGCGGTCGCGATGACCGGCGGCCAGCCGGTCGACGGCAAGCTCGGCGTGCCCGAGATCGCGCGCCAGGTCGAGGCCGAGGGCGCGGCGCGCATCGCGGTGGTGTCCGACGACGTCGCGAAGTACCGCGGCCACGAGCGCGAGTTCCCGCCCGGCACCACGTTCCATGCGCGCGCCGACCTCGACGCGGTGCAGCGGGATCTTCGCGGCGTTCCGGGCGTGACGCTGCTGATCTACGACCAGGCCTGTGCCGCCGAGAAGCGCCGCAGGCGCAAGAAGGGCGAACTGCCCGAGGCGCCGCAGCGCGTGTTCGTCAACGAGCGCGTCTGCGAGGGCTGCGGCGACTGCGGGGTGGCCAGCAACTGCCTGAGCGTGATCCCGGTCGAGACCGACTGGGGGCGCAAGCGCCAGATCGAGCAGAGTTCGTGCAACGCCGACTACCGCTGCCTCGACGGCTTCTGTCCGAGCTTCGTCACGCTGACCGGCGCGGTGCCGGCCAAGCGCGTGGGCCGCGGCGTCGACGCCGACGCGCTGGCGCGCGAGCTGGCCGCGATCCCGCCCCCGCCGGCCTGGCGCTGGACCGGGCCGTTCGACCTGCTGGTCGCCGGCGTCGGCGGCACCGGCGTGGTCACCGTCGGCGCCCTGGTCACGATGGCCGCGCACCTCGAGCGCAAGCAGGCATCGGTGCTCGACTTCATGGGCTTCGCGCAGAAGGGTGGCGCGGTGCTGTCGTTCGTGCGCGTCGCGCCGAGCGCCGACCAGCTGAACCAGGTGCGCATCGACACGCAGCAGGCCGACGCGGTGCTCGCCTGCGACATGGTCGTCGGCGCGTCGCCCGACGCGCTGGGCACGGTGAAACACGGCCGCACCGTGTTCGTCGTCAACACGCACGAGCTGGCCACCGCGGCCTTCGTGCGCGACCCCGACGCCAGCCTGCACACCGGTGCGCTGCTGGCCAAGATGCGCCACGCTGCCGGCGCCGACCGCGTGCACGCCGCCGACGCGCAGGACATCGCGCAGCGCATGCTCGGCAGCACGATGCCGGCCAACATCGTGATGCTCGGCGCGGCGTTCCAGCACGGGCTGGTGCCGCTGTCGGAAGCGGCGCTGCAGCGCGCGATCGAGCTCAACGGCGTCGCGGTGGCCGACAACCGCATCGCCTTCGCGCTGGGCCGGCTGGCGGTGGCCGACCCGGCGGCCCTGCGCCGCCTCGAGGGCGTCGACGCACCGCCGCGCGAGGCCGACACGCTCGACGCGCTGCTCGCGCGGCGCGAGGCCTTCCTCGCCGACTACCAGGACCGCGCCTACGCTCGGCGCTACCGCACGCTGGTCGACCGCGTGCGCGCCGCCGAGTCGGCGCTCGGCGCCGACGCGTCGCTGCCGCTGTCCACCGCGGTCGCGCGCGCCTACGCGAAGTTGCTGGCGATCAAGGACGAGTACGAGGTGGCGCGCCTGTACACCGACGGCGCCTTCGAGCGCGCGCTGCGCGAGCAGTTCGCCGACTGGCGACGCATCGAGTTCCACATGGCCCCGCCGCTGCTGGCGCGCCCGGGCCCCGACGGCCGCCCATGCAAGCGGCGCTTCGGGCCGTGGCTGCTGCGCGCGATGAAGCTGCTGGCCGCCGCGCGGCGCGTGCGCGGGCGCTGGCTCGACCCGTTCGGCCACACCGCCGAGCGTCGGCTCGAACGCCAGTTGGCGCGTGACTACGAGGCGCTCGTCGACGGCCTGCTGCCGACGCTGTCGCGCGAGCGCCTGCCGCTGGCCGTCGAGATCGCCGCGCTGCCCGAGCGCATCCGCGGCTACGGCCACGTCAAGCTGGCCGCGGTGGCGACGGCGCGCGCGCGCTGGCACGACCTGCTCGACCGCTACCACGGGCGCGCCGCCGCGCCCGCCGCGCCCGCGCGCGTGATCGAAGTCGTGTCCGCCGAGCGCCGCTGACGCGACGTCGCGCCGCGGTGCTGCGCGACAATGCGCGCCACGTCACGACAACCCTTCACATCAATCAGGAGTCACCGCATGGACATCGCAGGCAAGGTCTTCATCGTCACCGGCGGCGCGTCGGGGCTGGGCGAAGGCACGGCGCGCATGCTGGCGCGCGAAGGCGCCAAGGTCGTCGTCGCCGACCTGCAGGACGACAAGGGCACCAAGGTGGCCGCCGAGATCGGTGGCGCCTACGTGCGCTGCGACGTGAGCCAGGAAGCCGACGGCCAGGCCGCGGTCGCGAAGGCCGTGGGCATGGGCAAGCTGGTGGGGCTGGTCAACTGCGCCGGCATCGCGCCGGCGGTGAAGACCGTCGGCAAGGACGGTGCACACCCGCTGGCCGTCTACACCAAGACCATCATGGTCAACCTGGTCGGCACCTTCAACATGATCCGCC
>CAZUBF010000151.1:0-8397 GCA_964618555.1 uncultured Azohydromonas sp.
GCGCCAGCGAGATGCCGTCGTTGGCGTTGCGGATCGCGACGTTCATGCCGCGCACTTGCGCGTTCATGCGCTCGGCGATCGCCAGACCGGCCGAGTCGTCCTTCGCGCTGTTGACGCGAAGGCCCGACGACAGGCGCTGCATCGACGTGGCGAGCGAGGATTGCGTGGCGCCGGTGTTGCGCTGCGCGTTCAGGGAGATGACGTTGGTGTTGATCGTCAGTGCCATTTGAGCAAACTCCTTTTACGGTTAGACGTGCCCGGCTCCGATGCCGGCTTGCACCTGGCAATGCGGCACCTGCCGCACGCCAACTACAACCCCGCAACGGCCGGCGGCCGCGTCGGGATGCCCGACGTCGGAGGGCGAGGTGCGGCGAGATTCGACTCTCATCAGCCCTTGACCGTCCAACCGGACCACGTACCCGAAGGCTCGAGTGCGTTGGTCCGGATATCGGAGGGGATTTCCGCGTTCTTTAGCGGATTTTTTTCGGTCCTGCCGTGGCAGGAGCATCTCTGTGATTCCGATCAGCGCCATGGCATCGTGCCCGGGGCCTGCGGGCGGAAACCTGCCATTTCGGTCATTGCGATGGGTCCTTGAGCGAGCGGACGCACCGCCTCATCTGGTGGCACGCGTGTGCCGGGACGGCCGCATCCGCGGCGACCCATGGCGAGCCGCGCACACCCCCATCGGTCGCTTGCCGCGCGTACGGGCGCCACCGCGGTCGAGTCCGCCGGTCGGCGAACGTCCCGGACTGCACGGCGCGGCGGCTCGGCACACCGGCCATCTGGCGGCACACTGCCTTGGCGTGCTGTACGACGGCCTCGGACAGGCCCGGCGCGCGGCGGACCTGCGCCATGCGCATCCGGCGCCCAACGCGCCACCCGCCAGAACGACGCTGCGCGAGGCTGGCGATCCGCGGTCGGATCCGTGATCCGCGGCGCCGCCTCCGTGCCCGTGCAACTCGCCGACGAGCTGCAAGTGCCGGGTGCTCCGCAAGGTGTGGCACCTGCGGCGCGCGTGCAGGGGCGTCTCTGTAGGAATTTCTCCGACAAGCCCCGCAGACAAACCGGGACTCAAGCCACCGAACTGCCCTGATAACCGCGCCCAGTTCGCGCTTCTACAGTTCGTTGCACACCGTCACCGAAACCCACCGACACCCAAGGAGCCTCCGATGAACGCCGATCAGATCCTCGCCGAGATCCGCGAAGCCAACCTGTCGTACCTGATGCTGGCGCAGAGCCTGATCCGCGGCGACCGCGAGCAGGCCCTGTTCCGCCTCGGCGTGTCGGAGGACACGGCGACGATGATCGCCGCGCTGACGCCGGCGCAGATGATGAAGATCGCCTCGGGCAACACGCTGCTGTGCCGCTTCCGCATGGACGACGACCTGGTGTGGAGCCTGCTGACCAGCCACGGCAAGGGCGCGGCCAACGACAGCGCCAGCCGCCTGCACGCGTCGATCCTGATGGCCGGGCGCCATCAGGAAGCCGCCTGAAGCGGCCCGGGCCCACCCCGGGCGCGCGCCGCGACACCGACACACCGACACACACAGGAGGGAGCACCCCATGGCCCGCAACAAGAGCATTCTCACCGAGGCCCGCCAGATCGAGCGCGCGGTCACGCTGATCCACCTCGGCGCGCGGCTGCAGGTGCTGGAATCGGAAACCGACCTGAGCTACGAGCGCCTGCTGCGTCTGTACAAGGAAGTGGCAGGCAAGAGCCCGAGCAAGGGCCAGCTGCCGTTCTCCACCGACTGGTTCATGACCTGGCAGCCGAACATCCACGCCAGCCTGTTCCTGAACATCCACGAGTACCTGAACAAGGCCGCGGCGCTCGACGAGATCGACGTCGTCATCAAGGCCTACCAGCTGTACCTCGAGCAGACCCAGTCGCAGGGGCTCGAGCCGCTGCTGTCGGTCACGCGGGCGTGGCGCCTGGTGAAGTTCGTCGACAACGGCATGCTGACGATGACCAGGTGCCGCAAGTGCGGCGGGCACTTCGTGACGCACCCGCACGAGATCGCCAAGCACTACGTGTGCGGGCTGTGCAACCCGCCGGCGCGCGCCGGCAAGGGCCGCGCCAGCGGGGCGCTGCACCTCGGCCCGGTGGGCGAGCGCACGGGCGCGGTGCACTGACGGATCTCGGCCGCCGCCCGGCGGCGGGCTCAAGTCCGTCGCGGCGCGGCCGATACAGGTGGTGAAGGGGTTCTTGCGGGCTCCGGTTTTCGTTGCACGTCTCCTCCTGGCACAGTCCTCTGTGCTTTTCGCGGCGGGTCGCCATCGACCCGCCGCTTTTTCTTCGGCCGCCCGGCGCCGGTCGCGCGAGAAGCAGCGGCTGCGCAGCCTGATTCAAGTCGTTTCGGGCGCCGCCGATAACGGGCGCAAACCTCCGCAGCGCCACAAGCATGTTCGTCATCATCGGCTGGGTCGTCGCCCTGGCTGCCGTGTTCGGTGTCTTCATCGCGCACGGCGGCAACATCGGCGTCGTCATGGCAGCGCTGCCGTTCGAGATGGCGGCCATCGGCGGCGCCGCGCTCGGCGCGTTCATCGCCACCAACCCGCCGAAGGTGCTCAAGGCCACGGCGCGCGGGCTGGGCCTGTGCTTCAAGGGCAGCAAGTACACGAAGGCGCGCTACATGGAGCTGATGGCGCTGCTCTACGACATCCTGCAGAAGGCGCGCAAGGAAGGGCTGATGTCGATCGAGAACGACGTCGAGCAGCCCGAGAGCTCGCCGATCTTCCAGAAGTACCCCAACGTCGGCGGCGACCACCACGTGGTCGAGTTCGTCACCGACTACCTGCGCATGATGGTCTCGGGCAACCTCAACGCGCACGAGATCGAATCGCTGATGGACAGCGAGATGGAGACGCACCACCACGAGTCGCACGCCGCGGTGGCCGCGCTTCAGCGGCTGGCCGGCGGGCTGCCGGCGTTCGGCATCGTCGCGGCGGTGCTCGGCGTGGTCAACACGATGGGCTCGGTCGGGCAGCCCCCGGCGGTGCTCGGCGCGATGATCGGCTCGGCGCTGGTCGGCACCTTCCTCGGCATCCTGCTGGCCTACGCCTTCGCCGAGCCGCTGGCCGGGCTGCTCGAGCAGAAGCTCGACGAGCAGGCCAAGGAACTGCAGTGCATCAAGACCGCGCTGCTGGCCAGCATGCAGGGCTACGCGCCGCAGGTCGCGGTCGAGTTCGGGCGCAAGGTGCTGTACTCGACCGAGCGGCCGACGTTCGCCGAGCTCGAGAGCCACGTGAAGGGAAAGAAATGAGTCCCCCCCCCGAAGCGCCTTCGGCGCCTCCCCCCCGGGGTGGCGCCGCCAGCGGACCGGCGAAGCCGGATCCGCGGCGGCCGCTTGACGATGCCGCTCGCGCCTTCGGCGCTCACGGCCATCGAGCCTGGACGCGAGGTTGAGTCATGGCGGGTGACGCGAAGAAGCTGCAGCCGATCATCGTCAAGCGCGTGCGCAAGGGCGGGCACGGCCACCACGGCGGCGCCTGGAAGATCGCCTACGCCGACTTCGTGACGGCGATGATGGCGTTCTTCCTGCTGATGTGGCTGCTCGGCAGCACCACCGAGGGCGACCGCAAGGGCATCGCCGACTACTTCAGCTCGCCGCTGAAGATCGCGTTGCTGTCGTCGGGGTCGGGGTCGGGCGACGCCTCGCACGTCATCAAGGGCGGCGGCCAGGACCTGACGCGCACCACCGGCCAGGTCAAGCGCGGCGAGATCGCCGCGCCGCGAGCCACCGTGAACCTGCAGGCGCTGAAGGAGGAGCAGCAGCGCGCCGAGCGCGCGCGGCTCGAGGAGCTGAAACACAAGGTCGAGCGCCAGATCGCCGCGCACCCGCGGCTGGCGGCGCTGGCCGCGCAGCTGCGCCTGGACATGACGCGCGACGGCCTGCGCATCCAGATCGTCGACGAGCACAACCGCCCGATGTTCGCCAGCGGCAGCGCGGTGGTGCAGCCGTACATGCGCGAGCTGCTGCGCGAGATCGGCACCGCGATGGCCGAGGTGCCGAACCACCTCACGCTCGAGGGCCACACCGACGCCGCGCCGTTCGCCGGCGGCGAGCGCGGCTACAGCAACTGGGAGCTGTCGGCCGACCGCGCCAACGCGTCGCGCCGCGAGCTGGTCGCCGGCGGCCTGCCCGACGACCGCGTGCTGCGCGTGCAGGGGCTGGCCGCGAGCACGCCGTTCGTCGAGGCCGACCGCTTCCACGCGCAGAACCGGCGCATCAGCATCATCGTCATGAACCGCGACGCCGAGGACCGCTTCTTCCGCACCGCGCCCGAGGTGGCCGACGCGCTCGGCGCAGCGGCGCCGCCCGCTGCGCCCGCGCCCGCCGCACCCCGCTGAGGTCCTGTCCCGAAAGAGCCGCCATGAGCACCCCGACCGACCTGAAGTTCCTGATCGTCGACGACTTCTCCACGATGCGGCGCATCATCCGCGGCCTGCTCAAGGAGATGGGCTGTCACCACGTCGACGAGGCCGAGGACGGCGCGATCGCGCTGAACATGCTGCGTGCGCAGAAGTTCGACTTCGTCGTCAGCGACATCAACATGCCGAACATGAACGGCTTCGAGCTGCTCAAGGCGATCAAGGCCGACGACGGCCTGAAGCACCTGCCGGTGCTGATGGTCACCGCCGAGGCGCGCAAGGAGGACATCGTGCTCGCCGCGCAGAGCGGCGCGGCCGGCTACATCGTCAAGCCCTTCACCAAGGCCACGCTCGAGGAGAAGGTGCAGAAGATCGTGCAGAAGCTGGCCGCCACCGCCTGAGCGACGGAGACGCGACGATGAAGATGGACGACCTCTCCGTGCTCGCGCCGCAGATGGCCGCGCAGGCCTCGCCCGAGATCTTCCAGCAGCTCGGGGCGATCACGCGCCAGCTGCACGACACGCTCAACCAGCTCGGCGTGATGCCCAAGCTGCAGCAGGCCGCCGACGGGCTGCCCGACGCACGCAGCCGGCTGAACTACATCGCCAGCAAGACCGCCGACGCGGCCAACAAGGTGCTCAACTCGGTCGACCAGGCCAAGGCCGAGCACGGCCACATCAGCGAGCGCACGCGGCGCATCGCGCAGGCCGTCACCGCCGACCCGGTGCGCGCGGTGGCCTCGGGCGCGGTGCTGAACTTCGTCGGCGACGTCGAGGCCGCCACCGCGCGCATCGACCGGCACCTGACCGACATCATGCTGGCGCAGGACTTCCACGACCTCACCGGGCAGGTGGTGGCCAAGGTCGTCGCGCTGGCCGCCGACCTCGAGGACAGCCTGGTCAAGCTGCTGGTGCAGGCCGCGCCGCCCGAGCAGGCGCAGAAGGTCGAGGCCGCGGTGCTCAGCGGCCCGGTCGTCGACTCCGAGGGCCGCACCGACGTCGTGAAGAACCAGAGCGAGGTCGACGACCTGCTGGCCAGCCTGGGGTTCTGAAGGCTCGGCTGCCGCGGGCTGCTGGCAGGCCCGGTGCGGCCGGGCCGCGGCACGGTTGCGGTGTCCACTGCGGGGCTCGCGGGCCAAGGCCGGCGGGTGGCTGCCTCCGCTCATGTCCCCCGGCGCCGACCTGCGGTCGACGCCTCCGCCTTGACTTCGCTGCGGCAGCCATCCGCCGACCTTGTCTGTCCACCGTCGGTGGCGTGCATGCGGCGCAGTGCACCATGGGCAGACGATCGGGTCGGCGGGGTGCCCTGTGGAGCGAAGTCAAGGAGGAGGCGCCAGCCGGAGGCGGGCGCCGGGGGACATGAGCGCAACAGGGCACCCCGGCGGCCCGATCGCACGCCGCCGTCAGCATGCGGAAGCGCCGGCGACCGCACGCACCGAGCCCGGTCCGCTCGGCCGAGCCCGGGGCGCCGCAGGCGCCCTGCGCCTCAGCCCGTGTTGCGCAGCGCCGCCGCGATGCCGTTGATCGAGATGTGGATGCCGCGCTGCAGCCGGTCGGTGGCCGCCTCGGCGTCGCCGCGCCGGCGGAAGCGCCGCATCAGTTCGACCTGCAGGTGGTTCAGCGGGTCGATGTACGGGCGGCGGTGGTCGAGCGAGCGCGCCAGCGCCGGGTTGGCGGCCAGCCGTTCGCGCTCGCCGGTGATCAGCGCCAGCGCCTCGTGCGCACGCTGCCACTCGGCCTCGATCGCGGCGAAGATGCGCCGGCCCAGGCGCCGGTCGTCGACCAGCTCGACGTAGCGTTGCGCGATGCGCAGGTCGGTCTTGGCCAGCACCATGTCCAAATTCGACAGCAGCGCGCGGAAGAACGGCCAGCGCCGATGCATGCGCTGCAGCAGCGCCAGGCGCGCGGGCCGGCGCGCCGCGTCGGTGCCGAGGAACGACTCGACCGCGCTGCCGAAGCCGCACCATCCCGGCAGCGCGACGCGGCACTGGCCCCAGCTGAAGCTCCACGGGATCGCGCGCAAGTCGCCGATCGAGCGCGAGGCGGGGCCGTCCTTCGGGCGCGACGCGGGGCGCGAGCCGATGTTCAGCTCGGCGATCTCGCGGATCGGCGTGGCGGCGAAGAAGTACTCGGCGAAGCCCGGCGTGTCGTACACCAGCGCGCGGTAGGCGCGGTGGCTGGCTTCGCTCAGTTCGGCGGCGGCGTCGAGGAAGGCCTTCGGCGCGCTCTTCGTCGGGTGCAGCAGCGTCGCTTCGAGCGTCGCGGCGACCAGCGTCTCGAGGTTGCGCCGGCCGATCTCGGGGTTCGCGTACTTGCTGTTGATCACCTCGCCCTGCTCGGTCAGGCGGATCTGCGCGTCGACCGTGCCTGGCGGCTGCGCCAGGATCGCTTCGTAGCTGGGGCCGCCGCCGCGCCCGACCGTGCCGCCGCGGCCGTGGAACAGGCGCAGCCGGATGCCGCGCTGCTCGCCGTCGGCGGCGAACAGCGCCGCCAGCGCGACCTCGGCGCGGTACAGCTCCCAGTTGCTGGTGAAGAAGCCGCCGTCCTTGTTGCTGTCGCTGTAGCCGAGCATCACCTCCTGCTCGCCGCCGCTGCGCCCGACCATCTCGCGCACCCCGGGCAGCGCGTAGAACGCGCGCATGATCGGCCCGGCGCGCCGCAGGTCGGGGATGGTCTCGAACAGCGGCACGACGATCAGGTCGCTGACGGCGCCGTCGTTCAGCGTGCCGCGCACCAGCCCGGTCTCCTTGAGCAGCAGCAGCAGCTCCAGCAGGTCGCTGACGTCCTCGGTGTGGCTGACGATGCAGTGGCGCAGCGCCGCGGGGCCGTAGCGCCGGCGCGCTTCGAGCGCGGCCTCGAACACCGCCAGCTCGCGCTGCGCGGACGCCGAGTAGGCATGGCCGACGACGCGCAGCGGGCGCGCGTCGTCGAGCAGCGCGACCAGCCGCGAGCGCTTGCCGGCCTCGTCGAGCGCCGCGTAGTCGGCTTCGATCCGCGCGGCGGCGAGCAGCTCGGCGACCACCGCCTCGTGGCGGTCCGAGCTCTGGCGCAGGTCCAGCGTCGCGAGATGGAAGCCGAACACCTGCACGGCGCGCTGCAGCGGCGCCAGCCGCGGCGCGACCAGCGCCGCGGCGTGGCGGCGCAGCGACGCCTCGATGACGCGCAGGTCGGCGAGGAACTCGTCGGCGCTCGCGTACGGGTCCTGCGGCGCCACCGCATGCCGCAGTGCCTCGGTGCCGGTCAGCGCGTGCAGCGTCGCCGCCAGCCGCGCGTAGATGCCGGTCAGTGCCCGGCGGTACGGTTCGTCGGCGCGGTGCGGGTTGCGGTCGGGGCTGCGTTCGGCCAGCGCGAGCACCTCGTGCGACACCGGCGCGAGCAGCTGCGACAGCGACAGCTCGGCGCCGAGCTCGTGCACCTCGGTCAGGTAGAAGCGCAGCGCCACCTCGGCCTGGCGCGCCAGCGCCGCACGCAGCGTGCCGGCGTCGACATGGGGGTTGCCGTCGCGGTCGCCGCCGATCCAGTGGCCCATGCGCAGGAAGCCGGCCACCGGGTGGCCGGGCATCGCGCGCTCGAGGTCGGCGTACAGGCGCGGGATCTGGCGCAGGAACGTGCTCGGGTAGTAGCTCAGCGCGTTCTCGATCTCGTCGGCCACGGTCAGCTTGGTGTGGCGCAGCATGCGCGTGAGCCACAGCTGGGTCACGCGCGCGCGCAGCAGCGCCTCGTTGTCGGCGCGTTCGGCGTCGGTGGCCAGCGCGTCGCGGCGCGCCACCAGCTCGGCGACGTCGCGCTCGGCGTCGAGGATGCTCTTGCGCTGCACCTCGGTCGGGTGCGCGGTGAGCACCGGCGAGACGTGCGCGCGCTCGAGCACGCGCGCGACGTCGGCGGCGCGCACACCGGCGCGCGCCAGGCGCTCGAAACATGCCGCGAGCGAGCCGGCCTGCAGGTCGCCGCGCGCCGCGCGCAGCGTGCGCCGGCGCACGTGGTGGCGGTCCTCGGCGATGTTGGCCAGGTGGCTGAAGTAGCTGA
>CAZUBF010000152.1:0-7483 GCA_964618555.1 uncultured Azohydromonas sp.
CTCGTCGTCGCGGCCGATCACCGGGTCGAGCTTGCCCTGGCGCGCGCGCTCGGTGATGTCCAGCGTGTACTTCTTCAACGCTTCGCGCTGGCCTTCGGCCTCGGCCGAATCCACCTTCTGGCCGCCGCGCACGGCCTCGATCGCCGCCGTCAGCGCCTTGCGCGTCAGCCCGTGGCCGCGCACGATGCCGCCGATGTCGCTCTTGGCATCGGCCAGCGCCAGCAGGAACATCTCGCTGGCGATGAACTGGTCGCCACGCTTGCCGGCTTCCTTCTCGGCCGCCTGCAGCAGCTGCACGAGGTCACGCCCGACCTGCACCTGGCCGCCGCCCTGCACGCTGGGCAGGCCGTTGATCAGGCCGTCCATCGCCGTCCTCAGCGCCGCGGTGTCGGCGCCGGCACGGTCGAGCAGCGCCTTCGGCCCGTCGGGCTGCTCCAGCATCGCCGCCAGCAGGTGGGCCGGCTCCACATAGGGGTTGTCACGCGCTACGCCCAAGCTCTGGGCCTCGGCCAGGGCCTGCTGGAACGCGGTGGTCAGTTTGTCCAGACGCATGGGAAAACTCCTTCGATTGCAGGGGCATTTTGGGTGCCCTGCAGCAATTTCAAGGAGAAGACCCGGTGGACGACCGGGCCTGCACCGCTATTTCGGCGATGCCGGCGTGAAGCCGCCCTGCACGCCCAGCGCGCCGCCGGTGCCCAGCCCGCCCTTGACGGTCTGCGCCCGGTAGTTGCGCACCACCTTGACCAGCTGGTTGTAGCTGTCGGCGAAGGCGGCAATGATGATCTTGCCCTCGGGCGTGCTGGAGTAGCCGCCGGCCGCGCCGCCGGCGGCCCAGCCGTAGCTGGCGCCGAAGAGCGCGAAGTCGGTGTTCTTGGCCGTGCCCTCGGCCGCGGCCAGCTGCACGCCGGAGCGGTTGTCGATCATGATCAGCGTCGTCGCCGCCTCGTTGGTCTTGATGCCGCCGGCCAGCGCGCCGATCACGCCCAGGCTGCGGCTCAGGCCGCCGAGCGCGCCGCCCATGCCGCCGGTGTTCTGGCTGAACTGGATGCTCGGGCTCATCGTGTAGTCGGCCGCCACCATCTGGCCGCCGCCGAAGTTGCTGCCCTCGCGCATCTCGCCGGAGCGCTGCAGCTGGCGCTCCATCTGCATGTTCTGCATCGCCGCGCCGCGCTCGACGACGACGAAGCAGTTCGACTGCTGGATCATCATGCGCAGCACCGGCACGGTCGAGCCGAGCTTGTAGCTCTGCAGCGTGCGGTACCAGCCGGCGTTCTGGTCCTCGACCACGCCGATCGTGCCCAGCGCCTGGTCGCAGCGCTCCAGCGAACTGTTGGCGCCATCGGAGGTGGCGCCGCCGGCCGCGCCGGTGACGGCGCCCTTGCTGCCGCCGCCGACCTCCTGGGCGGACACCCCGCCGGCACAGGCCAGCAGCATGGCGGCCAGACCTGCGCGGAGCGCCAACGGCAGCGGTGGGCGGTCGAACGAAGCGTGGGTGATCATGAGAGCGTTCTCCTCGTGTGAATCCAGGCCAGCCGCGATATTAGGGCGAGGATCGCCGCCGGGATACTCCCAAAAGGGGGGTGCGCTACTCGATCTGCTCGTCCCCTTCGGCTGCCGTGTACAGGCATTCGCGCCCCAGCCGATCCAGGCACAGCTCGGCCGTCCACGGCAGCATCAGCGAGCCGCAGCGCGAGTCCCTGTACAGCCGCTCCAGCGGCAGCGACTTCAGCATCGCCTGCCCGCCGCAGGTGCGCAGCGCCAGCGCGCAGATGGCGTTGGCGTTCTCCATCACCGTGAAGTGCGCGGCATACAGGCGCTGGCGCGCATCGTCGTCCGGGTCGATGCGCGCCTCGCGCACCGTCTGCAGGAACAGCGCGCGCGTCTGTTCCAGTTTGATGCGCATCTCGGCCACCGCCGCCTGCTTGGTCGGGTACATGCGCCGCTTCACCGGCGTCATGCCGGGCAGCTCGCCGCGCAGGTATTGCGCCGTGAAGTCGTAAGCCGCCTGCGCGATGCCCATGTAGACCGGCGACTGCATGCTGAGCAGGTGCGGATAGCGCAGCGCCACTTGGTGGAACAGCCCTTCGGGCAGCAGCCGCGCGCTGTCGGGTACGAACACGTCGCGCAGCAGCAGCTGGCGGCTGACCGTGCCGCGCATGCCCAGCGGATCCCATTCGCCGCAGATCTGCAACCCCGGCGCGTCGGCCGGCACCGCCAGGTACAGCGTGTCCTGCAGCGTCGCGCCCGGACGGTCCAGCGTGCACAGCACGCCGTAGAAGTCCGCGGCACCGGACAGCGACGCGAAAATCTTGCGCCCGTCGATGCGGTAGCCGCCGTCCACCTTGTGCGCCAGCGTCGCCCAGGGCGCCTTGCCGGCGGCGGCGGCGCCGCCTTCGGAGAACGGCTGCGCGTACAGCCTGCCGTGGCGCACGATGTGCTCGAAATGCAGTGCGCGGTGGCGTTCGTGCTCGGCACGCTGTGCCGCGCTCATGTCCAGCAGGTCGGCGATCAGACCCGCACCGATGCAGGTCGACAGATGCAGGCTGAAGCACAGCGCGGTGGCCGCGCAATGCCGCCCGAGCTCGGCAACCACCAGCGCGCAGGTGGCGAAGTCGGCACCCAGCCCGCCGTGCGCCGCCGGCACGCCCAGCGCCAGCAAGCCGGCCTGGCGCAGGCCGTCGAAGCTGTCGAACGGGAAGCTGGCTTCGCGGTCGTGGCGCGCCCCCTGCGGCGCCAGGCAGCTGCGCCCCAGCTCGGCGGCGCGCGCCACCAGCTCGCGCGGCGCGACGCCCAGACCGTCGGCACTGCCGGCGATGTGCGGCGGGAGGTAGCTCGTCATCGCATCTCCTGTGGCGCGGCGTTCAGAGGATCTCGCCCAGCATGCGGTAGTGGCCGGACTGGAACACCAGCGGCGTCAGCGGCGCCTCGCTGACGCGCAGCACCCGGCCGATGAACAGCACGTGGTCGCCGGCCGCCTGCGCCGACACCTGCTCGCATTCGAAGACCGCCGCGCAGCCGGCCAGCACCGGCACGCCGCCCAGCCCATCGGACCACAGGCCTTCGGCGAACTTGTCGGCCACCGGCGAGGCGAAGCGCCGCGACAGATCGACCTGGTTCTCGGCCAGCACGTTGACCGAGAAATGCGAGGCCGCCGTGAAGGCCTGCAGGTTGGGACTGGCACTGCGCAGCGACCACAGCACCAATGCCGGCTGCAGCGACAGCGCGCTGAAGGAGTTGGCGGTCAGCCCGACCCGGCCGCCGTCGATGGCGCGGCAGCCGACGATGGTCACGCCGGTGGCGAAGCGCCCCAGCGCCGCACGCAGCACCCGCGTCGACAGTCCGGCATCCACGATGTGCGGGTCCATCAGGCGCGCAACGCCAGCCGTGCCAGCGCGAAGCCCGCCGCCGCGCAGGCCAGCGCGCCGATCACGTGGGCCGCGGTGTGCAGCAGGGCCATGGGCACCTGGCCACGTTGCAGCAGCTGCAGCGACTCGCCGGAAAAGGCCGAGAAAGTCGTCAGTCCACCCAGGAAACCGGTGATGACGAAGGCCCGCGGCAACGCGGCCGGCCAGTGTTCGAAACCCATCAGCGCCAAGCCGATGAGGAAGCCGCCGGCGCAGTTGACCAGCAGTGTGCCCAGCGGAAAAACCAGCCAGACGGGGTTCAGCCACAGGCCCGCCGCCCAGCGCAGCACGCCGCCGATGGCCGAGCCCAGCGCCACGGCCAGCATCGTGGACCAGGGGTAGGTGGTGATCAAGCGTCCGCTCCGCCGCCCGCCTTCACGCGGCGTTGGTGGAGCGCAAGCCCCAGCGCTCCAGCGCGGCATCGTCGTCGCTTCGGGCGTCGACCCAGCGCGCGCCCGCGGCGCTGCTTTCCTTCTTCCAGAACGGCGCCTGCGTCTTCAGGTAGTCCATCAGGAACTCGCAGGCCTGGAAGGCCTGGGCGCGGTGCGCCGAGCTGACCGCCACCAGCACGATCTGCTCGCACGGCTGCAGCACGCCGACGCGGTGCACCACGCGCACGGCGCGGATGTCGAAGCGCTGGCGGGCGGTGTCGATCATCGCCTCGATGGCGGCCTCGGTCATGCCCGGGTAGTGCTCCAGTTCCATGGCCTCGATGCCCCGGCCGTCGCTGTGCTCGCGCACCGTGCCGACGAAGGCGACGACCGCGCCGACGCCGGCATCGCCCTCGCGCAGCGCCGCCACTTCGGTCGACAGGTCGAAGTCGGCATGGCGCACCGACACGTGCCCGGTCATTGCACTCCCCTCCGCACCTCGTGCGTCGGAATTCGCGCTTGGGAGCGGCCCGGCGCGCTCATGCTCAGCCCCCGGTGACCGGCGGGAAGAAGGCGACCTCGGCGCCTTCGACCAGCGGCGTGTCCTCGTCGCACAGGCGCTGGTCCTGCGCACAGCGTACCGCGCGGCCGCGCGCCAGCACCTCGGCATGGCGCATGCTGCTGGCGGCCAATGCGTCGCGCAGCGCGCCCAGCGTGCTGCCGGCAGGCATGTCGATCGTCTGCTGCGCGCCCAGCGCCTCGCGCAGCGACGCAAAGTAGCGGACCTGGACCTTCATCGCGCGACCAGTTCGGACAGGGACAGGAAGCGTACCGTATCCCCCCGCCGGAATGCATGGCCCGGCGGGTTGTCCACCAGGCCGTCGGCCCAGACCACCGAAGTCAGCACGGCCGAGCTCTGGTTGGGGAACAACGACAGGCCGCCTTCGGCATTCAGCCGCACGCGCAGGAACTCGCGGCGCCTGTCGGGCTTGGGCCAATCGAAGTCGGCACGCATCGGCCATCCGCTCGACGGCATCGGCTCGGCGCCCTGCAGCGCGCGCAGCAGCGGCGCCACGCACAGCAGGAAGGTGACGAAGCTGGACACCGGATTGCCGGGCAGGCCGACGAACAGCGCCTGCGACCCGTCGACGCCGCGCACCGTGCCGAAGGCCAGCGGCTTGCCCGGCTTGATGGCCACCTGCCACAGCTCGAGCCGCCCTTCGGCCTGCACCGCGGGCTTCAGATGATCCTCCTCGCCCACCGACACGCCGCCGGTGCTGAGGATCAGGTCGTGCCCCTGGGCCGCCTGGCGCAACGCGTCGCGCGTGGCCTGCAGCCGGTCGGGCAGGATGCCCAGATCGCTGCACTCGCAGCCGGCCGCCTGCAGCAGCGCGCGCAGCATGAAGCGGTTGGAGTTGTAGATCGCGCCCGGCTTCAGCGGCTGTCCGGGCATGACCAGTTCGTCGCCGGTGGACAGCAGGGCAACGCGCGGCCGCCGGCGCACTTGCAGCGTCGCCGCGCCGACGCTGGCCGCCAGGCCCAGCGCCTGCGGCGACAGCCGCGCGCCGCGCGCCAGCACCACATTGCCGGTACGCACGTCCTCGCCACGGCGGCGGATCCAGTCGCCGGCCGCCGGCGCGGCGCGCACGCGCACCGCCCCCAGCCCTTCGCCGGGAACGGCTTCGGCCTGCTCCTGCATCAGCACCGCGTCGGCGCCCGGCGGCACCGGTGCGCCGGTGAAGATGCGCGCGGCACTACCCGGCGCCAGCGGCTGGCCGACCGTGCCGGCCGGAATGCGCTGCAACACCGGCAGCAGCGCCCCGTCCGCGGCGTCGACCGCGCGCAGCGCATAGCCGTCCATCGAGCTGTTGTCGGCGCCCGGCACGTCGATGGCCGAGCGCACCTCGGCGGCCAGCACGCGGCCCAGCGCGTCGAAGGTGGAAACGGTTTCGGCATCGGCGATCGCATGGCCCGCCCCACCCTGCAGCAGGCGCGAGAGCGCTTCGTCCAGGCTCAGCAGCGGCGGCCTGTCGGTCATACGGCAACCTCCGCGCTTGCACGCTCCGGTACATGCGCTCTGGAGCGGCCGCGCAGGCTCATGTATGTTCCCGGATGTAGGCCTTGACGCGCTCGGCATCCACCGGCAGCACCTGCACGCGCCGGGGCAGCGACTCGATGCCCTGCAGCGCCGGCGGCCGCGGCGGCTCGAGGCCTAGCGCTTCGCGGATGGTTTCGGCGAACTTGGCCGGCAGCGCGGTCTCCAGCACCAGCATCGGCACGCCGTCGCGGCGATGCTCGCGCGCCACCTTCAGGCCGTCGGCGGTGTGGGTGTCGACCATCGTGCCGAAGCGCTGCCAGGTGTCGCGGATGGTGGCGACGCGGTCGGCATGCACGCTGCGGCCCGAAGCGAAGCCGAACCCGGCGATGCGCGCGAATTCCGCGTCGCTGACGCGGAAGCCGCCGTCGCGTGCCAGGCCGGCGCCGAACAGTGCCGCGGTGCGCGCAGCATCACGGCCCACCAGGTCGAAGACGAAGCGCTCGAAGTTGCTGGCCTTGCTGATGTCCATTGACGGGCTCGAGGTCTCGAAGGTCTCGCTGCCCGAGCGCACGCGGTAGCGGCCGGTGCGGAAGAACTCGTCGAGCACGTCGTTCTCGTTGGTGGCCACGACGAGCCTCGAGATCGGCAGGCCCATCATCCGCGCGATGTGGCCGGCCAGCACGTTGCCGAAATTGCCCGACGGCACGGCGAACGACACTCGCTGGTCGTCGCGGTCGGTCGCCGCGAACCAGCCCTTGAAGTAGTAGACCACCTGCGCGACCACGCGCGCCCAGTTGATCGAATTGACGGTGCCGATCGCGTAGCGCTCTTTGAACGCGAGGTCGTTCGACACCGCCTTGACCATGTCCTGGCAATCGTCGAAGACGCCGTCGACCGCAATGTTGAAGATGTTCGGGTCGTCGAGCGAGAACATCTGCGCGGTCTGGAACGGGCTCATGCGGCCGTACGGCGACAGCATGAACACGCGGATGCCGCGCCGACCGCGCATCGCGTACTCGGCGGCGCTGCCGGTGTCGCCCGAGGTCGCCCCGAGGATGTTGAGCTGCCTGCCCTCTTTGGCGAGCACGTACTCGAACAGCTGGCCGAGCAGCTGCATCGCGACGTCCTTGAACGCCAGCGTCGGTCCGTTCGACAGCCGCAGCAGGTGCAGGCCCGGCTCGAGCGTGTGCAGCGGCGTGATCTCCTTCGAGCCGAATACCTGCGCGGTGTAGGTACGGTCGACCAGCGCGCGCAGGTCGGCCTCGGGCACGTCGTCGGCGTAGAGCCTCAGGATCTCGAACGCGAGCTGCGGATACGACAGCTTGCGCCAGCGCGCGAGTGTCGCCGCGTCGATGCGCGGATAGCGCTCGGGCACGACCAGGCCGCCGTCGGTGGCGAGGCCACCCAGCAGGATCTCGGTGAAGCGGGCCGGCGGCATGCCGCCGCGGGTCGACAGGTAGTTCATCGGCACTCGGTGCGGTGTCAGTTCAGCTCTTCGAGACGGATGCGGGTCGCCTTCGACAGCACCGTCGGCAGCGCCTCGATGCGCGCAATCGCGGTGATGATCTGGCGCTCGACCGTACGGTGCGTGAGCAGGATGATGTCGGTCTGGTTCTCGCCCTCGGCCGGCTCGCGCTGCAAGGCGGCGTCGATCGAGATGCGCGCGTCGG
>CAZUBF010000152.1:7493-8310 GCA_964618555.1 uncultured Azohydromonas sp.
CGCGTGATGTCGGCCAGCACGCCCGGCTCGTCGGCCACCCTCAGTCTCAGGTAATAGGCGGTCTGCACCGACTCGATCGGCAGGATCGGCTCGTCGGACAGCGACTCGGCCTGGAACGCGAGGTGCGGCACGCGGTTGCCCGGGTCGGCGGTGAAGGTGCGCGCGACGTCGACCAGGTCGGCGATGACCGCGCTGGCGGTCGGCTCGGCGCCGGCGCCCTTGCCGTAGTACATCGTGTGGCCGACCGCGTCGCCCTTGACCCAGACCGCGTTCATCGCCCCCTCGACGTTGGCGATCAGCCGGCGCGACGGGATCAGCGTCGGGTGCACGCGCAGCTCGATGCCCGCCTGCTCGCCGTCGCTGCCGTCGCGGCGCCGCGTGATGCCGAGCAGCTTGATCCGGTAGCCGAGCTGCTCGGCGTAGCGGATGTCCTCGGCCTGCAGCTTGGTGATCCCTTCGACGTAGGCCTTGTCGAACTGCATCGGCACGCCGAACGCGATCGCCGCCAGGATCGTCGCCTTGTGCGCGGCGTCGACGCCCTCGATGTCGAAGGTGGGGTCGGCTTCGGCGTAGCCCAGCCGCTGCGCTTCCTTCAGGACCGCGTCGAACGGCAGGCCCTTGTCGCGCATCTCCGACAGGATGAAGTTGGTGGTGCCGTTGATGATCCCCGCGATCCACTCGATGCGGTTGGCGGTGAGCCCCTCGCGCAGCGCCTTGATGATCGGGATGCCGCCGGCCACCGCCGCCTCGAACGCGACCATCACGCCCTTCGCGTGCGCGGCGGCGAAGATCTCGTTGCCGTGCCGCGCGAGCAGCG
>CAZUBF010000153.1:0-8215 GCA_964618555.1 uncultured Azohydromonas sp.
AGGTGCCGTGGCCGGCGCGGTGCATGTGCAGGATCATGTCGTTCCTGCGGCACCACAGGCCCAGGCTCTGGATGCATGGCCAGCCGACGATCAGGTCGATCATGATGACCACGCTGCCCAGGCTCTTGGCGAACTCGGCGCGCTCGTAGATCGCCTCCATCGTGCCGGCGGTGACGTTCAGGTAGGACCCCTTGACCTCGCCGGTGGCGGCGCTGGCCTTGGCGACGCCGTCCATCACGTACAGGAAGCGGTCGCGCCAGTGCATGAAGGGTTGCGAGTTGATGTTCTCGTCGTCCTTCATGAAGTCGAGTCCGCCCTTGAGGCCCTCGTAGATCACGCGGCCGTAGTTGCGGCCCGACAGGCCCAGCTTGGGCTTTGTCGTCGCGCCGAGCAGCGGGCGGCCGAACTTGTCGAGGCGCTCGCGCTCGACGACCAGTCCGGTCGGCGGGCCCTGGAACGTCTTGACGTAGGCGACCGGGACGCGGATGTCCTCGAGCCGCGCCGCCTTCAGCGGCTTGAAGCTGAACACGTTGCCGATCAGGCTCGCCGTCATGTTGGCGATCGACCCCTCCTCGAACAGGATGATGTCGTAGGCGACCCAGGCGAAGTACTCGCCCGGGCGGCCGGGCACCGGCTCGACCTTGTAGCACTTGGCACGGTAGTTCTCGCACGCGGTCAGGCGGTCGGTCCAGACCACGGTCCAGGTCGCCGTCGACGACTCGCCGGCCACCGCGGCGCCGGCCTCGACCGGGTCGACGCCTTCCTGCGGCGTGATGCGGAACAGGCAGATCGTGTCGGTGTCCTTGGGCACGTAGTCGGGCACCCAGTAGCCCATCTGGCGGTACTTCAGGACGCCGGCGCTGTAGCGCGTCTTGGCGTCGGTGATCTGGGTGGCTTCGGTCATGTGACCCACGGCGGTCTCCTTGCTGCGCGTTGGCCATCGCCTCGATGGCATGCGACCACTGTAGGGATCGGTTCGACTAAGGGGAACTCAGATTGAATGAGGCCAGCAATAAGTGGATACTGAGTGCTTCGGCCTCCACGCATGAAGACGCCCGACAACCGCATTCGCAACGTCACGCTGCGCCAGCTGCAGATCTTCTCGGTCGCGGCGCAGCACCTGAACTTCGCACGCGCGTCCGAGGCGCTGCACCTGACGCAGCCGGCCGTGTGGATGCAGGTCAAGCAGCTCGAGGACCTGGTCGGACTGCCGCTGTTCGAGAAGATCGGCCGCAAGATGTATCTGACCGCGGCCGGCGACGAGATGCGCCAGACCGCGGGGACGATCCTGGCCGAGATTCGTCGCACCGAGGAACGCATCGCGCTGCTCGCGGGCGGCAGGGGCGGCACGATCGCGCTGGCGGTGGTCAGTACCGGCAAGTACTTCGTGCCGCGGCTGCTGGCGCTGTTCCGGCGCGAGCAGCCCGAGGTGCAGGTCAACCTGACGGTGGCCAACCGCGACCAGCTGGTGCAGATGCTGGGACGCAACGAGGTGGACATGTGCGTGATGGGCCGCCCGCCAGCCGAGCTCGACACGATGGCCGAGGCCTTCGCGCCGCACCCGCACGTGGTCATCGCGTCGCCCGAGCACCCGCTGGCGCGCGCGCGCGGCGTCGACGCGCAGCAACTGGCCGCCGAGACGCTCCTGCTGCGCGAGCCGGGGTCGGGATCGCGCGCCGTGATGGAGAGCTACTTCGCCGCGCACCACGTCGAGCCTCGCCACACCGTGATGCTGGGCAGCAGTGAAACGATCAAGCAGGCGGTGATGGCCAACATGGGGCTGGCGTTCATCAGCCTGCACACGCTGGCGCTCGAACTGCGCACCGGCGACCTGGTGATCCTCGACGTGCCGGGCACGCCCCTGATGCGCGAGTGGCACGTCGTGCGGCTGGCGAGCAAGAAGCTGTCGCCGTCGGCCGACGCGCTGCGTGCGTTCATCGTCGAACACGCCGGGCCGTGGCTGGAGACCACGTTCGCGGACCACCTCGCGCCACGGCCGACCGCCTGACTCGAGCGCGTTCGACCGTTCGACCGTCCGGGGTGACGGCAAAAGCGTGTGCGACGGCGGCGGCGTCGCCGTGCCGTACGACCATCGTCGTGGACCCGGTACCGCGCCCGCGGTTCGCGTGTCGCGGCAGGTGCCGCCCGCGGTGGGCTCACCCTGTGGCGGCCGTCGCTGCGCGACGACTGCGCTGCGCTGCTCGCCGCCACACGGATCGCCCGCACCGGGTGCCGCCTGCCGCGAGTGCAAACGTCGGTGGTGTGCGACAGCGTGCACGAGCTCGCCGTCGCAGCGCGGATCGGTGGTGCAGCGCGCCGCCGACCGGGCGTACGCCGGTCGGTCGCGCCGACCGTCACGGTTGTCAGGTCAGGCTGTCGGCCCAGATGTTCTTCGCCCAGGCCTGCGCGTAGACGCCCTCGAGTTCGTTGCGCGCGTCCGAGACGCCGCCCGAGCCGCCGATCGTTCGGAAGGTCTTCTCGGTGGTCACGTACTCGTGCACGCTGGCCACGTGGATCACGTGCGTCTCGTCGACGAAGCTCATGCACACGTTGGTGATCATCGGGTGCGGGTTGACCTCCCAGCCGTTGAGCTCGGCAACGATCGCCGCGGCGGTCACCTTGGCGTGCGAGTTCGCCATGTGCCCCGACTTGGGCATGCCGGGCGCGACCTGGATCGCGTCGCCGATGACGTGGATGTCCTTCGCCGCGGTCGACTCGAAGGTCAGGAAGTGCGTGTGACACCAGCGGTCGTTCGCGTTGGCCAGCCCGGTGTCGACGGCGAGCCTGCCCGCGCGCATCACCGGCATCACGTTGAGCACGTCGGCCTTGACGTCGTCCTGCACCTCGAACTTGACCGTGCGCGTCGCGCCGTCGACGGCCACCGCCTTGTGCAGCGCCCGGTACTCGACCATCGGCCCGTAGATGTCGCGCCACGCGGCCTTGAACAACGGGCCCTTCGACGTGACGTCGTTGTTGGCGTCGAGGATCAGCACCTTCGAACGCGGCTTGCTGCGCTTGAAGTACGCGGCCACCACGCTGGCGCGCTCGTACGGGCCGGGCGGGCAGCGGTACGGCGCCTCGGGGATCACCAGCGCGTAGGTGCCGCCGTCGCGCATCGCCGCCAGCTGCTGGCGCAGCGCCACCGTCTCGGCGCCGGCCTTCCACGCGTGCAGCACCTGCCCCGACGCGTTGGCCGCCTGCAGGCCCTCGATGCGGTCCCACATGAAGTCGATGCCCGGCGCCAGCACCAGCTTGTCGTAGCGCACCGTCGCGCCTGCGGCCAGCCGCGCCTCCTTCTTCGCAGGGTCGATCGCGGTGACCGTGTCGTGCACCAGCCGCACGCCGTGGTTCTTCACCAGGCCGGTGTACGGGTTGGTGATGTCGCCCATCGTGCGCATGCCGCCGAGCACGAGGTTGCTGATCGGGCACGAGACGAACTCGCGGTTCGGCTCGACGAGCATCACGTCGATGCGGTAGTCCGACAGCTTGCGCACGTACTTGGCGGCGGTGGCGCCGCCGTAGCCGCCGCCGACCACCAGCACGCGAGCGCGGTTCGCGCTGCCGCCGCCGGTGGCGCAGCCGCCGAGCGTGGCCGCCGCACCGAGCGCGGCCAGCGTGCCCAGCCCCTGGACGATCTGCCGTCGTTTCATCGTGCCGACTCCTTCACTTCGGAAAAGTAGCGCGCCACCGCCTCGAGCTGCTCGGGCGAGTAGCCCCGGGTGATCTGGTGCATGATCGTCGCGGAGCGCTGCCCGCTGCGGAACGCCATCAACTGCGTCAGCAGGTAGTCGTGGTCGCGCCCGGCCAGGCGGATCATCGCCTCGCCGTCGACGGCGCGGCCGTCGGTGCCGTGGCAGTGCGCGCAGGTCGCGGCCAGCGCGCGGGTGCGCAGCCGCTGTTCGTCAGGGGTGGCCGCCAGCGCGGCGCCGGCCGCGGCGGCCAGCAGCAGGGCCGTCACGGTGCGCGCCGCGCGCGGCGGGGTCGCTTCGATGCTCGTCATGCGTTCTCCTCGGGTCTGGGCGCCGGACAAAGGGCGGCCGCGTCGGTCGCTGACGAGGCCGCGGCACGGATACCCTACATGAGCAAATGCGCATACACGTGATGATTTACCCGCACCGCGCGACAGATGTCCGATCAAGCCGTTCGGTTGTCAGTCGCAGGTCAGCGCCGCGGGGAGAGCAAGCCGGTGGTCAGTGCAGTGCCCAGCAGGATCGCCGCACCACCCGCGCCCATCGCCGCGGTGACCGGTTCGCCGAGCGCGAGCCCGCCCCGGAACACGCCGAACAGCGGGATCAGGTACGTCACCGCCATCGCCTGCTCGGCGCCGGCCGAGGCGATGAGGCGGAAGTACAGCACGTGGGCCACGCCGGTGCACAGCAGGCCCAGCAGCAGCGCGGCGCCCCAGGCCAGCGTCGACGGCGTCGTCGCCGGCCGGGCCAGCGCGGCCAGCGGCACCAGCAGCAGCGCGGCCACGCCGGTGCGCAGCGCGACCAGCGCGATCGGCCCGAACTCGCCGGCGGCCACCCGCATGAACAGGAACGAGCCGCCCCACAGCGCGGCGAGCAGCAGCAGTTCGGCGTGCTCGCGCGGCTTCACGGCGCGCGCGCCGGCGCGCCGGCTCCGGGCCGCGGCCGCAGCGGGGGCGCGGCGCGCGCCGCCGACTCGAGGTCGAGCAGTGCGCGCTTGCGGTCGATCCCGCCGGCGTAGCCGGTGAGCGCACCGTCGTGCCCGACCACGCGATGGCAGGGCACGACGATGGACACCGGGTTGCGCGCCACGGCGCCGGCCACCGCGCGCACGGCGCTCGGCCGGCCGACGCGTCGCGCCAGTTCGCCGTAACTCAGCCGCTCGCCGTGCGGGATCGCAGCCAGCGCCTGCCACACGGCGCGCTGCAGGGGCGAGCCGGCCAGGTCCAGCGGCAGGTCGAACGCAAAGCCGGTCGTGCCCTGCGCGAAGTACGCGTCCATCTGCGCACGCAGCGCCTGCAGCCAGCGCTGCTGCGCATCGGTGGGCACGTCGAGCGCGCCGGGGTGGTGCGCCTGGCCGTCGAACCACAGCCCGGCGATGCCGTGCGCGGTGGCCGCGGCGGTCATCGGGCCGAGCGGGGTCGGCAGGCGGGCTTGGGCGACGAGGCGGGCTTGAGGCGGGCGGTTCATGGTCGGGTCTCCGTGTGCGGCGCGGTTTCGAGGCGCTGCCACAGCGCCGTCACGGCATAGGCGCGCCAGGGACGCCAGGCGGCGGCACGTTCGCGCACGAGGGCGATGTCGTTCTCGCCGAGCGCCTGGCGCACGCCCAGGTCGCCGGCCGGGAACGCGTCGGGCCAGGCGAGCGCGCGCATCGCGATCAGCTGCGCGGTCCAGTCGCCGATGCCGGGCAGCAACTGCAACGCCGCCAGCGTCGGCGCCAGCGGCGCGCCGCGGTGCAGCGCGATGCGCCCCTCGGCCACCGCCTGCGCCAGCGCGTGCAGCGCCGCGGCGCGCCGGCGCACCAGCCCGACGGCGGCCAGCGCCTCGGCGCCGGCGTCGGCCAGCGTCGCGGCGTCGGGGAAGGCCTGGCGCAGATCGTTGCACGGCGCGTCGACCGGCGCGCCGTAGCGCTCGACCAATCGCGCGGTCAGCGTGCGCGCCGCGGCGACGCTGACCTGCTGGCCCAGCACCGCGCGCGCGGCGGCCTCGAAGCCGTCGAAGCCGCCGATCACCCGCAGTCCGTCGCGTGCGCCCAGCGGCGCCAGCGCCACGCCGACGGCGGCCGGATCGGCGTCGAGGTCCAGCCCCTGGCGCACGCGCTCGACGACGGCGCCCAGCGCCGGCACGAGCGCGTCGGCCACGCGCAGTTCCACTTCGGCGCGGTCGGCGGGCCAGTCGACGCGCACCCAGCCGGCGACGCGGCTTGCGCGGTGCTCGACCGCGACGGTGCGCCACAGCGTGCGCGCCTCGACGTCGACCGCCTCGACGCCGGGCACGGCGCGCGCGCGCAGGAACGCGAGCACGCCTTCGACGTCGTACGGCGGGCGGTAGCCCAGGCGCACGACGAGCGCGCCGCCGTCGCGTGCCGCGGCGCTGGTGCGCCGCAAGGCCATCGGCTGCAGGCGGTAGCGCTGAGCGAACGCCGCGTGGAAGCGGCGCAGGCTGGCGTAGCCGCTCGCCAGCGCGACCTCGGTGACGGGCAGTGCCGTGTCCGTGAGCAGCTGCTTGGCCAGCAGCAGCCGCTGCGTGTCGAGGAAGGCCTGCGGCGACACGCCGTGTGCCTGCTGGAAGATGCGCCGCAGGTGCCGCTCGGTGATGCCCAGCCGCGCCGCGACGTGGCCCAGGTACGGCGCCTGGCCGGCGCGCGCCGCGTGTTCGAGCAGGCGTGCCGCTTGCTGTGCCAGCGCCTGCGGCGAGTCGACGAGCGACAAGCCCGGCGCCAGTTCGGGACGGCAGCGCAGGCAGGGCCGGAAGCCGGCCTGCTCGGCCTGCGCGGCGAGCGCGAAGAAGCGGCAGTTGCGCCGCTGCGGCGTGCGCACGCGGCACACCGGGCGACAGTAGATGCCGGTCGAGGTGACGCCGACGAACAGCTGCCCGTCGAAGCGCGCGTCGCGTGCCTTCAGCGCGAGGTAGGCGGCGTCGGCGTCGAGGACCATGCGGCCATGATAGGCGTCGGCCGCACCGCGGCTCGCCGTTTTCGGACCTGTGCCCGCGCCGCCTGCACGGCACCGCGAGGCCGCTGCCTACAATGCCGCCGACCCGCGAACCGTCGCGGCAGCAGGAGCCTTGCACCGTGCGCGTCAGCCCTTCGGCCTTCAAGGCCTACGACATCCGCGGCATCGTCGGACAGACGATCGACGAGCGCTTCGCCGAGCATCTGGGCCGCGCGTTCGGCACCGAGGCCGTCGCCGCCGGCGAGCGCGCCGTGGTCGTCGGGCGCGACGGGCGCGTCTCGGGGCCGGGGCTCGTCGCCGCGCTCGCGCGCGGGCTGGCGGCTGCCGGCGTGGACGTCGTCGACCTCGGCGCGGTGACCACGCCGATGGTCTACTACGTTGCCGCCACGCGCGGTGGGCACGGTTGCCGTTCCGGCATCCAGGTCACCGGCAGCCACAACCCGAAGGACTACAACGGGTTCAAGATGGTGCTCGCCGGACGCGCGATCTTCGGCGACGAGATCCAGCGCCTGCGCCGGCGCATCGAGGCCGAGGAATACGCCAGCGGCGGCGGGCGCATCGGCACGATGGACATCGTGCCCGAGTACCGCCACCGCATCGCATCCGACTGCCGGCTGGCGCGGCCGATGAAGATCGTCGTCGACTCGGGCAACGGCATCCCCGGCGCCAGCGCGCCCGACGTGCTGCGCGCGCTCGGCTGCGACGTGATCGACCTGTACAGCGCCGTCGACGGCGACTTCCCGAACCACCACCCGGACCCGAGCAAACCCGAGAACCTGGCCGACCTGATCAAGGTCGTGCATGCCACCGGCGCCGAGGTCGGGCTGGCCTTCGACGGCGACGGCGACCGCCTCGGCGTCGTCACCAAGGACGGGCACAACATCTTCCCCGACCGCCAGCTGATGCTGTTCGCGCGCGACATCCTGCAGCGCCACCCGGGCGCGCCGATCATCTTCGACGTCAAGTGCAGCCAGCGCCTGCCGGTGGCGATCCGCGAGGCGGGCGGGCGCCCGCTGATGTGGAAGACCGGGCACTCGCTGATCAAGGCCAAGCTCAAGGAGACCGGCGCGCCGATCGCCGGCGAGATGAGCGGGCACATCTTCTTCGGCGAACGCTGGTACGGCTTCGACGACGCCACCTACACCGCGGCGCGGCTGCTCGAGATCCTCAGCCGCCACGACGACCCCAGCGCGGTGCTCGACGCGCTGCCCGCCAGCTTCAGCACGCCCGAACTCAACGTCGCCTGCGCCGAGGGCGAGCCGCACGCCCTGGTGGCGAAGTTGCAGGCGCAGGCGAAGTTCCCCGGCGCCGAGATCACGACCATCGACGGGCTGCGCGCCGACTACCCCGACGGCTTCGGGCTGATCCGTGCGTCGAACACGACGCCGGTGCTGGTGATGCGCTTCGAGGGCCACACGAACGAGGCGCTGCACCGCATCGAGGCCGACTTCATGGCCGCGCTGCGCGCCGTCAAGCCCGACGCGAAGATCCAGGCCGCGCAGCACTGAAGTGAACCTGCTCCTACGCGCTTCGCGCGCCCCCTCCCGAGGAGGGGGCACCGCCAGCGGACCGGCA
>CAZUBF010000154.1:0-5044 GCA_964618555.1 uncultured Azohydromonas sp.
CCACCAGCGACTGGATGGAGATCGAGAAGCAGCGCGGCATCTCGGTGGCCAGCTCGGTGATGCAGATGGAGTACCGCGACTGCGTCATCAACCTGCTCGACACCCCCGGCCACCAGGACTTCAGCGAGGACACCTACCGCGTGCTCACCGCGGTCGACGCGGCGCTGATGGTCATCGACGCGGCCAACGGCGTCGAGCCGCAGACGCGGCGGCTGCTGCAGGTCTGCCGCGCGCGCAACACGCCGATCCTCACCTTCGTCAACAAGATGGACCGCGAGGTGCAGGAGCCGCTGGCGCTGATGGACGAGATCGAACGCGAGCTCGGCATGGGCGTGGTGCCGTTCACCTGGCCGGTGGGCATGGCCAAGTTCTTCGGCGGCGTGCTCGACCTGCGCCGCGACCAGATGCGTGTGTTCTCGCCCGGCGAGGACCGCCACCACGACGACGACGAGATCATCGACGGCGTGCACCACCCGGTGCTCGCGCAGCGCTTCGGTGCCGCCTACGACCAGGCCGCCGGCGAGATCGAGCTGGTGCGCGAGGCGGCGCCGGCGTTCGACGAGACGCAGTTCCTCGCCGGCCACCAGACGCCGATGTTCTTCGGCAGCGCGATCAACAACTTCGGCGTCAAGGAGGTGCTCGACGCGCTGGTCGAGCTGGCGCCGTCGCCGGGGCCGAAGGCGGCGATCCAGCGCGTGGTCGAGCCGACCGAGCCGAAGTTCAGCGGCGTGGTGTTCAAGATCCAGGCGAACATGGACCCGGCGCACCGCGACCGCATCGCGTTCGTGCGCTGCGCCAGCGGGCACTTCGAGCGCGGCATGCGGCTGAAGGTGGCGCGCAGCGGCAAGGAACTGCGGCCGAACACCGTGGTGTCGTTCCTCAGCCAGCGGCGCGAACTGCTCGACGAGGCGTTCGCCGGCGACATCATCGGCATCCCGAACCACGGCGTGCTGCAGCTCGGCGACACGCTGACCGAGGGCGAGGCGCTGCAGTTCACCGGGCTGCCGTTCTTCGCGCCCGAGATGTTCCGCTCGGTCGAGGTGGCCGACCCGCTGAAGACCAAGCAGCTGCGCGCAGGGCTCACGCAGCTCGGCGAGGAAGGCGCGATCCAGGTCTTCCGCCCGGCCGCCGGCAGCGTGCTGCTGCTCGGCGCGGTCGGGCAGCTGCAGTTCGAAGTGGTCGCTCACCGTCTCGAGCACGAGTACGGCTGCAAGGCGCGCATCCTGCCGGCACGCTACAACGTGGCGCGCTGGGTGACCTGCGACGATGCAAAGGAACTGCAGCGCTTCATCGACCACAACGCGCACCGCGTCGCCTTCGACGCGGTCGACGCGCCCACGGTGCTGCTCGAGTACGCCGGCGAGCTGCGTGCGATGCAGGACAACTGGCCGAAGATCCAGTTCCACGCGCTGCGCGAGCACGCGGGGCTGGTGTTCCAGCGCCAGCTCGAAGGCTGAAGGAGTGCCCGCAGGGCCGGCCTGCGCCGGGCGCACCCCCCGCGGCGGTCAGGCCAGCGCGGCGTGGCGCGACTCGAGGATCGCGCGCGAGACCATCGAGCGCGTCAGCCCCCAGCGGCACAGCATGTGGTCGAACACCATGCGCTCGATGTCGCCGATCTTGCCGTCGGCGGTGATCAGACGCGCGGCCAGCGCGCACACGCGCAGCCGCAGCGCCGGGTCGCGCACGCGGTCCATCAGCGCGTCGAGGCGCTGGATGTCCGACAGGTGCAGGTAGTTGTGCGAGCGCATCTCGCCGCCGACGCCTTGCTCGTACTCGCGCGCCAGCTCGGCGAATCGCTCGCGCGTGACGCCCAGCTGCGCGAAGCCGCGCTGCGCGCCGATCGCGTCGAGCTCGGCGTCGTGCACCTGCCCGTCAGCGCTCATCAGCAAGGCCAGCAGGCGCGCCGGGGCTTCGGCGGCGGCTTGATTCGAACTCATGCGCTCGTCTCCTGGTCGCGTTGAACTGCCGGCGCCGGCCGCATGTGACGGCACCCGCGCGATGGGACCGTGCAGAGTGCGCGCGGTTCCCCGCTCGCATGTTGAGGTCGATCAATGACGGTGCGATGACGGCGCATCGCGATAATCCGCGCGTGAGCCGTACCGCCGTTCCTGCGCCGCCGTCGCGACCGGCGCTGTACCTGGACCTGGTGCGCTGGGACCGCCCGGCCGGCTGGCTGCTGCTGCTGTGGCCGACGCTGTCGGCGCTGTGGATCGCCGCCGACGGATTCCCCGGCTGGCACCTGCTGGCGGTGTTCGTGCTGGGCACGGTCCTGATGCGCAGCGCCGGCTGCTGCGTCAACGACGTCGCCGACCGCGACTTCGACCTGCACGTCGAGCGCACCGCGCGGCGGCCGGTCACGCGCGGCGCGCTGCCGCCCGGCGAAGCGCTGGCGCTGGGCGCCGTGCTGGCGCTGCTGGCGTTCACGCTGGTGCTGACGACCAACCCGCCGACGATCCTGCTGTCGTTCGTCGCGCTGGCGGTGGCCGTGACCTACCCGTACGCGAAGCGCTTCGTCTCGATGCCGCAGGCGGTGCTGGGCGTGGCCTTCAGCTTCGGCATCCCGATGGCCTTCGCGGCGGTGCTCGGCGCCGATCTGTGGGCCTGGCGCTCGGTGGCCGACGCGGTGCCGCCGCACGCGTGGTGGCTGATGGCGTCGAACCTGTTCTGGGTGCTCGCCTACGACACCGAGTACGCGATGGTCGATCGCGACGACGACGTGCGCATCGGCATCCGCACCTCGGCGCTGACGCTGGGGCAGCGCGACGTCGCCGCGGTGATGGCGTTCTACGCGGTGCACCTCGTGTCGTGGGCGGCGATCGGGCGCACGCTGGGCCTGGGCGGCTGGTTCCTCGCCGGCGTCGCCGCCGCCGCGGCGCAGGCGCTGTGGCACTGGACGCTGATCCGCACGCGCGAGCGCGCGGGTTGCTTCCGCGCTTTCCGCCTCAACCACTGGGTGGGGTTCGCGCTGTTCGCCGGCACCGCGCTCGACCTGGCGCTGCGCTGAGCCGGGCCACGGGCGCAGCGCCCGGCGAAGGGCGAGTGCGCCGCCCGCGCCGGCGCGGCCTGCACGCCGCGCTCAGCCGAACTCGTCGCCGAGTTCCTTCGCGCGCCGCCTTGCGGCGACGATCGCACGCACCAGCGCCGCGCCGACGCCGTCGGCGTCGAGCGAACTGATCGCCGCGTGCGTGGTGCCCCCCTTCGAGGTCACCCGCTGGCGCAGCGTGGCCGGGGCCTCGCCCGACTGCAGCGCCAGCGCCGCGGCGCCGGCCACCGTGGCCAGCGCCAGCTCGCGGCCCTGCGTCGCGTTCAGCCCCATCTCGAGCGCCGCCGCCTCCATCGCCTCGACGAGGTAGAAGACGTAGGCCGGACCCGACCCCGACAGCGCGGTCACCGCGTCGAGGTCGGCCTCGTCGTCGACCCACAGCGTGCGCCCGGTGGGCGCCAGCACCGCCTGCGCCTCGGCGCGCTGCGCGTCGCTCACCGCAGCGCGCGCGTACAGCGCGCTGATGCCCTGGCCGATCAGCGCCGGGGTGTTCGGCATCGCGCGCACCACGGCCGGCGCACCGGTGGCGCGCACGAGCGCGTCGCTGCGGATGCCGGCCATCACGCTGAGCTGCAGCGCGCCGCGCACGTACCGTGCACAGGGCGCCGCGGCCTCGGCGAACGCCTGCGGCTTGACCGCCCACACCACCACCGAGGCGTCGACCAGGGACGCGTCGGCCTCGGCGCGCACGTCGACACCGTGCTCGTGCTGCAGTCGCGCACGCGCGTCGGCCTGCGGCTCGATGACCAGCAGCGACGACGGTGCGCGTCCGGCGCGCAGCAGCCCGCCGACCATCGCGCCGGCCATGTTGCCGCCGCCGACGAACGCGATGCGCGACGCGCTCACCGCCGCCTCCGCGCGGCGCCAGACACCCCGGTGCGACCGCCGTGCCGCCGATCCCAGTCCATGCGTGCAGTGTACGCAAGTGCCCCGCAAGGGGCACCCGTGACACGCCGCCGCCGCGCACCTACAGTGCGCGCACCGACGCACCCGGAGACCCCCGATGAACGAGACGCTGTCCTACGTCAACCCCGGCCCCGACAGCCCGTGGAGCACCTACCTGTCGCAGATCGACCGTGTGCTGCCGTACCTCGGGTCGCTGGCGCGCTGGGCCGAGACGCTGCGCCGGCCCAAGCGCGCGCTGGTCGTCGACGTGCCGATCGAGCTCGACGACGGCCGCGTCGCGCACTTCGAGGGCTTTCGCGTGCAGCACAACCTCAGCCGCGGCCCGGGCAAGGGTGGCGTGCGCTACCACCCCGACGTGACGCTCGAGGAGGTGATGGCGCTGGCCGCGTGGATGAGCATCAAGAACGCCGCGGTGAACCTGCCCTACGGCGGCGCCAAGGGCGGCATCCGCGTCGACCCGAAGCAGCTGTCGACCAAGGAGCTGGAGAGGCTCACGCGCCGCTACACCAGCGAGATCGGCATCATCATCGGGCCGATGCAGGACATCCCGGCGCCCGACGTCAACACCAACGCGCAGGTGATGGCGTGGATGATGGACACCTACTCGATGAACGTCGGCGCCACCGCCACCGGCGTCGTCACCGGCAAGCCGATCCACCTCGGCGGCTCGCTCGGGCGCGTCAAGGCCACCGGTCGCGGCGTCTTCGTCACCGGGCGCGAGGCGGCGCGGCGCATCGGGCTGAACCTCGACGGCGCGCGCGTCGCGGTGCAGGGCTTCGGCAACGTCGGCTCGTCGGCGGCCGAGCTGTTCGTGCAGGCCGGCAGCAAGATCGTCGCGATCCAGGACCACAGCGGCACGCTCGTCAACGAGCGCGGCTTCGACTTCGCCGAACTGATGCCGCACGTGCGCGCCACCGGCGGCGTCGCCGGCTTCAAGGGCGGCGATGCGGTCGACGGCGAGAGCTTCTGGGACGTGAAGTGCGACGTGCTGATCCCGGCCGCGCTCGAAGGCCAGATCACCGCCGACCGCGCCAACCGCATCACGGCCAGGCTGGTGCTCGAGGGCGCCAACGGCCCGACGCTGCCGGTGGCCGA
>CAZUBF010000154.1:5054-8039 GCA_964618555.1 uncultured Azohydromonas sp.
TTCGAGTGGGTGCAGGACTTCAGCTCGTTCTTCTGGACCGAGGACGAGATCAACGTGCGCCTCGACAAGATCATGGTCGGCGCGCTGAAGACGATCTGGGACACCGCCGACCGCCACGGCATCTCGCTGCGCACCGCCACCTTCGCGGTGGCCTGCGAGCGCATCCTCATGGCGCGCCAGGAGCGCGGGCTGTACCCCTAGAAGGCGCGGTCACGGCGCCGACGCCGCCGGCGCCGCCCCGCTGGGGATCGACAGCCCCGGCGCCAGCGGGATGTCCGGCGCCGCGGTGACGCGGGTGACGTAGTGGCGCGTCTCGCCGAAGCAGCTCGTCGGCAGGCCGACCTTTTCCTCGTAGTGCAGGTTCACGCGCTTGCCCATGACCTGCATGATCTGCGCGGCGACGGCGTCGTCGCGCACGGTGAACGCGAACTTCTCGACCGTGCTGCCGGGCAGCGAGACCAGCGCCAGCTCGCCCTCCCAGGTCTTGCACAACCAGCCCTTGTTCGACAGCTTCTGCACCCAGCCGGCGCGTTCGCCCTCGGAGTAGCTCCAGTGCAGCATCGCCGCCAGGTACAGCGCGAACAGCGCGGCGGCGACGACGACGGCGAGGATCAGGCGGACGAGCAGCATCGGGGCGGCGGCGGGTTCGGCGACGGCCGCGATGGTGACACGAAGCGCGGCGCGGCGGGCACCGCCCGCGGTGCGCGGCGCGCGCCCGCACAGGCGCACGCCGTTACCATGCCGGGCTTGCCGTTTCCGGAGAACCGCCCCATGCAACGCCGTCTCATGCTCTCGCTCGCGCTGGCCGCCCCGCTCGCGCTGTCGCCGCTGGTCGCCGCGGCCCAGCCCTGGCCCACCCAGCCGGTGAAGATCGTCGTGCCGGCGCCCGCCGGCAGCTCGCTGGACATCATCGTGCGGCTGATGGGCGACAAGCTGAAGGACCGCTGGGGCCAGCCGGTGGTCGTCGAGAACAAGCCGGGCGCCGGCGGCATGCTCGGCACCGACGTCGCGGCCAAGGCCGCGCCCGACGGCCACACGATGGTGCTCGCGTTCAACGGCCCGATCTCGTTCGCCCCGTTCATGTACGCGAAGATGCCCTACGACCCGCAGAAGGATCTGCGCCCGGTGGTCATGACCACCTCGCAGCCGAACGTGCTGGCGGTCGGCGCCGGCGTGCCGGCGACCAACGTGAAGGAGTTCGTCGCCTGGGCCAAGGCCAAGCCGGGCGGCATGAACTTCTCGTCACTGGGCAAGGGCAGTTCGTCGCACCTGTCGATGGAGCTGTTCCTCGCCGAGGCCGGCGTGGCCGGCACCCACGTGCCGTACAACGGCTCGCCACCGAGCGCGATGGCGGTCGCCCAGGGCGAGGTCGACGCGACCATGATGGTCGCCCCGGCGATGCTGCCTCACGTGCAATCCGGACGCGTCAAGCTGCTCGCGGTGACCAGCCGGCAGCGCCCCGAGTCGCTGGCCAACCTGCCGACGATGGCCGACGCCGGCTACCCCAGCGTCGAGGCGCTGGCCTGGAACGGGCTGTTCGTTCCGGCGGCCACGCCGACGCCGGTGGTCGACAAGATCAACGCCGACGTCAACGCGGTGCTGCGCGATGCCGACGTGCGTGCCAAGCTCGACAACGCCGGCATGACGCCGGTCGGCGGCAGTGCCGCCGAGTTCGCCGCCGCGGTCAGCGCCGACACGCAGCGCTGGGGGCCGATCATCGGCAAGATCGGGCTCAAGATCGACTGAGTGCGCGGCGGGCGCCGCACGCTCATACGTCGAGCGTGTAGACCTCGGCCGCGGCGCGTTCGGCGGCGCTGTGGCCGTCGAGCGCGCGGTCCCACTCGGGGCCATCGGCGCCGCGCGCCGGCACCAGCCCCTGCGTCATCACCGCCACCTCCTCGCTGCCGGCGTCGAACTCGGCGACCGGCTCGCGCGACGCCAGGAACAGCCGCGCCACCGTCGGCCCGCCGGCGTCGATGAGCACCAGGTACCGCGTGGGCGCGCGGTGCGGCGCCCCGCCGTGCGCCGCCGGCACCGCGATGCCGTAGTTCTGACCCATGCGGGCGATGATGCCATGCGGCCCGCGGCGCGGCGCGTCAGCCGCGCGTGCCGAAGATCGCGCTGCCCACGCGCACGATGGTGGCGCCCTCGGCGACGGCGGCGTCGAGGTCGGCGCTCATGCCCATCGACAGCGTGTCCAGCGCCAGCCCGCCGTCGCGCAGCGACTGCAGCAGTTCGCGCAGCGCGCGGTGCGGACGGCGCTGCTGCTCGAAGTCGCCCGCCGGCTCGGGAATCGCCATCAGCCCGCGCAGCACCGCGCGCTCGCGAGGCAGCGCGGCCACCGCGCAAGCCAGCGCCGCCGCATCGGCGGGCGCGACGCCGCTCTTGCTCGCCTCGCCGCTGACGTTGACCTGCAGGCACAGTTGCAGCGGCGGCAGCGACGGCGGCCGCTGCTCGGCCAGGCGCTGCGCGACCTTCAGCCGGTCCACCGAGTGCACCCAGTCGAAGGCCTCGGCCACCGCGCGTGTCTTGTTGCTCTGCAGCGGGCCGATCAGGTGCCACTCGAGCCGATCGCGCAGGTCGCCCAGCGCGGCCATCTTGGCCAGCGCCTCCTGCACGTAGTTCTCGCCGAAGGCGTGCTGTCCGGCGGCGTGCGCGTCGCGCACCGCGTCGGCACCGAAGGTCTTGCTCACCGCGAGCAGCGTGACGCTTTGCACGGGCCGACCGAAGCGCTCGCACGCCGCGGCGATGCGCCCTCGGACTTCTTGTAACTTGGCCGATATGGTCGCCATAATCGATCGAGGTTAGTCTGTCTTCATGGACATCACCCAGCTGTTGGCCTTTTCGGTCAAGAACAAGGCCTCGGACCTGCACCTGTCGGCGGGTCTGCCGCCGATGATCCGCGTGCACGGCGACGTGCGCCGCATCAATGTCGACCCGCTCGAGCACAAGCAGGTGCACGACATGGTGTACGACATCATGAAC
>CAZUBF010000155.1:0-7966 GCA_964618555.1 uncultured Azohydromonas sp.
CATCGACATCGACCAGCTGCCGCACGTCGTCAACTTCGAGCTGCCCAACGTGCCCGAGGACTACGTGCACCGCATCGGTCGCACCGGCCGCGCCGGCGCGCAGGGCGAAGCCGTGAGCCTGGTGTGCCTCGACGAGGAGGTCTTCCTCGCCGACATCGAGAAGCTGATCAAGCGCCGCATCCCGCGCGAGGCGGTGCCCGGCTTCGAGCCGCCGGCGGGCGAGAAGGCCGAGCCGATCGTGCTCGGCCGCATGACCATCGGCGTCGGCGGCACGCGGCGCGGCGGCGGGCGCCCCGCACCCCGGCCCGACCCGCGACGCGACGCCGGCCGGCCGCCGCGCCGCGACGGCGCAGCGCCGCAGGGCCAGCCGTCGCGCCACGGCGGCGCGCCGCGACACGACAAGATCGGCGCGGGCCACGCCACGCAGCCGGCGCCGCACGGCCAGCCGCACGGCCGCCGCGAGTCGACACCGGGCACCGCGCCACGGCGCGACGCCGCGCGCCCCGGCCCGCGTCTGACCCAGCCCAAGCGCTGACCGGCGCGCGGCCGCGGCGCGGCGCGCGCATAGACTTGCCGCATGCGCTCGCCCGCGGCACCCGGTCGCGTCGCCCTCGCCGGCGCGAGCGGGCTGGTCGGGCTTGCGCTCGCACGGCGGCTGGCCGCCGACCCCGACTGCACCGCGTTGTGGCTGCCGCTGCGCCGCTCGGTGACCGAACTCGAGACGCTGCCGAAGGTGCGGCGCCTGCCCTGGCCGCCGCACGACCTGCCGCCGCTGGACAGTGCGCTGTGCGCGCTGGGCACGACGATCGCGCAGGCCGGATCGCAGGCGGCGCAGCGCGCGATCGACCACGACGCGGTGCTGGCCTTCGCATGCGCCGCGCGCGCCGCCGGCGCCACACGATTCGGTTTCGTCTCGGCGCTCGGTGCCGACCCGCGCTCGGCGGTGTTCTACAACCGCATCAAGGGCGAGACCGAAGCCGCGCTGGCCACGCTGGGCTTCGAGGTGCTGGCCATTGCGCGACCGTCGCTGCTCGTGGGTGACCGTGCCGCACTCGGCCAGCCACCGCGTTTCGCGGAAAGCCTGGCGCAGTCGCTCGCCGCGCCGGTCGCGCGCTGGCTGCCGCAGCGCTGGCGGCCGATCGCCGCCGACGACGTCGCCGCCGGGCTGCTCGCCACGCTGCGCGAAGGCGCCGGCGTGCATGTGCTCGAGTCGGCGGCGCTGGCGCGCGCCGCGATGCGGCCGCCGGGCTGAACCCGGTGCCCGGCATCAGGGCGTCAGGACTTGCCCGCCGCGTAGCCGCCGTCGACCAGCAGGTACGCACCGGTCACGAAACTGGCCTCGTCGCTGCCCAGGAACAGCACCGCGTTGGCGATCTCTTCGTCGCGGCCCAGGCGGCCGATCGGGTGCAGCGCGATCAGCGCCTGGCGCATGTCGCCGGGCAGGTCCTTCAGCAGCGGGGTGTCGATGTAGCCGGGACCGATCGAATTGACGCGCACGCCTCGCGGTGCCGCTTCGATGGCCAGGGTGCGCGTCATGTTCACGACGCCGCCCTTGGCCGCCGAGTACGCCGCGGTGCCGCTCTGCCCCAGGGTGCCGAGGATGGACGCGCAATTGACGATGCTGCCCGAGCCCTGCCGGTACATCTGCCGCAGCGCGGCACGCGCGGTGCGGAACACGCCGTTCAGGTTGATGTCGATGATGCGCAGGTAGTCGGCGTCGGCGTACTCGGTGGCGTCGGCCAGGCCACCGATGCCGGCGTTGGCGAACACGATGTCCACGCTGCCCAGTCTGTCGGACGTGTCCGCGACCAGGGCGTCGACCTGCGCGGTCGAACTGACGTCGCAGGCCATGAACAGGCAGCGCCCGCCCTGGCCGTCCAGCGCCTTGGCACGCGCCGCGCCGTCGCTGCCGGCCAGGTCGGACAGCACGACGTTGGCGCCTTCCTTCAGGCAGCGCGCCACGGTGGCCAGGCCGATGCCGCTGGCCCCGCCGGTGACGATCATGTTCTTGCCTTGCAGTCGCATGGGGTTCTCCTTGGATGGGACGACCGCGTGGCGCGGCGCCGGTCGCACCGGCTGTGACACCGATCGGACCATCGTAGCCTCGTTTTCGTTGCGCACGATGACCGCGCCGCAGCGCCCGATCGCGACGTCGCGACGCGCGGCCGCAAGGCGCCGGGCGCGGGCTCGACGTGCCGCGAACGCATAGACTGCGCCCCTGCGCCCACCTTGCCTCGAGCACCGGGCCGCACCCGCCGGTGCGGCCCCGCGCGTGGGCCCGAGCACCGCCCACCGCTGAGACCACGATGCAGATCCACTTCCACGGCGCCGCCGACACCGTCACCGGGTCGCGCCACCTCGTCGAGATGGCCGGCACGCGCGTGCTGCTCGACTGCGGCATGTTCCAGGGCTTCAAGGTGCTGCGCGAGCGCAACTGGCTGCCGCCCCCGCCCGACCTGCTCGGCGCCGACGCGGTGGTGCTCAGCCACGCGCACCTCGACCACTCGGGCTGGCTGCCGCGGCTCGTGCGCTCGGGCTTTCGCGGACCGATCTACGCCACGCCGGCCACGCGCGACCTCGCCGAGGTGCTGTTGCTCGACAGCGCGCGCCTGCAGGAGGAGGACGCACGCCGCGCCAACCGCTACGCGTACAGCCGCCACGACAAGGCGTTGCCGCTGTACACCAGCGCCGACGCGAAGCGCGCCGTCGCGAAGATCGTGCCGCTGGCGCCCGGGCGAGAGCTGGCGCTGGGCCGCGTGCACGTGTCGCTGACGCCCGCCGGTCACCTGCTCGGCGCCTGTGCCGTGACGCTGCGCGCCGGCAGCGACACGCTGGTCTACTCGGGCGACCTCGGGCGCGACGACGACCTGCTGATGCCACCGCCTCAGCGCGTGCCGCACGCCGACGTGCTGCTCGTCGAGTCGACCTACGGCGACCGGCTGCATCCACGCGACGACGCGATGCAGCGGCTCGGTGCGATCGTGCGCGACACCGTCGGTCGCGGCGGCTCGGTGCTGCTGCCGTCGTTCGCCGTCGGCCGCGCGCAGGCGCTGCTGCTCGTGCTGCAGCGTCTCAGGGCGTCGGGCCAGATCCCGCGCCGCATGCCGATCTTCCTCGACAGCCCGATGGCCATCGAGGCCACCGAGCTGTACCAGCGGCATCGCCGGCTGCTGCGCGTGAACGCCCGCGAGATCGCCACGCTGACCGACGGCGTCACGCTGGTCGCGCGCGCGGCACAGTCGGTCAAGCTGGCGCAGCGGCACTACCCCGGGGTGATCATCTCGGCCAGCGGCATGGCCACCGGTGGGCGCGTGCTGCACCACCTGAAGGCGATGCTGCCCGACCCGCGCCACCACGTGGTGTTCGCCGGGTTCCAGGTCGGCGGCACCCGCGGCGCGCACCTCGTGGCCGGCGCGCCTTCGGTGAAGATCCATGGCGAGTACGTGCCGGCGCGCGCGCAGGTCACTCAGCTCGAGGTGTTCTCGGGCCACGCCGACGCCGACGACCTCATGCACTGGCTGCGCGGGTTCGATGCGCCGCCGCGCCAGACCTTCGTCGTGCACGGCGAGGCCGGCGCCGCCGACGCGCTGCGCCTGCGCATCCAGGACGAGCTGGGCTGGCGCGTGCGCGTGCCGCCGCACGGCGCGCGCTTCGAGGCGTGAACGCAGCGCCGGCGGCCGACGCCGCGATCGCCCTGGCCGTCGCGCTGGGCGCCGGACTGCTCGTCGGGCTCGAGCGCGAGCGGCGCAAGGGCCGCGGCGCGCAGCGCCACGCCGCGGGCATCCGCACCTTCTCGATCGCCGCACTCGGCGGCGCGCTGGCGCAGTTGGCCGACGGCGGCACGCGGCCGGGCTGGCTGGTGGCGATCGGCGCGCTCGCCGTCGTCGCGCTGGCGGCCATCGCCTACGCGCGCTCGCCATCGGACGACCCGGGCATGACCACCGAGCTGGCGCTGGTGGTGACCTACGCCATCGGCGTGCTCGCCGTGTCGCAGCCGGCGGTGGCCGCCGGGTCGGCGGTCGCGCTGGCGGTGCTGCTGGTCGCACGCACCCGCCTGCACCGCTTCGCGACGCGCGTGCTCAGCGACGCCGAACTGCACGACCTGCTGCTGCTCGCCGCGCTGGCGCTGGTCGTGCTGCCGCTGCTGCCGCGCGAGCCGCTGCCGTGGCTCGCGGGCCTGCGTGCGCACACGCTGGCGGCGCTGATGCTGCTGGTCCTGCTGCTGCAGGCCGCGGGCCACGTCGCGCTGCGCCTGCTCGGCGCGCGGCGCGGGCTGCTGCTGTCGGGATTCGCCTCGGGCTTCGTCTCGAGCACCGCCACCGTCGCATCGATGGGCGCGCAGGCGCGGCGCGCCCCGGCGACGACCGCGCTCGCGCAGGGCGGCGCGGTGATGTCGAGCGCCGCGACCTGGGTGCAGGCCGCGCTGATGCTCGCCGCGGTCGCGCCGGCCGCTGCCGCATCGTTCTGGCCGGTCGCGGGCGCCGGCGCGCTGGCCGCGGTGGCGACGGCCGTGCTGCTGGCGCGCCGCGGCCCGCCCGACGGCGATGCGCCGTCGCCGCGCGCCGCCGACGACGGGCCGCTGCGCGTGCGCGAAGCCGGCATCGTCGCGCTGCTGCTGACCGCGGTGACGATGCTGGTCAGCGCCGCGCAGACGCGTTTCGGCGACGCCGGCGCGCTGGCGGGCAGCGCGCTGTCGGGGCTGGCCGACGCGCAGTCGGGGATCGTCGCGCTGGGCGCGCTGGTGCACGACGGCCGGCTCGCGGTCGACACCGCGACGCTGGCGATCCTCGCGGCGATCGGCACCAACACCGTGGTGCGCAGCGTCGTCGCCTGGGCCGCCGGCGGCAGGCGCTACGCCTGGCCGGTGGCCGCCGCGCTGGCGCTGTCGTGGTTCGCGGCGGTCGGCATGCGAGCGGTCACGACGTCGGCGTGATCGCGCCGGCCCGCCCTCAGGTGAACACGCGTTCGCGCAGCCACTTCGTCGCGACCCACTTCTCGCCCTCGACCACCGGCGCGCCGCCGTGCAGCGTCTTCGTCGACGGGTGCGCGCGGTCGTAGCTGAAGAACACCGCGTTGCCGCGCACCGCGCCGACCTCGAGCCCGACGTCGGGGAAGGTCGTGCCGCCACCGCGCGACGGCGTGTTCAGGTACATCACCACCGTGCCCACGCGTTGGCCGCCGCGCTTGAGGATGGTCGGCGTGCCCGGCTGCGCCGGGTC
Source organism: uncultured Azohydromonas sp. (assembly GCA_964618555.1). Classification (GTDB taxonomy): domain Bacteria; phylum Pseudomonadota; class Gammaproteobacteria; order Burkholderiales; family Burkholderiaceae_C; genus Calidifontimicrobium. Next base: position 5,220 of record CAZUBF010000155.1, read on the forward strand.
GAAGTAGTCGTGGTGCGGCTGGTACTCGGCGCCGGGTCCGTAGTGCAGCACCTGCAGCCCCTCGCCGTGGTCCAGCGGCCAGCGCAGCAGCTCGGCGATGCGCCGCTCGACGCGCGCGACGGCCTCGTTCTCGCCGCGCTGGAAGAACATCCCGCGGCTGGTGCGCGCCGCGTGGACCTCGCTGCCGCCGGTGACCTGCTGCACGGTTTCCGAGCGCGCCAGCCGCGGGCGTGCGATCTCGATGAGCTGCTCGCACTCGGCCGCGCTCAGCAGACCCCCGAACACCACCACGCGTGGCAGCGCCATCTGCAGCAGCACCTGCACGTCGCGGTCGCCGGCGCGCACCACCGAAGGCGAGCCTTCCAGGACGGGCGCCGGCACCGGCACCGGCGCGGCGATGCCCTGCTCGTGCAGGAAGTCCTGCAGCGTCTGCTCGATCGCCGCGATCGCGACGTCCTCGTGCCAGCCGCTCGCGCGCATCGCCGCGAGAACGCCGTCGGGGGGCTGTCCGGCGCGGGCCTGCTCGACGATCCAACGCCGCAGCTCGGGGGTGATCGCCTGTCGGGTCGTGTCCATCACGCGATTGTCACCAACGCGCGCAGCCCGGCTCAGTCGGCCGTGCGCTCGCGCAGCGCGAGCACGACCGCGTCGAACGCCGGGCGCACTTCGTGCACGCGGCCGACGCCGAGTGCGCGCGCCGCCTCGGCGATGCGCGGGTGCGAGCACAGCGCCGTCGTGCCGTGCCACGCCGCCTGCGGCGCGAGCGCGCGCAGGTGGCCCACCGCCTCGGAGCTGCTGAACAGCCACAGGTGCCCGCCCGGGGCGGCCAGCGCCTGGGCGAGCCGCGCACGCTCGACGGCGGTCGGCTGCGGTGCGCCGCGTCGGTACGCCTGCACGAAGGTCACCTCGGCACCGGCGGCGCGCAAGGTCTCGGCGAGCCAGTCGCGCCCGCCGTCGCCGCGCACGATCAGCACCTGCGCGCCGCGCCAGTCGCGTTCGCGCAGTCGCGCCCACAGCGCCTCGGAGTCGAACTGCGGCGCGTCGGCCGCGGGCTGCGCCACCCAGGCCGGCGGCAACCCGTGCGAGCGCAGCGCCTGCGCCGTGCCGGGCCCCGGCGCCGCCGCCGTCACGCCCGCCGGCCAGGCGACGCCGGCGGGCCGGCGGGCGAAGAACTGCTCGACCGCGTTCGGGCTGACGAACACCGCCATCGCCGGTGCGCGGGCAGCGAGCGCGCGCCACGCGGCGTCGACGGGTGCCGGGTCGCCAGCGGCCTCGATGCCCAGCAGCGGCAGCGCGACGGCGTCGAACCCGGCCTCGCGCAAGCGCTGCACCCACTCGTCGGCCTGCGGCTGTGGCCGCGTGACCAGCACGCGCATCGTCGACACGCGCGTCAACCGGCCGAGGCGAGGTAGTCGGCGGCGCCCTGCACGCGCAGCGCGTGCGCCGCCTGCTCGCCCAGCGCCTCGGCCTGCGCCGTGCCGGCGACCGGCGACTCGACGCGCGCGCGCAGCAACGGGCGGCCCGCACGCTGCGCGTCGCCGAGCAACGCGTCCAGGCGCAGCAGGTCGCCGTCGAAGTGCGCGTGCGCCGCCAGCGGCACGCTGCAGCTGCCGCCGAGCGCGCGCGACACCGCCCGCTCGGCATGCGTGGCCAGCCAGGTCGGCGCGTGCGTGAGCGTCGCGACGCGCTCGCGCAGCGCCAGCGCATCCTCGCGCAGCTCGATGCCCAGCGCGCCCTGGCCGGCGGCGGGCAGCATCTGGTCGACTTCGAAGCACGCGCGGATGCGCGACGCGAGGCCGAGGCGCACGAGCCCGGCGGCGGCGAGCACGATCGCGTCGTAGCCGCCATCGTCGAGCTTGCGCAGCCGCGTGTCGAGGTTGCCGCGCAGCGGCTCGATGCGCAGGTCGGGGCGCCGCGCGCGCAGCTGCACCTCGCGGCGCAGGCTCGACGTGCCGACCACCGCACCGGCGGGCAGCGCGTCGAGCGACTCGAAGCGCGCGCTGACGAAGGCGTCGCGCGGGTCCTCGCGCACGAGCACCGCGGCGAGCACGAAGCCGTCGGGCAGCGCCATCGGCACGTCCTTCAGCGAATGCACCGCCAGGTGCGCGCGTCCGTCTTCGAGCGCGGTCTCGAGTTCCTTGACGAACAGCCCCTTGCCGCCCACCTTCGACAGCGTGCGGTCGAGGATCTGGTCGCCGCGCGTGGTCATGCCCAGCAAGTCGACGCCGACGCCGAAACGCTCGCGCAGCAGCGTGCGCACGTGCTCGGCCTGCCACAGCGCAAGGCGGCTTTCACGCGTGGCGATGATCACGGGGGTCTGGCTCATGCGCCGGATTATGGTCGGGCCCGGCTCGACGACACCGCAGCGCAGCGGCGCGGCGCGGCGCCCGTTAGCATCGCCCGTGCGACCCCCGACCCCCGACCCGCGACATGCCCCGCCCCACCGCCTCCCGCCGCCGCGACGACGCCGCGGCGAAGAACCGCCCGCTGATGGACGACATCCGCCTGCTCGGACGCATCCTCGGCGACGTGATCCGCGAGCAGGAGGGCGCCGAGGCCTTCGCGCTCGTCGAGCGCATCCGCCAGCTGTCGGTGGCGTACCGGCTCAAGCGCGACGCCGCCGCCGGCAAGGCGCTCGACCGGCTGCTGAAGAACCTGTCGGTCGAGCAGGCGGTCAGCGTGGTGCGCGCGTTCAGCTACTTCAGCCACCTGGCCAACATCGCCGAGGACCGCCACCACGTGCGCCG
>CAZUBF010000156.1:0-7903 GCA_964618555.1 uncultured Azohydromonas sp.
ACGGCAACCTGCACCCGCTGATCCTGTTCGACGCCAACGACCCCGACCAGCTGCGCCGCTGCGAGCTGTTCGGCGCCGACATCCTCGAGACCAGCGTGCGCCTGGGCGGCACCGTCACCGGCGAGCACGGCGTGGGCATCGAGAAGCTCAGCTCGATGTGCGTGCAGTTCAGCCCCGAGGAGCTCGAGCAGATGCGCGCGCTCAAGCGCGCCTTCGACCCCGCCGGGCTGCTGAACCCGGGCAAGGTGGTGCCCACGCTGGCCCGCTGCGCCGAGTACGGCAAGATGCACGTGAGGAAAGGCCTGCTGCCGTTCCCCGAGCTGGAGCGGTTCTGATGGTCCCCCCCGAAGCGCCTTCGGCGCCTTCCCCCAGGGGGCGCCGCCAGCGGCCCGGTGCAGCCGGTTCCGCTTCGGCCGTTGGCTCGCGTCCGGGCAAGGTGAAGGCCACTTCGCAAGACGCGCGGGGGGCATGAGATGGACCAGGCCCTGGCACGCCTCATCGACCAGGTGCGCACTGCGCGATCGCAGGGCGCCGCGCTCGACATCCGCGGCGGCGGCACCAAGGCCTTCTACGGCGGCTTGCCGGAGGGCCAGCCGCTGGACCTGCGCGAACTCGCCGGCATCAGCAGCCACGAACCCAGCGAGCTGGTGGTCACCGTGCGCGCCGGCACGCCGCTGGCCGAGCTCGAGGCCGCGCTGGCCGAGCAGGGGCAGTGCCTGCCGTTCGAGCCACCACGGTTCGGCGCCGACTCGACGGTGGGCGGCATGGTCGCCGCGGGGCTGGCCGGCCCGGCGCGTGCGGCGGCGGGCGGCGTGCGCGACTACGTGCTCGGCGCGACGATGCTCAACGGCCGCGGCGAGTTGCTGAGCTTCGGCGGTCAGGTGATGAAAAACGTCGCCGGCTACGACGTCTCGCGCCTGCTCGCCGGCTCGCTCGGCGTGCTCGGCGTGATCTGCGAGGTCTCGCTGAAGGTGCTGCCGCGGCCGCCGGCCACCGCGACGCTGCGCTTCGAGTTCGACCAGGCGCAGGCGATCGGCCGGCTCAACGCCTGGGGTGGCCAGCCGCTGCCGCTCAACGCCAGCGCCTGGTGGCGCGGCACGCTGGCGCTGCGGCTGTCGGGTGCGGCCGCGGCGGTGCAGGCGGCCGCCGAGCAGCTCGGCGGCGAGGCGGTCGACCCGGCGCTGGCCGACGCGTTCTGGGACGGGCTGCGCGACCAGCGCGACGAGTTTTTCGCCGCTGCGCGCTCGGCGGTCGACGCCGGCGCGACGCTGTGGCGGCTGTCGTTGCCGCCGACCACGCCGCCGCTGGCGCTGGCCGGCGATCCGCTGGTCGAGTGGGGCGGCGCGCAGCGCTGGCTGGTCACCGACTCGCCGGCCGACACGGTGCGGGGCGCCGCCGCTGCGGCCGGCGGCCACGCGACGATGTTCCGCGGCGGCGACCGCTCGGCCGGCGTGTTCGCGCCGCTGTCTCCGGCGCTGGCGCGCATCCACCGCGAGCTGAAGGCCGCGTTCGACCCCGACCGCGTGTTCAACCGCGGCCGCCTGGTGCCCGGGCTCTGAAGCGCACCGACGATGGACGCGCTGCGGGGCCTCGCGTTGCTGCTGCTGTGCCAGTCGGCCGGCGAGGTGCTGGTGCGCCTGACGCAGGCGCCGCTGCCCGGCCCGGTGGTGGGGCTGCTGCTGCTGTGGGGGCTGCTCAACGTCGACGCGTTGCGCCGGCCGGTGCAGGCCGCTGCCGAGGTGCTGCTGACGCACCTGTCGCTGCTGTTCGTGCCGGTGGGCGTCGGCGTCGTCGTGCACCTCGAGCTGATCGCGCGCCACGGCGTGCGCATGGCGGTGGTGGTCGTGCTGTCGACCTGGGTCGGCCTGGTCGTCACCGCGCTCGTGCTGCGCGCGCTGCTGCCGCGCGCGCGGGCGGCCTGAGGGACCACCGTGCAAAGCTTCGTCGAACTGTGGGTGTACTTGTCGGCCACGCCGCTGTTCGGCCTCACGGCGACGCTCGGCGTCTACGTCGTCGCGCAGATGGCGGCGCAGCGGCTGGGCCACCCGCCGTGGGCCAACCCGGTGCTGGCCACCGTGCTCGTGCTCGCGCTGCTGCTGCTGGCCAGCGGCACGCCCTACCCGACGTACTTCTCGGGCGCGCAGTTCATCCACTTCCTGCTCGGTCCCGCGGTGGTCGCGCTGGCCTGGCCGCTGTGGCAGCGCCGCGCCGAGCTGCGCCGTCGCGCCGGCCCGATCGTGTTCGCGGCGCTGGCCGGCGGTGGCGCCGCGGCGGCGGCTGCCGTCGGCATGGGCTGGGCGCTCGACCTGCCGCGCGAGGTGGTGATGTCGCTGGCGCCGAAGTCGGTGACCGCGCCGGTGGCGATGGGCATCGCCGAACAGATCGGCGGCATCCCGGCGCTGGCCGCGGCGTTCGCCGTGCTGACCGGGCTGGTCGGCGCGGTCAGCGCGAAGTACCTGTTCGACGCGCTGCGCGTCGCGCCGCCGGCGGTGCGCGGCTTCGCGCTGGGCACCGCGTCGCACGGTATCGGCGCGGCGCGTGCGCTGCAGGTCGACGCCGACGCCGGCGCCTACGCCGGCCTCGCGCTGGGGCTGCAGGTGGTGCTCGCCGCGCTGCTGCTGCCGCTGGCCTTTCGTTTCCTCTGACCGCACCTTCCATGCAGACCGCGCTGGCCGAAGAGTTCAAGTCCACCCGCGAAGGCCAGGCGGCCGAGGCGATCCTGCGCAAGTGCGTGCACTGCGGCTTCTGCACCGCCACCTGCCCCACGTACCAGCTGCTCGGCGACGAGCTCGACGGCCCGCGCGGGCGCATCTACCTGATGAAGCAGGTGCTCGAAGGGGCGCCCGTCACGCGCAAGACGCAGCTGCACCTCGACCGGTGCCTGACCTGCCGCAACTGCGAGACCACCTGCCCGAGCGGCGTGCAGTACGGCCGGCTGGTCGACATCGGCCGGCACATCGTCGAGCAGCGCGTCGACCGCCCGGCCGGCGAGCGCGCGGTGCGCTGGCTGCTCAAGGAAGGGCTGACCTCGCCGCTGTTCGCGCCGGCGATGAAGATCGGCCAGCTCGTGCGCCCGCTGCTGCCGTCGACGCTGAAGGCGAAGGTGCCGGCCGGCACGACCGCGCGCGCCTGGCCCGCGAGCGAACATGCGCGCAAGGTGCTGCTGCTGGCCGGCTGCGTGCAGCCGGCGATGATGCCGGGCATCAACACCGCCACCGCGCGCGTGCTCGACGCCGCGGGGATCCAGGCCGTCGTCGCCGACGGCGCCGGCTGCTGCGGTGCGATCCGCACGCACCTGAACGACCACGACGGCGGCCTGGCCGACATGCGCCGCAACGTCGACGCCTGGTGGCCCTACGTGCAGCGCGGCGAGATCGAGGCGATCGTGATGAACGCCTCGGGCTGCGGCGTCACGGTGAAGGACTATGGCCACGCGCTGGCGCACGACGGCGCCTACGCCGACCGCGCGCGGCGCATCGCCGAGCTGACGAAGGACCTCAGCGAGCTGCTGCCCGACCTGCTGCCGGCCCTGCAGGAGCGGCTGGCGCACGCGGCGGAAGCCGCGCCGGCGCGGCGCACGGGCCCGCCGCCGAAGCGCCTGGCGTTCCACCCGCCTTGCACGCTGCAGCACGGCCAGCAGCTGCGCGGCGGCGTCGAGCAGGGGCTGCGTGCGCTGGGCTTCGACGTGCAGGTCGCGGCGCAGGAGAGCCACCTGTGCTGCGGATCGGCCGGCACCTACAGCGTGCTGCAGCCGGCGCTGGCGTATGCGCTGCGCGACCGCAAGCTGGGGCACCTGGCGCCGCTGGAGCCGCAGGTCATCGTCAGCGCCAACATCGGCTGCATCCAGCACCTGCAAAGCGGCACGCCGCTGCCGGTGAGGCATTGGGTCGAGGTGGTCGACGACGCGCTCGGCTGAGGGCCCCGCGGGCCCGCGGCCGCCGCCCGGGCATCGGCGGCGCTGGCCGGTGCAATCCGCGCCCCTCGCGTGGCCGACGCGCTCAACGCGACGCGATCAGCCGCAGCCCCAGGCCGACGAAGATCGCCCCCGCCAGCCGGTCCAGCCACAGTCCGGCGCGCGGCCGCGCCGTCAGCCACTGGCCGACCGTGCCGGCGAACCAGCCCAGCAGCCCGAACAGCAGCGCCGCCTGCAGCGTGAACACGACGCCCAGCGCGGCGACCTGCGCGGCCACGCCGCCGCGGCCGGTGTCGACGAACTGCGGCAGGAACGACAGGAAGAACAGCACCACCTTGGGGTTGATCGCGTTGGCCACCACGCCTCGCACGAACAGCCCGGTCAGCGACGGCCCGGTCGCACCCGCGTCGCCGACGCGCACGCCGCCGCGGCTGCGCAGCGCCTGCACGCCGAGCCACACCAGGTACGCGCCGCCGGCCACCTTGAGCAGCGTGAACGCCAGCGGCGACGCCGCGAGCAGCGCGCCGACGCCGGCCGCCGCCAGCGCGGTGTGGCTCAGGCAGCCCAGCGCGCAGCCCAGCCCGAACGCGACGCCGTGCCGGCGCCCCCGCGACATGCCGACGCCGAGCACCATCAGGTTGTCGGGCCCCGGCGACGCGGTGACGAGCACGGCGGCCGCGAGGAAGGCCAGCAGCTGTTCGGGTGTGAGCATGCGTCGATGCTATGCCAGCGCGGCGCGTGCCATGGGATCATGCGCGACCCCGCCCGAAGGAGTCCGCCGATGTTCGAGGCCATCTTGCTGACGCGCGGCGACGACGGCCGCACGCACGCCGAGCTGACCGCGCTCGACGAGTCGAGCCTGCCCGATCGCGACGTGACGGTCGACGTCGCGTACTCGACGCTGAACTACAAGGACGCGCTGGCGATCACCGGCCGCGGCGCGATCGTGCGCAGCTGGCCGATGGTGCCGGGCATCGACCTGGCGGGCACCGTCGCCGCCAGCCGCAGCGCCGACTGGCGACCCGGCGACGCGGTCGTCGTCACCGGCTGGGGCCTGGGCGAGAGCCACTGGGGCGGGCTGGCGCAGAAGGCGCGCGTGGACCCCGGCTGGCTGCTGCGCATCCCGCCGCCGTTCACCGCGCGCAGCGCGATGGCCGTCGCCACCGCCGGCGTGACCGCCGCGCTGTGCGTCATGGCGCTGCAGCGCCATGGCCTTGCGCCCGGCGACGGCGAGGTGCTGGTCACCGGTGCGGCCGGCGGCGTCGGCTCGATCGCACTCGCGCTGCTGGGCAGCCTGGGCTACCCGGCGGTCGCGTCGACCGGCCGGCCGCAGGAGGCGGCCTACCTGCACAGCCTGGGTGCGGCGCGCATCGTTGACCGCGCCGCGCTGGCGCAGCCCGGCAAGCCGCTGCAGAAAGAGGCCTGGGCCGGCGTCGTCGACACGGTGGGCAGCCACACGCTGGCCAACGCCTGCGCGCAGACGCGCTACCGCGGCGCGGTGGCCGCGTGCGGGCTGGCACAGGGCAGCGACCTACCGGCCACCGTGATGCCGTTCATCCTGCGCGGCGTCACGCTGTACGGCATCAACAGCGTTCTGGTGCCCAACGCCGAGCGCGAGCAGGCCTGGGCGCTGTTGGCACGCCACCTCGACGCGGAGAAGCTCGACGCGATGACGGTCGAGATCGGCCTCAGCGAGGCGATCGACAACGCGCCGCGCATGCTCGACGGCCGGGTGCGTGGACGCACGGTGGTCGACGTCGCCCGCTGAGGCGCGACCGCTGCGCGGCGGCGATGCGCTTCGCTGCCGGTGACCGAGCGCATGGTCGGCGACTCGGCGACCGGGTACCGGCGTCGCACACGATCCTTCGCGATGCGACACCCTTCGACCGGTGGCTGCGCGGGGCATGTCTACGTGCCTGCCGCGTGCGACGCAGTCGGCGCCAGCACTGACATAGCGACCGCTCGGTCAGGCCACGCGACACAAGAACCGTCACTGGATTGCGTCGCGTTGGTCGCGTGCTGACAAGTTTGATCGAACTCAAACTGCCGAGGGTTGACGCATGACGTCCGACGGCGACGCGAAACTTTCACCCAGATGCCGAGTCATGCCGATCATGTCTGGGGATTGGCGCATGAGCCGCACGCGTGGCATCGCCCGGGCGATGCTGTTCGCGTGGCTGTTCGCGATCGGCACCGCGTGGGCGCAGGCTTGCGTCGTACAGCCCGCGCGCCTCAGCGACGTGGCGCTGCACCATGACGCGTCGGTCGCCATCGATGGCGACGAGCACGTGGTCATCGTGTCGCAGCAGGCCTGCCTGAGTTTTTGCGATACCGCGCAAGGCGGCGTGGCCAAGACGGCGCTGCACGACCTCGCGACGATCTTGCCACCCTCGGTGGCGTCGGCCGCCCTGGCGCCACCTTGGCCCGGCGAACGCCGCTGGCGCGGTGTTGCCGCACCGCCGCCGCCTCGCGTGCCGTTGGCGATCGCCTTCCTGCGACTGACGATTTAGCCAGCCGCGGCGCGCCGTGGCCGCAGTTGTGAACCTGCGCGCCGCGGCGCCGCATTCGCGCCTCGGCACCACCCCGCGGGCCCGCCGCCGAGGCTTCACCGCCGGCGCCATCGCGCCCACCCTCGACCCCGTAGGAGCTTGCAACGATGTCCACGATCCGTCATGCCTTGCTTGCCGTCGCCGCCGCTGCGGCGCTCGCGGCGAACGCCCAGACGCCACCGGCCGACCACGCCGCCCACCACCCGAGCGAGGCCGCGTCGGCACCGGCCACCGGCGAGCGCCTCGCCGCGATGGATGCGCACATGAAGGCGATGCGCGAGATGCACGACAAGATGGCGCGCGCGCGCACCCCCGAGGAGCGCCAAGCGCTGATGGCCGAGCACCACAAGCTGATGCGCGAAGGCATGGCGCTGATGGGCGGGATGGGCGGCATGGGTGGCATGGGCATGGGCGGTGGCATGGGCATGGGCCCTGGCGGCATGCGCGGCGGTCCGATGGCCGGTGGCGCCGGCGACATGTCGGCGCGCATCCAGATGATGGAAAAGCGCATCGAGATGATGCAGTCGATGATGCAGATGATGATCGACCGCATGGGAGCGCCGCCGGCGCGGCCTTGACCTGCCGGAGCGCGACGATGAACGAGACGACCAAGCCACCGACGCCGCGCGCCCACTGGACGACGCGCCGCGGCTTCATCGCCACCGCGGGTTTCGGCGGCGTCGGCCTGTACGCGCTGTGGGCCGCCTACGGCGCGGCGCCCGCGCCGTGGGCACTGCTGGGCCTGCGCCACGGCGGCGACGACCACGGCGCCACCGACGCCGGGCATGGCGACGCGCACGGTGCCGGCCACGGCGACATGCATGGCGCGCAAGCGCCGGCGCCGCAGGCACCCGACGCCGACGCGTTTCGCGCCGAGACCGAGCGTTTCATCGCCCGCCACCGGCAAAGCGACGGCGTCGTCTACCCGCGCCGTGACGCGATGCACGGCCAAGCGCCGTTGCACGACACCGGCCACGGCCACGCACAGGCCGAAGTGGCGCACGATGCCAGCCACAGCCACGCGATGGCCGAGACGAACGAGGCCGCGGCGGCGATGCACGACGCGGTCGACGGCGGCGCGATCGAGGTGCCGATGATCGCCGGGCGCTGGTACTACCTGCCCGCCGCGCTGCGGCTCGACGCCGGCCAGGACTACCGCTTCAGGCTGATGACGATGGACGTGTCGCACGGCGCATCGATCCAGTTCGGCCGCGGCGCGCGCATGCTGCGGCTGCGCCCCGGGCGCATCACCGAAGTCGACATGCGCTTCGAGCGCACCGGCCGCTACCTGGTGACCTGCACCGTCTACTGCGGCGCCGCGCACGACGTGATGCGCGCCACCATCGAGGTGATCTGAAATGAACCACCCCCGCAGCGCCTTCGGCGCTCCCCCTCGAGGGGGCGCCGCCAGCGGACCGGCGAAGCCGGATCCGCGGCGGCC
>CAZUBF010000157.1:0-7806 GCA_964618555.1 uncultured Azohydromonas sp.
CGCGCGAGAACATCAAGGCGCTGCGCAAGAACGTGCTGGCAAAATGCTACGGCGGCGACATCACGCGCAAGCGCAAGCTGCTCGAGAAGCAGAAGGCCGGCAAGAAGCGCATGAAGCAGATCGGCACCGTCGAGGTGCCGCAAGAGGCCTTCCTGGCCATCCTCCAGGTCGAAGACTGATGAGTTCCCTCACCGCGGTGCTGTACGGCGCCCTGGCCATCTACCTGGGTGGCTGGTTCATGGGCTACTGGGTCGGCAACTTCGCGCTGCTGCTGCTGCTGCTGTCGCTCGTCACCTTCGCCTACTGGCTGGCCGAGAAGCTGCACTTCAAGCCGGCACGCGTGGCCGCCGCGGCGCGCCTGGAGCAGCAGGACGCGCAGCGCCGCGCCGAACTGAGGAGGATGGGCATCGACAAGGTCGACGGCGACCTCTCCGAGGCGCGCCAGCGCGTGCTCGCGCAGCCCTGGTGGCTCGACTGGACCGCCGGCCTGTTCCCGGTCATCGTCGCGGTGTTCCTGCTGCGCTCGTTCCTGTTCGAACCGTTCAAGATCCCGTCGGGGTCGATGATCCCGACGCTGGCCATCGGCGACCTGATCCTGGTCAACAAGTTCCACTACGGCATCCGCCTTCCGGTGGTCAACACGAAGGTCGTCGACAACCACGAGCCGCAGCGCGGCGACGTGATCGTGTTCCGCTACCCCGTCGACCCGCGCGTCGACTACATCAAGCGCATCGCCGGCCTGCCCGGTGACGAGGTCAGCTACCTGAACAAGCGACTGGCGATCAACGGCGTCGAGGTGCCGCTGACGCCGCTGCCCGAGTTCTACGACGACGACAGCATGCGCTACGCGTTGCAGTTCTCGGAGAAGCTCGGCGAGGTCGAGCACCGCATCCTCGTCGACAGGGATCGTCCGGGCTTCATTCCGGCGGTCGCCTCGTTCCCGCACCGCGACGCCTGCCGCTACAGCGCCGAGGGCGTGACCTGCACGGTGCCATCCGGGCACTACTTCGTGCTCGGCGACAACCGTGACAATTCGCAGGATTCGCGCTACTGGGGCTTCGTGCCGGACCGCAACATCGTCGGCAAGGCCTTCTTCGTGTGGATGAATTTCGGTAACCTCGGACGCATCGGGCGTTTCCACTGAGCAGGGGAGATCGGGCATGCACGCAGGAGGGGGTCGTCGGGGCGCGCGGCAGCGCGGCATCTCGCTCATCGGGTTGCTGTTGTGGGCCATCGTCGTCGGCTTCGTGGCACTCGTCGCGCTGCGCGTGGTGCCCACGGTGAACGAGTACCTGACGATCCAGCGCGCGGTCAACAAGATCGCCACCGAGGGCGCGACCACCGTGCCCGAGATCCGCGCCGCGTTCGAGAAGCAGAAGGAGATCGAGTACTCGATCTCGTCGATCTCGGGCAAGGACCTCGAGGTGACGAAGGAGAACGACCGCGTGGTCATCCGCTTCGCCTACGACAAGGAAGTCGAGCTGATGGCGCCGGTGTTCCTGCTCATCAAGTACGAAGGGCGCTCGCGCTGAGCGCCGCGCCGGCGCCCCCGCCCCGCATGGACCCGCGACTCGAAGCCCTGCAGCAGCGCCTCGGCCACCGCTTCGCGCAGCCGCCGCTGCTGGTGCGGGCGGTGACCCACCGCAGCTTCGGCGCCGACCACAACGAACGCCTGGAGTTCCTCGGCGACGCGGTGCTCAGCGCCGCGGTGTCGGCGCAGCTGTACGAGCGTTTCGCCGGCTCCGACGAGGGCGACCTGACGCGCGTGCGCGCGCATCTGGTGCGCGAGGACAGCCTGCACCGCATTGCGCTCGCTCTGGGCCTGCCGGACGTGCTGCGGTTGTCCGACGGCGAGGCGCGCGGCGGCGGCGCGCAGCGCCCGTCGATCCTCGCCGACGCGCTCGAGGCGCTGATCGGCGCGGTGTTTCTCGATGGCGGCTTCGAGCCGGCGCAGTCGCTGGTGCGGCGGCTGTTCGGTGAACTGATCGCCGGCACCGACGCCGACAGCTGGAGCAAGGACGCCAAGACCGAGCTGCAGGAGTGGCTGCAGGCGCGCAAGCTGCCGGTGCCCGCCTACCGCATCGTCGCCACGCGCGGACAGGCGCACGCGCAGACCTTCGAAGTCGAGTGCGCGGTGGCCACGCTGGGCCTGGCCGAGCAGGGGCGCGGGCGCTCGCGCCGCGCCGCCGAGCAGGAGGCCGCGCGGCGCATGCTCGACACGCTCAAGGCCAGCGACCGGGCGGGCGGACCGCTGAGAAGTTGAGCCTCCACGCTGACGGCCGGACTGCGCGCCTCGGGCGGGCGCCCATCGCGCGCGGGCAGGGCCGGCGCCGCGCATGACCTCGATCGAATCGCCGCACACCACGCCCGCGCAGCGCTGCGGGCTGGTGGCCATCGTCGGCCGACCCAACGTCGGCAAGTCGACGCTGCTCAATGCGCTCGTCGGGCAGAAGGTCAGCATCACGTCGCGCAAGGCGCAGACCACGCGCCACCGCATCACCGGCGTGCGCACCGAGGGCGACGCGCAGTTCGTCTTCGTCGACACGCCCGGCTTCCAGACGCGCCACGGCTCGACGCTGTCGCGCACGCTCAACCGCACGGTGATCGCGTCGCTGGCCGACGTCGACGTCGTGCTGTTCGTCGTCGAGGCGGGGCGCTTCGGCCTCGACGACGCGAAGGTGCTCGCGCTGCTGCAAGGCGACGCGTTGCAGGGCAAGCCGGTGCTGCTGGTGGCGAACAAGGTCGACGCGGTGCAGCGCAAGGGCGAGCTGCTGCCGTGGCTCAAGAGCATGGGCGAGCGCGCCGACTTCGCCGAGTTCGTGCCGTTGTCGGCGAGGAAGCCGGCCGACGTCGAGCGCCTGCTCGGCATCGTGCGCCCGTACCTGCCCGAGCAGCCCTGGTACCACGACCCCGACCACCTCACCGACCGCAGCGAACGCTTCCTGGCCAGCGAGATCGTGCGCGAGAAGCTGTTCCGCCTGACCGGCGACGAGCTGCCGTACGCGTCGACGGTGGTGATCGACAAGTTCGAGGAGGACGGCACGCTGCGCCGCATCGCCGCGACCATCGTCGTCGAGCGTGACGCGCACAAGGCGATGGTCATCGGCGAGGGCGGCGAGCGCATCAAGCGCATCGGCACCGAGGCGCGGCACGACCTCGAGCGCCTGCTCGACGCCAAGGTGCACCTCGAGCTGTGGGTCAAGGTGCGCTCGGGCTGGGCCGACAGCGAGGAACACCTGCGCAGCTACGGCTACGAGTGAGCGCGGCATGACCCGATCGCGCCGCACCGCCGCCGCGCCGCTGGCGGCCTACGTGCTGCACCGCTGGGACTGGAGCGAGTCGAGCCTGATCGTCGACCTGTTCACGCGCGAGCTCGGCCGCGTGGTCGTCGCCGCCAAGGGCGCGAAGCGGCCGACGTCGCAGCTGCGCCCGGTGCTGCTGCCTTTCCAGCGGCTCGCCGTCACGCTCGGCCGCGGCGCGGCCGACGACGAGGCGTCCGCCGAGGTCCACCCGCTGCGCGCCGCCGAGTGGGCCGGCGGCGTGCCGCTGACCGGCGGTGCCGCGCTGCTCGCGGGGTTCTACCTCAACGAGCTGCTGATGAAGCTGCTCGCGCGACACGACGCACATGCGGCGTTGTTCGACGCCTACGCCGGCACGCTGGCCTCGCTCGACGCCGACGAGGCCGCGGCGCAGGCGGCGCTGCGCGCCTTCGAGCTGGTGCTGCTGCGCGAGATCGGCCTGCTGCCGGACCTCGCGGCAGTCACGCCGACGCAGCAGCCGCTGCAGCCGCGCGCCGCCTACGCGTTGCGCGCCGAAGCCGGGCTGGTCGAAGGCGAAGGCCACGGCGCTTCGCTGCCCGGCCTCGCCTGGGTGACCCTGCAGTCCGCGCTCGACACGCGCGGCGTCGAGGTGCTGCAGGCCGCATGCCGCGCGCACAGCGCGCCGCTGCGCACGATGTTGCGCGCGGTGCTTCACTATCATCTGGGCACGCCGTCGCTGCGCACGCGTGACCTGGTGCGCGAGCTGCAGCGGCTCGCCGCCACTCCCCGGTCCTGACCGATGCCTGTGCCCGTCCGATGAATCCGCTCGTCGCCCCCGAAGCGTCCGCCCGCGACGCACGCACCGCGCTGTCGGTGAACCTGAACAAGGTCGCGCTGCTGCGCAACACGCGCCACCTCGGCATCCCCAGCGTCACGCGCGCGGCGACGATCGTGCTCGACGCCGGTGCCCAGGGCATCACCGTGCACCCCCGCCCCGACGGTCGCCACATCCGCGCGCACGACGTGCACGAACTCGCCGAACTGCTGCGTGCGCACCCGCACGCCGAGTACAACATCGAAGGCAACCCGCTGCACAACCTGATGGACTTCGTGCGCGCCGTCCGGCCGCAGCAGGCCACCTTCGTGCCCGACACCGAGGGGCAGTTCACGTCCGACCACGGCTGGAACCTGCCTGCCGACGCCGACGCGCTGCGCCCGCTGATCGAGGAGTGCCACGCGCTGGGCGTGCGCGTGAGCCTGTTCATGGACCCGCTTCCCGAGGCGATGGTGCACGCACGCGCCGCCGGTGCCGACCGCGTCGAGCTCTACACCGAGGCCTACGCGCGCTCCCACGGCACGCCGGCGCAGGCCGACGTGCTCGCGCGCTTCGTGCGCGCCGGCGAGGCGGCGCTGGCCACCGGCCTGGGGCTGAACGCCGGGCACGACCTCAACCGCGACAATCTCGCCGACTTCCTGCGCGCCGTGCCCGGCGTCCAGGAGGTCTCGATCGGCCACGCGCTGATCGCGGACGCGCTCGAGCTCGGTTACGCCGAGACGGTGCGCGACTACCAGCGCTGCATCCAGCGCGCGTTCGCCCGCTGAGGCCCCGTGGGCGTCTACGCCATCGGCACCGACATCGTCGACCTGCGTCGCGTCGCCGCCACGCTCGAGCGGCGCGGCGAGCGCTTCGCCGAGCGCGTGCTGGGGCCCGACGAGCTGCGCGTGTACCACGCGCGGCGCGCCCGTTCGGCGCAGCGCGGCCTGGCGTTCCTCGCCACGCGCTTCTCGGCCAAGGAGTCGTTCTCCAAGGCGATCGGGCTGGGCATGCGCATGCCGATGACGTGGCGCGCCTGCGAGATCCTCAACCACGCGAGCGGCCAGCCGTACGTGCGCCTGCACGGCGGGCTGGCCGAGTGGTTCGACGCGCGCCGGCTGCGCGCGCACGTCACGCTCAGCGACGAGAGCGACTACGCGACCAGCGTCGTCGTCGTCGAGACCCTGGAGAACCCGCCGCCATGACCGTCCACGCCCCCGTCGTGCTCGACGTCGACGGCACCGAGCTCGACGCCGACGACCGCCGGCGCCTCGCGCACCCCCTGGTCGGCGGGCTGATCCTGTTCGCGCGCAACTGGCGCGACCGTCGCCAGCTCGTCGGGCTGACTGCCGAGATCAAGGCGCTTCGCCCCGACCTGCTGATCTGCGTCGACCACGAGGGCGGGCGCGTGCAGCGCTTTCGCAGCGACGGCTTCACGCACCTGCCGCCGATGCGCAGCCTGGGCGAGTTGTGGATGCGCGACGCGATGGCGGCCACCGACGCGGCCACCGCCTGCGGGTACGTGCTGGGCAGCGAGCTGCGCGCCTGCGGCGTCGACCTGAGCTTCACGCCGGTGCTCGACCTCGATCACGGACCGAGCGCGGTGATCGGCGACCGCGCGTTCCAC
Source organism: uncultured Azohydromonas sp. (assembly GCA_964618555.1). Classification (GTDB taxonomy): domain Bacteria; phylum Pseudomonadota; class Gammaproteobacteria; order Burkholderiales; family Burkholderiaceae_C; genus Calidifontimicrobium. The sequence goes on from CAZUBF010000157.1 coordinate 5,702, forward strand.
CGCGATCCGCGCGTGGCGACGCTGCTGGCCAAGAGCCTGATGCACGGGCTGCTGCTCGCCGGCATGGCCAACTGCGGCAAGCACTTCCCGGGCCACGGTCACGTCGCTGCCGACAGCCACGTCGACGTACCCGTCGACCGCCGCGCCCTGGCCACGATCCTTGCCGACGACGCCCGGCCCTACGAGTGGCTCGGCACCAGCCTGTCCAGCGTGATGCCGGCGCACGTGATCTACCCGAAGGTCGATGCCCGGCCGGCGGGCTTCTCGGCGCATTGGCTGAAGGCGATCCTGCGCGGGCGGCTCGGCTTCGACGGCGCGATCTTCAGCGACGACTTGAGCATGGCCGGTGCACGCCGGCTCGCCGGCCGCGAGTTGACCTACGCCGAGGCGGCCGTGCTCGCGCTCGACGCCGGCTGCGACCTGGTGCTGCTGTGCAACCAGAGCCTGGACGGCGGCCGCGCGGTCGACGACCTGCTCGACGGCCTGGCGGCGCAGGCCGAGGCCGGCCATTGGCACCCCGACCCCGACGGCGAGGCGCGACGCCTGTCGCTGCTGCCGCACCTGCCGCCGCTCGGCTGGGACGAGCTGATGCACCACCGCCCGTACCAGCACGCGCTCGAGCGGCTGCCCTGAAGCAGCCGCCCCGCGGCGCGCCCGCGGCCGGTTCGGTCAGTGCGTGGCCGGCGCTGCGCCCGTCCCGCCACCGGCGAGCTCGAACGGCAGCTTCATCTGTGACAGGTCCTTGCGCGTCTCGACCAGCACCAGCGGGCCTTCGTCGATCACGATCTGCGGCCTGCGTTCGCGCGGCACGCGCACCGCAGGCGGCTCGCTCGCGATCGCCGCCTGCGCGGCGCGCACCTTGTCGAGGTCGGAGTTGACCCACTCGAGCCCGGCGGCCTGCGCGACCGCGATCAGGTCGTCGGCCGGCAGCACGTAGCGCGGCGGCACCGCCGCCACCGGCGGGGCGCTCGGCGCGGCGACCGCGACCGCCTCGACGACCCTCTCCTGCGGCGTGACGGCGGTCACCGCAGCCACGTGCGGCGCATCGGCGGCGTCGACCGCGGTCTCCACGGCGACGTCAACGGCGACGTCGACGGCGGGCTCGCCCGCCGGCTCGGCGGGGGTCGCGTCGGCCAGCGCCTCGCCTTCGCGCCGATCGCGGCGGCCGCGACGGCGACGGCGCGACTTACGCTCGCCGTCGCCCTCCGCCGCAGGGTCCTCGGCTTCGTCGACCTCTTCACCGGCGTCGATCGCATCGACTGCGGTCACCGCTTCGCCGGCTGCAGCCGCCAGTGCCGCGACCTGATCGGGCTGCTCGATGTCCACCGGCAGCGTCTCGACCGCCTCGTCGGCGACCACATCGGCACCGACCGAGTCGCCGGCAGCCGGCGTCTCACCGTGCGCGGCGTCGCGCGCACGGCCCCCGCGGCGCCCGCGCCGGCGACGGTTCTCGCGCGCCGCGCTGCCGGCGTCGCCTTCGCCGCCGGGCTGCGAGTCGGCGAAGGCGGTGACCACGTCGCGATCTGCGTCGGCCTCGACCGGGGCGACCCGTTCGGGCCGCGGGCTGCGCGACGTCTCGGCAGGCTTCGCGGCGGCATCCGCGGGGGCGCGACGGCTGTCGCGGCGGCCTTCGCGCCGCGCGTCGCCCTGGCGCTGCGCATCGCTGCGCTCTTCCCGGCGGTCCTCGCGGCGCTCGTCGCCACGGCCGCCGCGCGCTTCACCACTGCGGCCGCGACCGCCACGCTCACCGCGATCGCCGCGGCGCTGCTCGCCGCGGCGCGCGTCGCCGCGTGCGTCGCGCGGCGGCGTCGCCGGCTCGGCACCGGTGGCCACCGGCGCGACCGTGGGCGGCGGCGACGCGACCGGTTCGGCGCCGAACAGGCGGCGGATCCAGGCGAAGAAGCCGCTGCCGGCCGGCGTCGCCGGCGCGGTGGCGACCGACGGCGCAACCGCGGCTGGCGCAGGCGGCGGCGCCGTGACCGGCGCGGGCGCTGGCTTGGGCTCCACCGGTGCCGGCGGCATGTCGGGCAGCACGCCCTTGATCACCGGTTCCTGCTTGGCCTTGGCCTTCTCGCGGCGCGTGATGCCGACCTCGTCCTCGGGCT
>CAZUBF010000158.1:0-7648 GCA_964618555.1 uncultured Azohydromonas sp.
ACGGCGAGTGCGACGCGCTGCCCGAGCAGGCGTTCTACATGGTCGGCACGATCGACGAGGCGTTCGAGAAGGCCAAGAAAATCCAATGACCCCCCCCCGAAGCGCCTTCGGCGCCTCCCCCCCGGGGGGGCGCCGCCAGCGGACCGGCGAAGCCGGATCCGCGGCGGCCGCTGCACAGGGGTGGCGTGCTGCGGCCCTCGTGGCATTCGCCTGACGGGAGAACTGAATGGCCAACACGATCCACGTCGACGTCGTCAGCGCCGAGGAGCAGATCTTCTCCGGCGAGGCGAAGTTCGTCGCGCTGCCCGGCGAAGCCGGTGAACTGGGCATCCTGCCGCGGCACACGCCGCTGATCACGCGCATCCGGCCCGGCGCGGTGCGCATCGAACGCGCCGACACCGGCGAGGAGGAGTTCGTCTTCGTCGCCGGCGGCATCCTCGAGGTGCAGCCCAACCGCGTGACGGTGCTCGCCGACACGGCGATCCGCGGCCACGACCTCGACGAGGCCAAGGCCGCCGAGGCGAAGAAGATCGCCGAGGACGCGATGAAGAACGCGAAGAGCGACATCGACTTCGCGAAGGCGCAGAGCGAGTTCGCGGCGATGGCCGCGCAGATTGCCGCGATCCGCAAGTTCCGCAAGAAGTAGCCGTGCCGTTGCCGCGGACGACCCACCCGCCCGGCGCGAGCCCGGCGGGTTTTTCCTTTGTTGGCGCGGCGTGCGCGCTGCGCTAGCGTCGAGGCGACGGAGGTGCACGCATGGCCAAGCAGCACGACGGCAAGGACGGCAAGAGCGGCAAGAGCGGCAACAGCGGCAAGAGCAACGGCTCGGCGCTCGCGAAGGCGGACTACCTCGAGCACCTCGAGGCGCTGCAGGTCGAGCTGTCGCAGGTGGCGCGCTGGCTCGAGCACACCGGGCAGCGGTTGGTGGTGCTGCTCGAAGGCCGCGACACCGCGGGCAAGGGTGGCGCGATCAACGCCATCAGCGAGCGACTGAACCCGCGTCGCTGCCGCGTCGTCGCTTTGCCGAAGCCCGGCGACGCCGAGCGCACGCAGTGGTACTTTCAGCGCTACGTGGCGCACCTGCCGTCGGCCGGCGAGATCGTGCTGTTCGACCGCAGCTGGTACAACCGCGCCGGCGTCGAGGCGGTGATGGGGTTCTGCACTCCCGGGCAGACCGCGGCGTTCCTGAAGCAGGCGCCGGTGTTCGAGAAGATGCTCACCGATGACGGGATCCTGCTGCGCAAGTACTGGCTCACGGTCGACCAGGCGCAGCAGGAGAAACGTTTCGCGGAGCGCCTGGAAGATCCGCTCAAGCGCTGGAAACTCAGCCCGATCGATCTCGAGGCGCGCAAGAAGTACGCCGAGTACGGCCGCGCGCGCGACGAGATGCTCGAGGCGACGCACAAGCGCCACGCGCCGTGGACGCTGGTCGACTTCAACGACCAGCGGCTGGGCCGCCTGACGCTGATCCGCCACCTGCTCGACAGCCTGCCCGATCACGACGTGCCGGCGCCGGCGATCGAATTCGCGCCGCTGGGCCACGCGCCGCTCGACGAGCGTTTTCGCGTGCTGCGGCCGATTCCAGCGTTCAAGCCGCGCTGACGCACCCGGTCGCGCGGCGCCGCGCGCGGCGTCAGCGCAGCGCGACCGCGTCGGGCAGTTCGTTCGGGCTGGTTTCGCCGGGCGCCAGCGGATAGTGCGCGAGCAGCACGGCGTGCACCGCGTCCACCGCGCGCAGCAGCCCGGCCTCGTGGCGGCCGGCACGCAGATCGTCGCGCAGCCGTTCGACGATGTCGTGCCAGTGCGACGGATCGACGTGGCGCGCGACGCCGCGGTCGGCGGCGATCTCGATCGCGTGGTCGGCCAGCAGCAGGTAGATCAGCACGCCGTTGTTCGCCTCGGTGTCCCACACGCGCAGCGCGCCGAACAATGCCAGTGCGCGCTCGCGCGACGACACGTCGCGCCACAGCTCGGCCAGCGGCAGGCTCGACTCGATGCACACGCGGATCTCCCCGCTGTGTTGCAGCTCGCTGGCGCGGATGCGTGACTCGATGCGCGCCAGCGCGTCGGCGCCGATCAGGCGCAGCGTGTCGTGCTCGTCGAGCCAGCGGTGGCGCAGCAGGCGGCTCAGTCGACCCATCTTGCCCTGCCCGTCACCAGCGGCCGGACGCGCCGCCACCGCCGAAGCTGCCGCCCCCGCCCGAGCCGAAGCCGCCCCCACCACCGCCGCCGCCCCAACCGCCGCCGCCGCCCCAGATCACCGGTGGCGCACCGCGACCGGTGCGGCCGATGCCGCGGCCGGCGGCGCCCACCCCGAGCACGCCCACCAGCAACAGCGCGAGCAGACCGGCCACGACACCCGCGACCAGGCTCGCGGTGAGCAGCCAGCCGACGGCGCCGGCGCCGGTGCCGGTGAGCAGCGCGCCCAGCTTGCGACCGAACACGCCGGTCAGCACGGCGCCGACCACCGGCACGCCGACGAAGAAGAACATCAGCAGTTCCTCCCACTGCAGGCCGGGCTGGACGCCCGCCGGCGCGGGCAGCGGGAGGTTCTCGCCCCTGACGCGCGCCATGAGCTGGTCGAGCGCCGCGTCGATGCCGCCGGCAAAGTCGCCCGCGCGGAACGCCGGCACCATCGCGCGGTCGATGATCTGGCGCGCCGCGAGGTCGGGAATCGCGCCCTCGAGCGCGCGCGCGACCTCGATGCGCACCGCGCGGTCGTCCTTGGCGACGACGACGAGCAGCCCGTCGCCGACCTCGCGTCGCCCGATCTTCCAGCTGTCGGCGACGCGCCACGCGTAAGCGGCGATGTCCTCCGGGGCGGTCGTGGCCACGAGCAGCACGACGATCTGCGGCCCGGACTGCGCCTCGAATGCCGCGAGCTTGGCCTCGAGTGCGGCGCGTTGCGCCTCGTCCAGCGTTGCCGTCTGGTCGATCACGCGCGCGCTGAGCGCCGGCACCGGGCGCAGGCCCTGGGCGTCGGCCGGTGGCAGCGCCAGCACGCCGAACAGCAGCGCGAAGACAACGGCGAGCCAGGCGCCCGCGGCCGCGCGGCGGCACCGGGCAGGAGCACCCGCGGGGCTGATCACGCGCGCGTCATTTCGACGCCGCCGGCGCCGCCGGGCGGCCGAAGTCGACGGCGGGCGGCGTGCTGATCGCGGCCTCGTTGGCGACGCTGAAGCTGGGCTTGACGTCGTAGCCGAAGATCATCGCCGTCAGGTTGGTCGGGAAGCTGCGGCGCAGCACGTTGTACTCGGCCACCGACTGGATGTACTGGTTGCGCGCCACGGTGATGCGGTTCTCGGTGCCCTCGAGCTGCACGCGGAGGTCCTGGAACGCCTGGTTGGCCTTCAGGTTGGGGTAGTTCTCGGCCACCGCCATGAGGCGCGACAGCGCGCTGGACAACTCGCCCTGCACCTGCTGGAAGCGGTCGAACGCCTCGGGGTTGTTCAGCGTCTCGGGGGTGACCTGGATCGAGGTCGCCTTCGCACGTGCTTCGATGACCCGGGTCAGCGTGGTCTGCTCGAAGTCGGCCTCGCCCTTGACGGTGGCGACGATGTTCGGGATCAGGTCGGCGCGGCGCTGGTACTGGTTGAGCACCTCCGACCAGCGCGCCTTGACCTGCTCGTCGAGCCGCTGGAAGTCGTTGTAGCCGCAGCCCGTGAGCAACCACGCCGCCACCAGCATCGTCAGCGTCGCGGCAGCGCGTTTCCAGATCGTCCTCATCGTCGCTCCCCTCTCGTTCGATGGCAGGCGCGCATGCTACCCGCACCCAGGCGCCGGTGCGGCCGCGCGCGACCGCTACATTGGGGGCATGTCGCGTCTGGAACAGGCCCTCGCAGGCGCCGGCCGCACCGCGACGGCGGTGCCCGCCGCCGATGCGCGGGCGCTGCTGGTGGCCGGTGCCGGTGGCGCCTTGGGCGCCGCGGTCGTCGAGCAGGCGCTGGCCGATGCGCGAATCGGCCGGGTTGCGGCGCTGGTCGACCATGCGCTGGTGGCCGCACCGCGCAGGCTGTGCGGCGTGCGCGCCGACGCGCTCGAAGCCGGCGTGGCCGACACCGCGGTCGTCGTGTTCGACCGCGCACGCGGCCGACACGGGCGCGAGGACGTGTTCACACGCCCGCCGCCGCAGTCGCTGCCCGCGCTGGCGCGCGCGCTTCGCGACGCCGGGGTGCGCCGCCTGGTCGTGACGATGCCGCACGCCCCGGCGATGCTGCCGCAGGCCCTGCGGCGCGGGCTGGCGTCGCTCGACGAGGCGGCGGTGGCCGCGCTGGGTTTCGAGCAGTTCGTCGTCATGCGTTCGGCGCAACGGCCCGGCGAGGCGGGCGGCCGCGTGCCGGGCTTGCAGCGGGTCGCCGATGCGCTGCTGGCGCAACTGCACTGGATGGTGCCGCTGCGCGAGCAGCCGGTGCGCGCCGGGAAGGTCGCCGCGCTGGTGCTGGCGATCGTGCGCGCGCTGCCGCTGGCCGCACCTGGCACACGCATCGCCCCGCCCGAACTGGTGTGGCTCGCTGCGCAGTCCGGCGACGTCGACGCGCTCACCCGGCGCTGGCTCGTCGACGGCGAGGTGCCGCGGGGCCCGGCGACGCGCCAGCGCTGGTGAGCGCCGGGCCGGCGCCGAAGCGGCCCCCCGATAATCGTGCGATGACCGCCGCCCTCGCCAACGACAGCTTCCTTCGCGCTTGCCGCCGCCAGCCCACCGACCACACGCCGATGTGGCTGATGCGCCAGGCCGGGCGTTACCTGCCCGAGTACCGCGCGACGCGTGCGCGGGCCGGCAGCTTCATGGGGCTGGCGACGAACGTCGACTTCGCCACCGAGGTCACGTTGCAGCCGCTCGAGCGCTATCCGCTCGACGCGGCGATCCTGTTCTCCGACATCCTCACCGTGCCCGACGCGATGGGCCTGGGGCTGAGCTTCGCACAGGGCGAGGGCCCGCGCTTCGCGCACCCGGTGCGAGACGAGGCCGCGGTGGCGCGCCTTGCGGTGCCCGACCTGACGAAGCTGCGCTACGTGTTCGACGCCGTCGCCTCGATCCGCAAGGCCCTGGTCACCACCGACGCGCACGGACGCCGCGTCGGCCGCGTGCCGCTGATCGGCTTCTCGGGCAGTCCATGGACGCTGGCCTGTTACATGGTCGAAGGCGGTGGCAGCGACGACTACCGGCTCGTCAAGACGATGCTCTATGCGCGTCCCGACCTGATGCACCGCATGCTGGCGATCAACGCCGACGCCGTGGCCGCGTACCTGAACGCGCAGATCGGCGCCGGCGCGCAGGCGGTGATGATCTTCGACAGCTGGGGGGGCGTGCTGGCCGACGGGGCATTCCAGCGTTTCAGCCTGGCCTACACGAAGCGGGTGCTCAGCCAACTCAAACGCGAGCACGACGGTGCGCAGGTCCCGCAGATCGTCTTCACGAAGGGCGGTGGCGCCTGGCTCGAAGCGATGGCCGACGCCCGGCCCGACGTGCTCGGCGTCGACTGGACCGTCAACCTGGGCCAGGCGCGCGCACGCGTCGGCGACCGTGTCGCACTGCAGGGCAACCTCGACCCGGCGGTGCTGTTCGCGCCGCCCGAAGTCGTGTCCGCCGAGGCGGTGAAGGTGCTCGAGAGCTTCGGCCGCCCCGAACGCGCCGATGGCGGCGTCGACGGCCACATCTTCAACCTGGGCCACGGCATCAGCCAGTTCACCCCACCCGAGCATGTCGCCGCGCTCGTCGACGCGGTGCACCAAGCCTCGCGCCGGCTGCGGCGCTCACCTTGACGGGGCAACCTTTGCGCGGTGTGGCGCGCAGCCGGTGAGTGAGCGCTCAGGGCTTGACTTATCCCCACCGCACGTGTTGCAGCGCAACGGCCTGATCAATGTCGACTGCTGCACAGGGGTTTTCCCGCGCGACTCGCTAAGTGCTTGATTTGCTTCATGGTGCCGCGCTGCTGCGGCAACGGGCAAAGCGTCGCGGAGCCAAGCGCGGCAAGCGTTTAGCGCATTCGCCGGCAGGTTCCCCACAAAGTTTTCCACAGGCACCGTGGACATTGAGGAAAAGCGCTTTTGAATCATGAACTTGGGGTGAGTTTGCAGATGATTTCGAGTTTTCGCGCGCAACTGATCCGCCGCGGATGTCGCTAGCGCACCGCATCAGCGCGGCGGTCGACACGCCGCAGCACAGCGGCCTGGGCGGCGTGTTGGACTACCGCCACGATGCGGCGCTGCCGACGGGCACGCTGCTGCGCGTGCCGTTGGGGCGGCGCGAGGTGGCGGCGATCGCGTGGCCGGCCACCGGCGAGCCACCCGCGGCCGAGCTGCGTCCCGTCGCCGACGCACTGACCTCGATGCCGCCGCTGTCGACGGCGTGGATCGAGCTCGTCGGGTTTGCCGCCGCCTACTACCAGCGCAGCGTCGGGGAGGTGGCGCTGGCGGTGCTGCCGCCGGAACTGCGCCGCCTCGACGACGCGCGGCTGGCCAAGCGCGTCGCGCGGCTCGTCGCGACCGTCCCAGCGACCGCACCGCCGGCCGTCGCACCGCCGCTGAGCGTCGAGCAGGCTGCCGCGCTCGACGCGCTGGGCGGCAGCGACGCGCCGGGCACCGTGCTGCTGCACGGCGTCACCGGCAGCGGCAAGACCGAGGTCTACCTGCAGGCGGCGGCGCGCGCGCTGGCCGCCGGGCGCCAGGTGCTGGTGTTGGTGCCCGAGATCAACCTCACGCCGCAGCTCGAGGCGCGGTTCGGCGCGCGCTTCGGCGCCCAGCGCATTGCGACGCTGCACAGCGGCCTGACGCCGGCGCAGCGGCTGCACCACTGGCTGCTCGCGCACCTCGGGCATGCCGACCTGGTGCTGGGCACGCGGCTGGCGGTGTTCGCGTCGCTGCCGCGACTGGGGCTGATCGTCGTCGACGAGGAGCACGACCCGTCGTTCAAGCAGCAGGAAGGCGCGCGCTACTCGGCGCGCGACCTCGCGGTGTACCGCGGACGCATCGAAGGCGTGCCGGTGCTGCTGGGCTCGGCGACGCCGTCGCTGGAAACCTGGCACAACGCCGAGCAGGGCCGTTACCGCCGCTTGGTGCTGTCGCAGCGCATCGGCGGCGGGCCGTTGCCGCGCGTGCGGCTGTTCGACATGAACCGGCTGCCGAAGGATCGCGCCGGCGCCACCGCGCTGTCGCCGCCGCTGGTCGAGGCGTTGCGGCAGCGCCTCGAACGCGGCGAGCAGAGCCTGCTGTTCCTCAACCGCCGCGGCTACGCGCCGGTGCTGCACTGCGGCGCCTGCGGCTGGAAGAGCGGCTGCCCGCACTGCAGCGCCTGGCGCGTGTTCCACAAGGCCGACCGCACGCTGCGCTGCCACCATTGCGGCCTCACCGAGCGCGTGCCGCGCGCCTGCCCCGACTGCGGCAACCAGGATATCGCGCCGATCGGACGCGGCACCGAGAAGCTCGAGGAGCAGATCTCGCAGCTGCTGCCCGCGGCACGCGTGGCCCGCATCGACGCCGACAGCACGCGCGCGCGCGGCGCGCTCGAAGCGCAGCTGGCGGCGGTGCACGCCGGCGACGTCGACGTGCTGGTGGGCACGCAGATGGTGGCGAAGGGGCACGACTTCCGCCGCATCACGCTGGTGGCCGCGGTCAACCCGGACGCGGCGCTGTTCGCCAGCGACTTCCG
>CAZUBF010000159.1:0-7609 GCA_964618555.1 uncultured Azohydromonas sp.
TGTCGCGGTCGCGGATGGCGATGAAGGCGCGGCCGATGCGCGTGCGGAACAGGTTGGCCGCGCCGAGCAGCATCAGCACGGCCACCGGCACGATCAGCCAGTACAGCCGGAACGAGGTGTCGAGCGCGACGCCGAACAGCCGCGCCGGCGGCAGCGACAGCCCCGAGGTGCCGCCGGTGATCGCGAGGTTGGCGAACAGGAAGTGCGCCAGCACCGACGCGGCGATCGTCGAGATCGCCAGGTACAGCCCCTTGACGCGCAGCGACGGGATACCGACGACGATGCCGCCGAGCATCGCGACGACGCCGCCGGCGAGCAGGTTCAGCGCGAACGGCGTGCCCAGCCGGATCTCGAGGATGGCCACCGTGTACGCGCCCAGCCCCATGAACGCGGCCTGGCCCAGGCTGACCAGCCCGGTGTTGCCGGTGAGGATGTTCAGCCCGGTCGCGCTGGCGACGTTGATCGCGATCAGGCACGCCAGGTACAGCCAGTACTCGTCGGCCATGAACGGGAACGCCACCAGCGCCGCCGCCAGCACGACCAGCCAGCCGCGCTGCGCACGCGTGTCGAACAGCGCGGCGTCGGCCTCGTAGCTCTGCTTGGCGGCACCGATGCGCATGGTCTCCGTCGTCCCTTAGAGCCGCTCGATCTCGTGCGTGCCGAACAGCCCGTACGGACGCAGCAGCAGCACCAGCACCAGCAGCGAGAAGGTGGCCAGCATCTTGTACTCGCCGCCGAGGTAGGCGCCGGCCCAGGCCTCGACCAGCCCGACGAGCAGGCCGCCGAGCAGCGCCCCGGCCACCGAGTCGAGGCCGCCGACGATCACCACCACCAGCACCGACAGCCCGAACACGCCCATCGTCGACGAGATGCCGCCGATCGCGCCGACGACGATGCCGGCCACCGCGGCGATCATCGCCGCCGCCGTCCACGCCAGGGAGAACACGCGCGGCACGTCGATGCCCATCGAGTACGCCGCCGCCTGGTCCGACGCGGTGGCGCGCAGCGCGACCGCGCCGCGCCAGAAGCGAAACACCAGCAGCACCGCGGCGATCAGCATGGCGGTGACGACGAAGCCGTAGAACACCTTCGGCGCGACCATCGCCTCGCCGAGCAGCACCGGGTCGCCGGGCATGAACTCGGGCAGGCGGCGCGGGTCGGCGGTCCACACCAGCTCGACCACGCCGACCAGGATCGACGCCAGCCCGACGGTGACCATGAAGGTCGAGATCGGCGACTCGCCGAGCATCGGCCGGATCATCGTGCGCTCGACCAGCGCGCCGAGCGCGCCCGAGGCCAGCACCGCGCCGACGATGGCCGCCCAGATCGGCAGCTCGGCGCCGGCGGCGAGCGCGAAGAACACGTAGGCGGCCATCATCAGCATCTCGCCGATGGCCAGGTTGACCACCCGCGTGGCCTTGTAGATGATGACGAACGCCAGCCCGGTGAGCGCCAGCAGCCCGCCGCTGCCCAGCCCAGCGAGCGAGATCTCGGCGAAGAACAGCCAGTCGAAGCCCGACGCGTTCACGCCGCCGCCCCCGCCGCTCCGGCGCGCGCCGCCGCGGCGCCGGCGCGCAGCCGCGACATGTCGCCCAAGCCCAGGTAGGCGCGCACCACCTCGGGGTCGGCCTGCACCTCGCGCGGCACGCCGGCGGCGATGACCTGGCCGAAGTTGAGCACCACGACGTGGTCCGACAGGTCCATCACCATGCCCATGTCGTGCTCGACCATCAGCACCGTCACGCCCCACTCGTCGCGCACGTCGAGGATGAAGCGCGCCATGTCCTCGGTCTCCTCGCGGTTCATGCCGGCGACCGGTTCGTCGAGCATCAGCACCTGCGGCTGCATCGCCAGCGCGCGCGCCATCTCGACGCGCTTCTGCAGCCCGTACGGCAGCGCGGCCACCGGCGCGTGGCGGATGTGGTCGATCTCGAGGAAGTCGATGATGCGCTGCTCGATGTCGGCGCGCAGGGCGGCCTCCTCGCGCGCGGCGGCGCCGCGGTACCACAGCGCCTGCAGCACGTTCGTCTTCAGGTGCGCGTGACGGCCGAGCTTGATGTTGTCGAGCACCGTCATGCCGCGGAACAGCGCGATGTTCTGGAAGCTGCGCGCCAGCCCCAGCTTCGCGCGTCGCGGCGCCGGCACCTGCGTGATGTCGTCGCCGCGGAACACGATGCGCCCGTCGTTCGGACAGTAGAAGCCCGAGATGGTGTTGAACAGCGAGGTCTTGCCCGCGCCGTTGGGGCCGATCACCGAGGTGATCGAGCCCGGCCGCACCTGCAGGCTGACGCGGTCGAGCGCCTTGACGCCGCCGAAGGCGAGCGTCACGCCGTCGACCTCGAGCACCGGCGCCGCGTTCACGCCTTCCCTTCGTGCACCGCCTTCGGCGGGCGCTTCGACGCCGGCCGGCGCGGCGGTGCGGTGCGGCGCGTGGCGGCAGCGGCAGCGCGCGGCACCACGCCGTTGAGCAGCACGTCGATGCAGCGCTCGGCGACGGTGTCGGCATCGAGCGGGCCGGCCGGGTCGTACCAGCGCCCGATCCAGCTCAGCCCGCCGGCCAGCGTGAACGCGGCGAGCTTGGCGTCGCACGGCGCGATCACGCCCTCGGCGATGCCCTGCTCGATCAGGCCGCGGAACTCGTGGTCGATCTTCGCCTTCAGGGCGCGCAGGCGGCGCCGGCTGTCGGCCGGCAGCGGCTCCTCGCCGACGCGGATCACGCACATGCCGAAGTCGCGCGTGACCACGCTGGCGTAGGCGCGCATGCAGGCGCGCAGCTTGTCGAGCGCGCTGCCGCCGCTGCGCGCCGCCTCGGCGATGCCTTCGCGCACCATCTCCAGCCCGGTCTGCACGCAGGCGAACAGGATCGCCTCCTTGCTCTCGACGTAGTAGTACAGCGTGGGCTTGGTGACGTTGAGCCGCTCGGCCACCTCGTCGAGCGAGGTGGCGTGGAAACCCTTCTCGTTGAACAGCCGCACCGCGGTGCGCAGCACGGCCTCGCGCTTGTCGGCGCGGCCGCGCGCCCGCGCGGCGGCGGCGGGCCAGGGGGACGTGAAGGTGTCGGCGGACACGGGCCGGTGCGGATGGCGCGACGGGTGGGCGGGGTCACGCGGCGGGGCGGCAGCGCCCCTACTCACCGGTAACCTGATTGCCGCGCAGTATCCCCACGGGGTCGCACGCGGGCGATGGGGCTTACCCGCAGTCGCCGGCGCGCGACGGCGCCGCGGCGGCGGCGACGCCCGGGACAGGCGCGATCAGCGCGGCGGCCGCGGCCGGCGCGGCGGCTGGCCCGTCCTGTCGGCGCGCTTCGGCGCGTCGCCTCCCGGCCGGCGTGGCGGCGCCGTCGCGTGCGCATCCTCGCGCCGCGCGTGCCGTGCCGGCTGCAGGTGCACCGGCCGCTCGGTGGCCTCGCGGCGCGCCAGCGCGAGCTGGGCCTCGAGCGCGTCGGGCGTCAGCCCCTTGAGCGCGCAGAAGTTGGCTGCGGTCAGCGTGGTGCGCTCGAAGTCGCGCAGCAGCGCGGCACGCGCGCGGCGCTCGTGTTCGTCGCGCGCGCGCTGCTCGGCTTCGCGCTCGCGCTGACCGGCGAAGCGCGCGCGCCGGCGCGCCAGCTCGTCGATCGCGGCCTGGCGGTGCTCGGGCGCGATCTCGCCGGCGGGCTCGCCGTCGAGGCCGAAACGCTGCGTGCCGCGCGCCACCGCGTTCAGGTACGCGGTGCTCCCGGTGTGCCGGCGCATGAACGCCGACAGCACCGAACGCGAGAACACCCCCGGCGCGCGCGCCTGGATGTCGGCGTGCACGCGCAGCTTCAGCGGCTTCGGCGCGCCGGCGAACAGCGCGGGAAACAGCGCCGCCAGGCGCTGCGCGCAATCGGCCGGGCTCATCGGCACGGCGGCCGGCGCGCCGGGTTCGGCTGCCTCGCCGGCGTCGATGGCATCGGCCGCGTCCGGTGCCTCCTCCGGCGCGTCGTCCGGCGCCTGCGGCGTCGCGGGCTGCGGCTCGTGCGTGCCGCCGTGCGGCGGCGGCGCCGGGGCGGTGATGTCGTCGTCGTCGGGCATGCGGCAGCCGAGGGTCGCGAAGGACGCATTGTGCCCAGCGTCGCGGCAGCGGCGCGCACGGCACGCTATCGTTCGCACCGCGCACCTGCGCGTCGCCTCACAGACCCCCGATGAACCTCGACCGCCGCACGCTGCTGCTCGCCTTGCCCGCCACGGCGCTGTCGTCGGCGCTGCCGGGCGCCGCAGCGGCGAGGGCGCCGGCCGCGCCGCTGCGCGTGCCGCCGCTGCCGCTGCGCGGCTGGTCGCTCGACAACGGCCTGCAGGTGGTCGCGCTGCCCGACGGGCGCGCGTCGTCGGTGAGCGTGCAGCTGTGGTACCGCGTCGGCGGCAAGGACGACCCGCCGGGGCGCTCAGGGTTCGCGCACCTGTTCGAGCACCTGATGTTCAAGGGCACGCGCCACATGCCCGCCGAGACGATCGACCGCCTGACGGAGGACGTGGGCGGCCAGAACAACGCCTTCACGACCGAGGACTTCACCGTCTACCAGAGCGAGGTGCCGGTCAACCACCTCGAGCCGCTGCTGTGGGCCGAGGCCGAACGCATGGCGCACCTCGAGGTCGAGCAGGCCCACTTCGACAGCGAACGCCAGGTGGTGATCGAGGAGTACCGCGAGCGCGTGCTCGCCGCGCCCTACGGCCGACTGTTCGAGGCGCTGGCGCCGGCAGCGTTCGAGCACCACCCCTACGGCCGCGGCGTGATCGGGCGCATCGACGACCTGCAGTCGGCGACGCTGGCCGACGTGCAGGCGTTCCACCGCAGCTTCTACCGCCCCGACAACGCGGCGCTCGTCGTCGCCGGCGGCTTCGACGCGGCCGACCTCGAGGGTTGGGTGCGGCGCTACTTCGCGCCGATCGTGCGCCCCACCGCCCCGATCCCGCGCGTGTCCGCGCACGAACCCGCGCGCGAGCGCGACGCCGAACGCCGGCTCGCGGCGCCCGGCGTGCCGCTGCCGGCGGTCGCGCTGGTGTGGCGCGGCCCGCGCGCCGCGCACGGCGACGCCGCGGCGCTGCAGGTGGCCGCGTCGCTGCTCGCCGGCGGCGAGTCGTCGCGGCTTCACGAGGCGCTGGTGCGGCGCCAGCGGCTGGCGCGCGCCACCGGCTTCGGTGCCGACCTGTGGGCCGACGCCGGCCTGCTCGTCGCCTGGGCCATCGCCGCGGGCGGCGTCGACCCGGCGCCGCTGGCCAAGGCGCTGTCGCACGAGCTGGCGCAGCTCGCCGCACGCGGGCCCGCGGCGGCCGAGCTCGACAAGGTGCGCACCGGGCTGGCGACGCGTGCGCTGGCCGAACGCGAGACGCCGCAGGGCCGCGCCGAGGCGGCCGGCTGGGCCCTGACGCTGCGCGGCGACGCCGCCGCGGCCGATCGCGAGCTGGCCGAGCTGCAGGCCGTCGGCGCCGCCGACGTGCAGCGCGTCGTGCGCACGCACCTGCTCGAGCGCCGCCGCGTCGCGCTGACCTACGTCCAGGGCGACGCCCGGTGAAGGCCGTCGGCACGGTCACAGCTTGGCAACGGGGCGCGTGCCGCCTGCGCCGTGCCGCGCTGGCCGTTGCGCTCGCCGCCACCGCGGCCGGCCAGGCGGCGACGCCGGGGGTCGACGCACCGCCGCCGCCGGCGCCGCCGCGTGCGCTGCAGCTGCCGCCGCTGCACGAGCTCGTGCTCGACAACGGGCTGCGCGCCGTCGTCGCGCCGAGGCCGGGGCTGCCGCTGGCGAGCGTGGCGATCGTGCTGCGCGGCGGCGCCGAGGCCGACCCGCCGGGCCGCGCCGGGCTGGCCGACGCCACCGCGACGCTGCTGGCGCGCGGCGCGCTGCGAGGCGGGCGGCCGGTCGACGCATCGGCGCTCGCGCGCCAGGCCGAGGCGCTGGGCGCGTCGCTCGAGTCCGACAGCGACTGGCGCAGCGTGCGCGTCGCGATGACCGTCAGCACGCCGCGACTGGGCGACGCGCTGGCGCTGCTGGCCGACGTGGTGCGCCGGCCGCTGCTCGGCGCCGACGAGCTCGAGCGCTGGCGCGCGCAGGCGCTCGACGACGTCGACCTCGCGCGCGCGGACCCGGCGGTGGTCGCCGCGCAGGTGGCGCGCCGCCTTCGCTGGGGGGCGGGTGCGCATGGCGCGGTGGTCACGCGCGCTTCGGTGCAGCGCATCTCGCGCGACGACGTGCGCGCGCTGCACCGGCGCATCGCGCGCCCCGACGCCGCGCTGGTGGTGTTCGCCGGCGACGTCGACGCGCCGCACGCGCTGGCGCTGCTGCGCCGCCACCTGGGCGACTGGCGCCGGCCGGCCGGCGCGCCGGCGCCGGACACGCCACGCGACGCCGCGCCGCTGCCGGCGGCCCTGGCGCTGGTCGACATGCCCGGCGCCGGCCAGAGCAGCGTCGTGCTGGCGGCACCTTGGTCCGGCAGCGCCGACCCCGAACTGCCCGCCGCGCAGGTCGCCGCCGCGCTGCTCGCCGGCGGCTACTCGTCGCGGCTGAGCCAGGCGGTGCGCATCCGCCGCGGCCTGAGCTACGGCGTGTACGGCAGCACCGAGGCCTACGGCGCCGACGGCTGGTGGAGCGCGGCGGCGCAGACGCACCACGCCAGCGCCGCGCAGGTGCTGCAGCTGATGCGCGACGAGGTCGAGCGCCTGCGCCACGAGCCGCCCGACGCCGGCGAATTGGCCGCGCGGCAGGCGGCGCTGGTCGGCGCCTTCGCGCGCGGCTGGGACACCACCGCCGGCATCGCGACGCTGCTGGCGTCGCAATGGGCCTCCGGGCGGCCGTGGTCGGCGCTGGCCGAGCATGCGCAGCGCCTCGCCGCCGTCGACGCCGCGCAGGTCAGCGAGTTCGCGCGACGCCGCTGGCCGCCGGACGCGCTGCGCGCCGTCGTCGTCGGCGACCTCGCCGCCGCCGGCGACGCCGCGCCGACGGCCGCGGGGCCGGTGCTGCGGCTGCCGCTGTCGCGGATCGACTTCGACCGCACCGGGCTCACCGCCGAAGCGCCCTGATCGGGCGCGGGGACCGGCCTTCGACCGTCGAGCGCGCCGGGGCCGGCGGGCACCCTGTCGCTCCATGTCCCCCGCCAACGGCCTGCGGCCGCTGGCTCCTCCTTCACTTCCGGTCGAGGGCTCCCCCTGTCATCGGCTCGCGCGACCAAGGCGTGCGTCGAAGGTGCACACGATCGACACCGGCGATCGCCCGGACTCGTCGGGCCGGACCCCGGCAGTTCTCGGGCCGTGGCCTGCGAGCCCGCGTCACTCGTGCCGCAGCGCCTCGATCGGGTCGAGCTGCGCCGCGCGGCGCGCCGGGAAGTACCCGAAGATCACGCCGATCGCCGCGGCAAACACGAACGCGAGCAGGTTGATGCCGGGGTCGAACAGGTAGGGCACGCCCATCACGCCGGTCAGCACCACCGACGCGACCGTGGCGACGGCCAGCCCGATCAGCCCGCCGAGCGCGGCCAGCACCACCGCCTCGATCAG
Organism: uncultured Azohydromonas sp.; assembly: GCA_964618555.1. Classification (GTDB taxonomy): domain Bacteria; phylum Pseudomonadota; class Gammaproteobacteria; order Burkholderiales; family Burkholderiaceae_C; genus Calidifontimicrobium. The sequence continues at coordinate 7,507 of CAZUBF010000159.1, forward strand.
GAACTGCAGCAGCACCTCGTGGCCGAGCGCGCCGATCGCCAGCCGGATGCCGATCTCGCGCGTGCGCTCGGTGACGCTGACCAGCATGATGTTCATGATGCCG
>CAZUBF010000160.1:0-7553 GCA_964618555.1 uncultured Azohydromonas sp.
CAGCTCGTTCGGCGTGATGCTCATGCTGGATGGGCTTTGTTCAGACCATCCCTAGAAGATCAGCCGCTGTTCTCAGTTCTGTTCTCGTGGGCAGCAGGTAATTGGTGTCACGGTACTGCACTGCGTGTCCCGTGTAATAAAAGAGTCCGATGGAGCCTTTCCTCAGGGAATTTGCGTAGGCTCTCACCGCATCGCGCATTGCACGCTTGTTCGGGAGGTCCTCGACGCAGATGGTTTCGAATCCGAGATGACCCAGTGCGGCGCACACGTCCCGTGCATCGGGCAGCGCATTCGGCAGCGAGTTGTCGGCATCACCGTAGTTGCCGTTGCCGATGACCAGCGCGACGCGGTGTTCCACGGGGCCCCTCGCAGCGCCCGCTGCTGTCGGTCGCGTCAATGCGTCGCTGCGGGCGGCAGCGGATGGTTCCACCTGCGCATTGGCGGGCGCGATCGCGCTCAAGAGCGTCAGCGCCACCGCCACGGCCATGAAACCACGTTGCACCCTCGTCTCCTCGCAAGTGCATCGCGACAAACCGCTCCTCGTCGCCATGCCTCCGTGTAACTGGATTTGACTCCGCAGGACTGGGGCGCACAAGAGGGCGGACGAGCGGCCGACGACCGCGCCTCCGGCGATCGGCGATGTCGTATGCAGGTGCGTTGCGGTCAGCCCGTGGCAGCGATCCGCTCGAGCTCGGCGCCGAGCTCGAGCCAGCGTTCCTCGAGCATCGCGACCTCGGCGGCGATGTGGTTCAGCCGCCGGCCCTGCTCGGCGATGTCGGCGCCGGCAATGCCCGGCGTGGCCAGCGCGGCCTCGACCTCGGCGCGTTCGCCGGCCAGTGCGGCCAGGCGTTTGTCGATGCGCTCGATCTCGATGCGCAGCGGCCGCGTGCGTTCGGCCAGCCGTGCGCGCGACTGCGCCTGCGCCTTGCGGTCGTCGCGCCTCGGTGCTGGGGGTGACGACGGGGCCGGCACCGGCGTGGTCGCCGGGGCAGGCGCCGGCGACGCCGGCGGCGGCTCGCCGCCGCGCAGCAACGCGCGTGATCGCTCGAGCAGCCAGCGCTGGTAGTCGTCGAGGTCGCCGTCGAATGGTGCGACCCGGCCGTCGGCGACCAGCCAGAACTCGTCGCACACCTCGCGCAGCAGCGCGCGGTCGTGGCTGACGAGCATCACGGTGCCCTCGAACTCGTTGAGCGCCATCGACAGCGCTTCGCGCGTGGTCAGGTCGAGGTGGTTGGTCGGCTCGTCGAGCAGCAGCAGGTTCGGGCGCTGCCACACGATGGTGGCCAGTACCAGCCGTGCCCGCTCGCCACCCGACAGCGTGCCCACCGTCTGGTGCACCATCTCGCCGGTGAAGTGGAACTGGCCGAGGAAGTTGCGCAGGTCCTGCTCCCGGGCCTGCGGCGACACGTCGCGAGCGAGGCGCACCATGCGCTGCAGCGGCGTGTCGCGCTCGTCGAGCAGGTCCATTTCCTGCTGCGCGAAGTAGCCGATCGCCAGCCCCTTGCCCTCGGTGACGGTACCGGCCAGCGGCGGCAGCACGCGCGCGATGGTCTTCACCAGCGTCGACTTGCCCTGGCCGTTGGCGCCGAGGATGCCGATGCGCTGGCCGGCGAGCACGGTGCGCTCGACGTCCTTCACGATCACCGTGGCGGCCGGTGCGTCGCGCGGCCGCCCGAAGCCGGGCTGCGCCCCCCCGGGGGGCAGGCCGTCGCTCGCGACGGCCGTGGGGGCCTTCAGGTAGCCACAGGCGATCGACTTCAGCACGAGCATCGGGTTCGGCAGGTTCGCCGGCTCGCGGAACTCGAATGCGAAGTCGCCGGCGGTCAGCACCGGCGCGAGCTTCTCCATGCGCGCCAGCGCCTTGACGCGGCTTTGCGCCTGCCGCGCCTTCGTCGCCTTGGCCTTGAAGCGGTCGATGAAGCGCTGCAGATGCGCGATGCGTTCCTGCTGCTTCGTGTACGCCGCCTGCTGCTGCGCGATGCGCTCGGCGCGCATCTCCTCGAACGCGGTGTAGTTGCCGCCGTAGCGCGTCAGCGCGGCGTCGTCGAGGTGCACGGTGACGGTGGTCACCGCGTCGAGGAACTCGCGGTCGTGGCTGATCACGATCAGCGTGCCGTCGAAGCGCTGCAGCCAGCCTTCGACCCACACCAGTGCGTCGAGGTCGAGGTGGTTGGTCGGCTCGTCGAGCAACAGCAGGTCGGCCGGACACATCAGCGCGCGCGCCAGCTGCAGCCGCATGCGCCAGCCGCCCGAGAAGCTGTTCACCGGGGCGTCGAGCTCGCCCGTCTTGAAGCCGAGGCCGAGCAGCAGCGCCTGCGCGCGGGCGCGCGCGTCGAACGCGCCGGCCTCCTCGAGCGCCAGGTGCGCGTCGGCGATCGCGTGGCCGTCGTCGGCCGCCTCGGCCGCGGCGAGCCTCGCCTGCGCCTCGACCAGCGGCGCGTCGCCCTGCAGCACGAAGTCGGTGGCGCCGTCGTCGGTGTCGGGCATCTGCTGCGCGACTTCGCCCAGGTGCCACTTCGGCGGCATCTCGAACTCGCCGGCGTCGGCGTGCAGCCGGCCGGCGAGCAGCGCGAACAGGCTCGACTTGCCGGCCCCGTTGCGCCCGACCAGGCCGACCTTCTCGCCGGGGTTCAGCGTCAGGGTCGCGCGCTCGAGCACGACCTTGGTGCCGCGGCGCAGCGTGAGGTTGCGGAGGGTGATCACTGCACCGCCATTGTCGGCGAGGTGACGGGGCGGGTCCGGCGCGCGCCACCGCCGAAGTGCGCGACGACGCCGGCGGCGACCGGGCGTCGGCCCGGGTCCGCCTGCGTCGCTCCAGGGTCACGGCCGACCGCCAGCGGTCGCGGCCCGGCTGCCTGGCGCGCACGAACGCGCGCGTTCAGCCTTGCGCGCAAGACGGCGCGCGTTCATGATGCACGCGATCGGCGCACGCGCATCGCGGCGACGCCGCAAGGAGACGACGATGCGCCGCTTCGTGTCCAGGCTCCCGGTATCGATCCTGCTCGCTTCAGCGATCGCCGCGGGCGCCGCCGAGATCGACGTGATGACCCAGAACCAGTACCTGGGGGCGGACCTGACGCCGGTGATCGTCGCGACGACGCCCGAGGCGTTCAACGCCGAGGTGGTCGCTGCGCTGGCGCGCATCGCCGCCTCGCGGCCGGCAGAACGCGTGCAGGCGCTGGCGGCGCAGATCCGGCAGCGCCGCCCCGACGTGGTCGGCCTGCAGGAGGCCTGGCGCTTCGGCTGCCTGCCTTACCCCGGCGTGCCCGTTGCACCGGGTGCCGGCTGCGACGACCCGCTGATCCGCGACGCCTTCTCCGACCAACTGCAGGGCACCGAGGCGGCGCTGCGCGGACAGTACCGCGTCGCCGGCCGCGTGACGAACATGCGCATCGACCTGCTGCCCTTCGTCGTCGCCGGCGTGCCGGCGATCCTGCAGGTGGCCGACCGCGACGCGATCCTGGTGCGCGACGGGCTCGATGCGGTGGCCGTCGACCTGCCGGCGCTGACCGGCTGTCAGGCCAGCGACGACGGATGCCACTACGCCGCCGTGGCGGTCATCCCGACGCCGCTGGGCGTGCCGATCCCGGGATGGCGCGGCTTTCTCGCGGTCGACCTGACGGTGCGGGGCGAGCGCTACCGCGTCTTCAACACCCACCTCGAGGTGCGGCAACTGGCCCCGCAGCCCCCCGAGCTGCGCCTGCTGCAGGTCGCGCAGGCGGGCGAGCTGGTGCAAGCGGCGCTCGCGTCGGCGCAGCAGGATCCTGCGCGCCGGCTGGTCGTCGTCGGCGACTTCAACGCGGCGCCCGAGGACCAGATCCCCGGTGCGCCGACGCCGTACCAGATGCTCACCGGGCAGGGTTTTGCCGACGCCTGGCTGCTGCACTCGCGCGCCGGGGCGGGGCTGACCTGCTGCCAGGCCGAGGACCTGTCGAACCGTCGTTCGGCGCACTACGAGCGCATCGACCATGTGTTCGCGCTGCCGGCGCCTCGCCGCGTGCCCGACATGCGCGTGCTCGGCACGGCGCCGGGAGACTGGACACGCCCGCCCGGAGCCGGCGGCCTGTGGGCCTCGGACCACGCCGCGGTGGCGGCGCGCCTGCAATTCGACTGACCGACTGACGGCACGGGGCTCGCCGCGCGGGGACGGGTTCGCGTGGCGCACCGCGCGACGAAGCAGTCCGTGCACCCCGCGCCGGGGCGTTCCCCCCATGCGTGAGCGCAAGGCGCGCGTCAGCGCAGCGTGTCGCGTTCGAGCAGCAGCACCTGGTCGTCGCCGGCGCTGGTGGGCAGCCACACCGGTTGCAGGTGCACGAAGGCGCGCTCGAAGTGCTCACGCTCGTGGCCGATCTCGATCACCAGCACGCCGTGTTCGTCCAGGTGCGCCGGGGCGTCGCGCAGCAGCCGGCGAACGAAGTCCATGCCGTCGTCGCCGCCGGCCAGCGCCAGCGCCGGCTCGGCGCAGTACTCGGGTGGCAGTGCGGCCATCGACTTCGCGTTGACGTACGGCGGGTTGCACAGGATCAGGTCGTAGTGCCGGTCGCCGACCGCGGCCAGGCCGTCGCCCTGCAGCAGCGCGATGCGATCGGTCAGGCCGTGGCGCTCGACGTTGATGCGCGCCACCGCGAGCGCATCGGCGCTGAGGTCGGCAGCGTCGACGACGACCTCGGGCCAGGCCATCGCGGCAAGCACCGCGAGGCTGCCGTTGCCGGTGCACAGGTCGAGCACGCGCGTCGTCGTCTCGCCCAGCCACGCGTCGAGCGTGCCGTCGGTGATCACTTCGGCGATCAGCGACCGCGGCACGATGACGCGCTCGTCGACGGTGAAGGGCACGCCCTGCAGCCACGCCTCGCCGGTCAGGTAGGCCGCGGGCCGGCGCGTCGCGATGCGGCGCTCGACCAGCGCGTCGACCTCACGCTGCTCGTCGACGCTCAGCTCGCGCGCGGCGACGCCGTCCAGGTCGTCCAGCGGCAGACCGAGGCGCCACAGCACCAGCCACGCCGCCTCGTCCCAGGCGTTGGTGGTGCCGTGCCCGAAGACGACGCCGGCGCGGTCGAGGCGCTCGCTGGCGGCGCGCACCGCGTCGAGCAGCGTCATCGCATCAAGGCTTCGAGCGTGCGGCGGTAGATCGCCGCCAGCGTGCCCACGCTCGCGGCGTCGACGTGCTCGTCGACCTTGTGGATGCTCGCGTTGACCGGGCCGAACTCGATGACCTGCGGACAGACCTTCGCGATGAAGCGCCCGTCGGAGGTGCCGCCGGTGGTCGACAGCTCGGCGTCGACGCCGGTCTCGGCGCGGATCGCCGCCGACAGCGCCTCGCTCAGCGTGCCCGGCGGCGTCAGGAACGGCTCGCCGCCGAGCGTCCAGTCCAGGGAGAACTCGAGTCCGTGCCGCTCGAGCACGGAACGCAGCCGCGACTGCAGCGACTCGGGCGTCGACTCGGTGCTGAAGCGGAAGTTGAAGTCGAGCACGACCTCGCCGGGGATCACGTTGGTCGCGCCGGTGCCGCCGTGGATGTTGCTGACCTGCCAGGTCGTCGGCGGGAAGAACGCGTTGCCGCGGTCCCACTCGGTGGCGGCGAGCTCGGCCAGCGCCGGCGCGAGCTGGTGGATCGGGTTGCGCGCCAGGTGCGGGTAGGCCACGTGGCCCTGCACGCCGATCACGCGCAGCCGGCCGCTGAGCGTGCCGCGCCGGCCATTCTTCATCGTGTCACCCAGGCGTTCGACCGAGGTCGGCTCGCCGACGATGCACGCGTCGAGCCGCTCGCCCGCGTCGCGTAGCCACTCGACCAGGCGCACCGTGCCGTCGACCGACGGGCCTTCCTCGTCGCTGGTGATCAGCAGCGAGATCGCGCCGGCGTGGTCGGGGTGCGCGGCGACGAAGTCCTCGACAGCGACGACCATCGCCGCGATCGACGACTTCATGTCGGCGGCGCCGCGCCCGTACAGCCGGCCGCTGCGGTGCGTCGGCACGAAGGGATCGCTGGCCCACTGCGCCAGCGGCCCGGGCGGCACGACGTCGGTGTGCCCGGCGAACGCCAGGTGCACGCCGGCGCGCGCGCCGCGTCGGCAGGCCCACAGGTTGGTCACGCGGAAGTGGTCGGGCCCGCACACGCGCGACTGGCAGTCGAATCCGGCGGCGCGCAGCCGCTGGGCGATCAGCGCCTGGCAGCCGGCGTCGTCGGGCGTCACCGACGCCCGCGCGATCAGCGCCTCGGCCAGGCGCAGCGCGGCGTCGGGCTCGCTCATCGCTTGGCGGTCATCGGCGGCAGCTTCATGCCGGCGATCGAGCGCGGCTCCTCGGGACGCACGTCGAGCGTGATGTCGGTGAACGAGGGCTCCTCGTTCTCCTCGACGCGGCTGACCTGCTTGGACAGCGGGGCCAGGTCGTTCTGCAGCCGCCACATCAGGTTGCTCGGCGAGTCGGCGTAGGCCAGGCCGTCGTCGCGCGTGATGCGGCCATCGTTGATCAGCCGCGCCAGGTCCTCCTCGAAGGTCTGCGACCCCTCGGCGAGCGACTTCTCCATCGCCTCCTTGACGCCGGCGAGGTCGCCCTGCGCGATCAGCTCGGACACCAGCTGCGTGTTCAGCAGCACCTCCACCGCGGGAATGCGCCCGCCGGCAGCCGCGCGCACCAGGCGCTGCGAGACGATCGCCTTCAGCCCCGAGGCCAGGTCGGCCAGCAGCGACGGGCGCGCCTCGGGCGGGTAGAAGGACAGGATGCGCCCGAGCGCGTGGTAGCTGTTGTTGGCGTGCAGCGTGGCCAGCACGACGTGGCCCGACAGCGCGTACGAGATCGCCGAAGTCATCGTCTCGCGGTCGCGGATCTCGCCGATCAGGATCACGTCCGGCGCCTGGCGCAGCGCGTTCTTCAGCGCCACCTGCAGGCTCTGCGTGTCGCGGCCGACCTCGCGCTGGTTGACCACGCTCTTCTTGTTCGTGAACAGGAACTCGATCGGGTCCTCGATGGTCAGGATGTGGCCCTGCATCTGCTGGTTGCGCTGCTCGATCATCGCTGCCAGCGTGGTGCTCTTGCCGGTGCCGGTGGCGCCGACCATCAGGATCAGCCCGCGCTTCTCGAGCACCAGTTGCGACAGGATCTCGGGCACGCCCAGCGACTCGAGCGTCGGGATCTGGATCGGGATGCAGCGGAACACCGCGGCGATCGAGCCGCGCTGGCGGAACGCCGAAAGCCGGAAGCTGCCGACCTTGGCGATGCCGATCGCGACGTTGAGCTCGCCGTTGTCGTCGAGCTCCTCGAGCTGCGTCGGGGTCAGTAGCTCGGCCAGCAGCTGGCGCGGCTGCGTCGGCGTCAAAGCCTGGTCCGACAGCGGCAGGATCTGCCCGGCGATCTTGATCAGGATCGGCGTGTTGGCCGACAGGTACACGTCACTGGCCTGCTTCTCCGCCATCAGGCGCAGCACGCGCTCCATGTTGCCGCTCATGCCGACTCCTCGTCGCTGGTGCCGCGCGGGTTCAGGCGCGCAGCAGGTCGTTGATGCTGGTCTTGGCGCGGGTCTGCGCGTCGACCTTCTTGACGATCACCGCGCAGTA
>CAZUBF010000161.1:0-7270 GCA_964618555.1 uncultured Azohydromonas sp.
GCGCGATCTTCGGCCAACCCGACTACGGGCAGGTCGTCGCCGCGATGCGCGCGGCGCTGGCCGCGCCGCTCGCGCGGGCGGCCTGAGGCCCGCGCCGCCCTGCCATGAACGCCCCGCTGTACTCGATCCCCGGCGCGACGCCCGCACCTGGCCCTGCGCCCGACACCGTCGCGCAGGCGCGCACCGTCGGCGAGGTGCTGGCGCAAAGCCAGGTCGAGGCCGTGATGGACGAACTCGACCGCGACCTCGTCGGCCTCGCACCGGTCAAGCAGCGAATCCGCGACATCGCGGCGCTGCTGGTGATCGACAAGCTGCGCATCAACCTGGGGCTGACCGCGGCGACGCCGAGCCTGCACATGTGCTTCACCGGCAACCCGGGCACCGGCAAGACGACGGTGGCGCTGCGCATGGCCGAGATCCTGCACCGCCTGGGCTACGTGCGCAAAGGGCACCTGGTGGCGGTCACGCGCGACGACCTGGTCGGCCAGTACATCGGCCACACGGCGCCGAAGACCAAGGAGGTGCTGAAGAAGGCGATGGGCGGCGTGCTCTTCATCGACGAGGCGTACTACCTGTACCGACCCGAGAACGAGCGCGACTACGGCCAGGAGGCCATCGAGATCCTGCTGCAGGTGATGGAGAACCAGCGCGACGACCTGGTCGTGATCCTCGCCGGCTACAAGGACCGCATGGACACCTTCTTCCAGTCCAACCCCGGCATGAGCTCGCGCATCGCTCACCACCTGGACTTCCCCGACTACACGCCGGGCGAACTGCTGCAGATCGCCGACCGCATGCTCGCGGCGCAAAACTACCGCTTCGGCCCCGGCGCGCGCGAGACGTTCGACGAATATGTGCACCACCGCATCCGCCAGCCGCACTTCGCCAACGCGCGCAGCGTGCGCAATGCGCTCGACCGCGCCCGGCTGCGCCAGGCGAGCCGCCTGTTCGCCGACCGCGACCGTGCACTGACGCGCGACGACCTGACGACGATCGCCGAGGCCGACCTCCGCGCAAGCCGCGTGTTCGACGCGTCGCACGAAACCCGCCGTCCATGAGGCGCAGCGCCGCGGCAGCCTCACCGATGCCTGAGCCTGCGCCTAAGCAGTTCTGAGTGGCGCCGCCGCGGCAGACCCGTACAGTCCAGTCAAGCCCCCCACCTGACCCGAGGCCACGATGGAGATCGGACGCACCACGCTCAGCAAGTTCCTGATGCAGGAGGCGCGCCGGCTCGGCCTGGACACCGACCTGACCGCCCTGCTCAACGACGTGCAGACCGCGTGCAAGTACGTGGCCTCGGCGGTCGGCCGAGGCGTGCTCGCCGGCCACCATGGCGACAGCGGCAACATGAACGTGCAGGGCGAGGAGCAGAAGAAGCTCGACGTGCTCGCCAACGAGCTGTTCATCTACCACGTCGAGGCCGGCGGCCACCTCGCCGGCATGGCCAGCGAAGAGATGGACGAGCCGCTGCCGATCAGCGACGCCATCCCGCGCGGGCCCTACCTGCTGGTGTTCGACCCGCTCGACGGCTCGAGCAACCTCGACATCAACATGTCGGTGGGCTCGATCTTCTCGGTCCTGCGTGCCCCCGACACGAGCCGCTCGCCGACCGAAGCCGACTTCCTGCAGCCGGGCACCCGGCAGGTTGCCGCCGGCTACGCGCTGTACGGCCCCTCGACGATGATGGTGCTCACGCTCGGCGACGGCACGCACGGCTTCACCCTCGACCGCGAGATCGGTGCGTTCATCCTGACCCACCCCGGCATGCAGGTTCCCGCGGCGACGCAGGAGTTCGCGATCAACACCAGCAACGAGCGCTTCTGGGAGCCGCCGGTGGCGCGCTACGTCGAGGAGTGCATCCAGGGCAAGACCGGGCCGCGCGAGAAGGACTTCAACATGCGCTGGGTCGCCTCGATGGTCGCCGAGGTGCACCGCATCCTGATGCGCGGCGGCCTGTTCATGTACCCGAAGGACGCGAAGGACCCCTCCAAGCCCGGGCGGCTGCGCCTGATGTACGAGGCCAACCCGATGGCGATGCTGATCGAGCAGGCCGGCGGGCGCTGCTCGACCGGGCGCGAGCGCATGCTCGACGTGCCACCGGTGCAGATCCATCAGCGCATCCCGGTGATCCTCGGCTCGCGCGACGAGGTCGACCGCCTCGACCGCTACCACCACGAACACGACACCGGGCAGGACAGGCCGTTCAAGTCGCCGCTGTTCAACACGCGCTCGCTGTTCTCGTCGTTCGCGCCGGACCCCGCCCACTGACCCCGACTTCCCGAGCTCCACCATGTCCCGCCAGCACCCCGTCATCGCGATCACCGGTTCGTCCGGCGCCGGCACCAGCACCGTGACGCAGACGTTCCAGCACATCTTCCGCCGCGAGAGGATCAACGCCGCGATCGTCGAGGGCGACTCGTTCCACCGCTACGACCGCGCCGAGATGAAGCAGCGCATGGCCGAGGAGAAGGACCGGCACAACCTGCACTTCAGCCACTTCGGGCCCGAGGCCAACCTGTTCGAGGAGCTCGAGGCGCTGTTCCGTCAGTACGGCGAGGCCGGCACCGGGCGCATCCGCAAGTACCTGCACAACGAGGAGGAAGCCGAGCCCTACAAGCTCAAGCCCGGCACCTTCACGCCGTGGCAGGACATCCCCGGCGGCACCGACCTGCTGTTCTACGAGGGCCTGCACGGGGCCGTCGTCACCGACAGGGTCAACGTCGCGAAACACGCCGACCTGCTGATCGGCGTCGTGCCGTCGATCAACCTCGAGTGGATCCAGAAACTGATCCGCGACAAGACCAAGCGCGGCTACAGCCACGAGGCGGTGGTCGACACGATCCTGCGGCGCATGCCCGACTACGTGAACTACATCTGCCCGCAGTTCGCGGTCACGCACGTGAACTTCCAGCGCGTGCCGCTGGTCGACACCAGCAATCCGTTCATCGCGCGCGACATCCCCAGCGCCGACGAAAGCATGGTCGTGATCCGCTTCGCGAACCCGAAGGGCATCGACTTCCCGTACCTGCTGTCGATGCTGCACGGCGGCATGATGACGCGGCCGAACTCGATCGCGATCCCCGGCGGCAAGATGGGGCTCGCGATGCAGCTGATCTTCACGCCGATGATCCTGCGCATGATGGAAATGAAACGGCGTGCCTGAGCGCGCGATGACCCGGAGCCGCGCGATGACCCCCTCGCAGAAAACCCTCGCCGACGCGGTCCGCATGCTCGCGGTCGACGCCGTGCAGCAGGCCAACTCGGGCCACCCCGGCGCGCCGATGGGCATGGCCGACATCGCCACCGTGCTGTGGCGTCAGCACCTGAAGCACGACCCGGCGGACCCGCTGTGGCCCGACCGCGACCGCTTCGTGCTGTCCAACGGCCACGGCTCGATGCTGCTGTACGCGCTGCTGCATCTCGCCGGCTACGACCTGCCGATGGAGGAGATCAAGCGCTTCCGCCAGCTGCACAGCAAGACGCCGGGCCACCCCGAGGTCGGCATCACGCCGGGCGTCGAGACCACCACCGGCCCGCTCGGCCAGGGCATCACGAACGCCGTGGGCATGGCGCTGGCCGAGGCGCTACTGGCCAGCACCTTCAACCGCCCGGGACACATGGTCGTCGACCACCGCACCTGGGCCTTCCTCGGCGACGGCTGCCTGATGGAAGGCATCAGCCACGAAGCCTGCTCGCTTGCCGGCACGCTGGGCCTGGGCAAGCTGATCGCGGTGTGGGACGACAACGGCATCAGCATCGACGGCCACGTCGAGCCGTGGTTCAGCGACGACACGCCCAAGCGCTTCGAGGCCTACGGCTGGCGCGTGATCCGCGGCGTCGACGGCCACGACCCGGCGGCCGTCGACGCGGCGCTGCGCGCTGCGATGGACGGCGTCGGCAAGCCCACGCTGGTGTGCTGCAAGACGGTGATCGGCCACGGCAGCCCGAACAAGGCCGGCACGCACGACGTGCACGGCGCGGCGCTCGGTGCGGCCGAAGTGGCGGCGACCCGCGCCGCGCTGGACTGGCACCATGCACCGTTCGAGATCCCGGCCGACGTTCGCGCCGCCTGGGACCAGCGCGAAGCCGGCGCCGCGCGACACGCCGCGTGGACGCAGCGCTTCGCCGCCTACCGCGCCGCGCATCCCGACCTGGCCGCCGAGTTCGAGCGCCGCGTGATGCGTCGCGAATTGCCCACCGACTACCCGCGCCGCAGCGCCGAGGCACTCGTCAAGGTCGTCACTGACGCGGCGACGATCGCCAGCCGCAAGGCGTCGCAGAACACGATCACCGCGCTGTTGCCGCTGCTGAGCGAACTGCTCGGCGGCAGCGCCGACCTGACCGGCTCGAACCTCACCGACGGCAAGACGAGCGTGCCGGTGCGCCGCGGGCCCGAAGGACTCGCCGGCAACCACGTCAACTACGGCGTGCGCGAGTTCGGCATGAGCGCCATCATGAACGGCGTCGCGCTGCACGGTGGCTTCATCCCCTACGGCGGCACGTTCCTGACGTTCTCCGACTACGCTCGCAACGCGGTGCGCATGTCGGCGCTGATGCATCTGGGCGTCGTCCACGTCTACACGCACGACAGCATCGGGCTCGGCGAGGACGGACCGACGCACCAGCCCATCGAGCACGTCGCGAGCCTGCGGCTGATCCCGAACAACCGCGTCTGGCGGCCGTGCGACGCCGTCGAGACCTTCGTCGCGTGGCAGGCCGCCGTCGAGCGCCGCGACGGGCCCACGTGCCTGATCCTGTCGCGGCAGAACCTGCCGGCGCAGGCGCGCAGCAACGCCCAGGTCGACGCGATCCGCCGCGGCGGCTACGTGCTCGCCGGCGACGACGCGCCGGCGCAGGTCACGCTGCTGGCCACCGGCTCCGAGGTGTCGCTGGCAATGGCCGCGCGCCTGCAGCTGGCCACCGAGGGCATCGCTGCACGCGTCGTGTCGATGCCGTGCTGCGAGGTGTTCGACGCGCAGGACGCGGCGTACCGCGCGCAGGTGCTGCCGCGCGACGTGCCGGTGCTCGCGATCGAGGCCGGCGTGACGAACTTCTGGCGGGCCTACACCGGCTTCGACGGCGACGTGATCGGCATCGACCGCTTCGGCGAGTCGGCGCCGGCCGCGCTGGTCTACGAGGCGCTGGGCGTCACGGCCGCGCGTGTCGTCGATCGTGCGCGGACGCTCGCCGCCGGGCCGGCACGATGACCCGCCTTCTCGACCTCGGCGGGCGCCTGCTGCCGCGCAACGCCCACTGGCGCGCTCAGCCGCTCGCGGCCTTGCTGTTCGACCTCGACGGCACGCTGCTCGACACCGCCGCCGACATCGCGCTCGCGCTCAACCGCGCGGTGGCCGAGCACGGCTGGGGGCCGGTCGCCGAGGACGACGTGCGGCGCATGATCGGGCGCGGTGCGCCGACGCTGGTGCACCGCGCCGCGGCGGCGCAGGGCCGCACGCTCGACGCCGCGACGCACGCCGCCGTGCTCGAGCGCTTCTTCCACCACTACGGCGCGCTGCAGGAGTTCGACGAGTGCGCCGCGCAGCCGTACGGCGGGGTCGCCGAGGCGCTGCGCCGGCTGCACGATGCCGGCCTGCACATCGCGGTGGTCACCAACAAGCAGCAGCGCTTCGCGATCGCTCTGCTGCAGCGCCTGGGCCTGGCGGGCTGGGTCGACCTCGTCGTCGGTGGCGACACCTGCGAGCGTCGCAAGCCCGACCCGCAGCCGCTGCTGTTCGCCTGCGAGTCGCTGCACGTGACGCCGGCGCAAGCGCTGATGATCGGCGACTCGCTCAACGACGTGCAGGCCGCGCGCGCCGCCGGCATGCCCGTGGTGTGCGTGCCCTACGGCTACAACGAGGGGCAGGACCCGCGCGCGCTGCCGTGCGACGCCCTCGTCGACACGCTGGCGGACTTGCCGGCGCTGCTGCTGCGCGAGGCGCAGCCCGCCTGAACCCCCTACCCTGCACCCACTCGAGGACGATGCGATGGCCCTGATCTCGCTGCGACAACTGCTCGACCACGCCGCCGAACACGGCTACGGCGTGCCGGCGTTCAACGTCAACAACCTCGAGCAGATCCAGGCGATCCTGCAGGCCGCGCAGGACACGATGTCGCCGGTGATCCTGCAGGCCTCGGCCGGTGCGCGCAAGTACGCCGGCGAGCCCTACCTGCGCCACATGGTGCTGGCCGCCGTCGAGGCGCACCCGGACATCCCCGTGGTGCTGCACCAGGACCACGGCGCGTCGCCCGCGGTGTGCGTCCAGTCGATCCGCTCAGGGTTCACGAGCGTGATGATGGACGGCTCGCTGAGGGAAGACGCGAAGACGCCGGCGAGCTACGAGTACAACGTCGACGTCACGCGCAAGGTCTGCGAGATCGCACACGCGGTCGGTGTCTCCGTCGAGGGCGAGCTCGGCTGCCTCGGCTCGCTCGAGACCGGCGAGGCCGGCGAGGAGGACGGCGTCGGCGCAGCGGGCAAGCTCAGCCACGACATGCTGTTGACCGACCCGGTGCAGGCGAGGGACTTCGTCGTCGCCACCGGGGTCGACGCGCTCGCCATCGCGATCGGCACCAGCCACGGCGCCTACAAGTTCACGCGCCCGCCCACCGGCGACATCCTGGCGATCGACCGCATCCGCGAGATCCACGCCGCGGTGCCGGACACGCACCTGGTGATGCACGGCTCGTCGAGCGTGCCGCAGGAGTGGCTCGAGATCATCCGCAGGTACGGCGGCGACATCAAGGAAACCTACGGCGTGCCGGTCGACGAGATCGTGCGCGGCATCCGCAGCGGCGTGCGCAAGGTCAACATCGACACCGACATCCGGCTGGCGATGACCGGCGCGATGCGCCAGGTCTTCGCCGAGCAGCCGAGCGAGTTCGACCCGCGCAAGGCGCTCGCCGCGGCGACGAAGGCCGCGCGCGGCATCTGCAAGGCGCGCTTCGAGGCCTTCGGTTGCGCCGGGATGGCGGCGAGGATCAAGCCGATCGCGCTCGACGACATGGTGCAGCGCTACCGCTGAGGGAGCGGCACGATGGCCGCCGAGTCTCCTGCCGTCGACCTCGGCTGGGCCGCGCCCGCGTTCGCGCTGCGCGGCACCGACGGGCGCACGCACACGCTTGCCGAGCTCGCCGGCCCGAAAGGCACGGTGATCGCGTTCATCTGCAACCACTGCCCCTACGTGAAGGCCATCCTGCCGCGGCTGATCCGCGACGCGCACGACCTGAAGTCGATCGACGTGAACGTGATCGGCATCAACGCCAACGATGC
>CAZUBF010000161.1:7280-7536 GCA_964618555.1 uncultured Azohydromonas sp.
ACCCATGATCGAACTCGCCGCGTCGCTGCCGTTCCCTTACCTGCACGACGAGACGCAGCAGGTCGCACGCGCCTACGGCGCGGTGTGCACGCCCGACTTCTTCGGCTTCGACGCGCAGCTGAAGCTGCGCTACCGCGGCCGGCTCGACGCGTCGCGCAAGGACACGGCGCCCGAGGGCACGCCGCGCGAGCTGTTCGACGCGATGGAGCTGGTCACCGAGACCGGGGGCGGCCCCGAGGTGCAGCACCACTGCATC
>CAZUBF010000162.1:0-7501 GCA_964618555.1 uncultured Azohydromonas sp.
CGGCGGCGGCGCGCTGCTGCGCGACCTCGACCGCCTGCTCGCCGAGGAGACCGGGCTGCCGGTGCTCGTCGCCGAGGACCCGCTGACCTGCGTCGTGCGCGGCTGCGGCATGGCGCTCGAGCGCATGGAACGCCTCGGCTCGATCTTCACCTACGAGTAAGCGCCGCCAACGGGCGCCGGCGCGTCGCGCACCATGCCGCTGGGCACGCTCGACCGCACCCCGCCGCCGTTCTTCCGCCAGGGCCACTCGGCCCTGACGCGGCTCGTGTTCTTCTCGTCGCTGGCGGTGTTCCTGATGGTCGCCGACACGCGCTTCGAGGTGGTGCAGCACCTGCGCGCGGCGATCGCCACGGTGCTGCACCCGGTGCAGCTCGCGCTGCGCGTGCCGGTCGAGATGGTCGCCGGCGGCCGCGACTACCTGCAGGGGCTGCAGCGGGCGCTGGCCTCCGAGCAGCGGGCGCAGCAGCAGCTCGCCGCGCAGGCCGCGCTGCTGGCGCGCGCCGGCCAGCTCGAGGCCGAGAACCAGGCGCTGCGCGGCCTGCTCGCGCTGGGGCCGACGCTGGCGCCGCGCGCCACCGCCGCCGAGGTGCTGTACGAGGCCGCCGACCCGTTCTCGCGCAAGCTGTTCGTCGACCGCGGCGCGACGCACGGCATCCGCGCCGGCGCGCCGGTGCTCACCGCGCAGGGCGTGCTCGGGCAGGTCACGCGCGTGTACCCGCTGGCCAGCGAGGTCACGCTGCTGGTCGACAAGGACGCCGCGATTCCGGTGCTCAACCGCCGCACGCTGCAGCGCAGCGTGGCCTACGGCGGCCCGTCGGGCGGCAGCGCGATGGAGCTGCGCTTCGTGCCCGGCAACGCCGATGTGGCGCCCGGCGACGAGCTCGAGACCTCGGGCGTCGACGGCGTGTACCCGCCCGGGCTGGCGGTGGCGCGCGTGCTCGGCGTCGATCGGCTGGCGGAGGGTGGTTTCGCCCGCGTGCGGCTCGCCCCCGCCGCCGCGCCCGACGCGGTGCGCCACGTGCTGCTGCTCGAGCCGCTGGGCGCGCTGATGCCGCCGCGCCCCGCCACGGAGGCACGCGACGACGCTGCGCCACGCGCGCCGGGCCCATGATCCTGCCGCGCGCCGCCGACCAGCTGCTGCTGCCGGCCAACCCCTGGTTCATCGCTTTCTCGCTGCTCGTGGCGCTGGGGCTGAACCTGCTGCCGCTGGGCCGCGTGCCGGCGATGCCCGACCTGGTCGCGCTGGCGCTGGTGTTCTGGAACGTGCACCAACCGCGTCGCGTCGGCGTGGGCATTGCGTTCGTGCTCGGGCTGGCGATGGACGTGCACGAGGCCAGCCTGCTCGGCCAGCACGCGCTGGCGTACACGCTGCTGTCGTACTTCGCGATCACGATCCACCGCCGGCTGCTGTGGTTCGGCGTGTGGTCGCAGATGCTGCAGGTCGCCCCGCTGTTCGTCGCCGCCGCCGCGGTGTCGACGCTGGTGCGGCTGGCCGCCGGCGACACCTTCGCCGGCTGGGGCCTGTTCGCCGCGCCGCTGATCCAGGCGGCACTGTGGCCGCTGGCCAGCTGGGTGCTTCTCGCCCCGCAGCGCAGGCCGCCCGATCCGGACGAAAATCGGCCCCTGTGACCCACGCGTCGACCATGCCACGCGCCCCGGCGCCGGGCTGCCCCACCCCGGGCCCGCCCCCCGAGGCGACGGCTCGGCATACCCGCCGAGCGGGGGGCGCGCGTGGCTGAGCTGAAGAACGTCGAGCACGAGCTCGACCGCTTCCGCCACCGCATCTTCGCCGCGGTCGGCTTCGTGCTGCTGGGCTTCTCGCTGCTCGTCGCACGCATGGTCTACCTGCAGGTGGTCCGCCACGACGAGCTGTCGACGCGCGCCGAGAGCAATCGCATCGCCGTGCTGCCGGTGGTGCCCGACCGCGGGCTGATCGTCGACCGCCACGGCGTCGTGCTGGCCAGCAACTACTCGGCCTACACGCTCGAGATCACGCCGTCGAAGGTCGACGACGTCGACGCGACGATCGACGCACTGGCCGAACTGGTCGAGATCCGCGCCAGCGACCGGCGGCGCTTCAAGCGCCTGCGCGAGGAGGGCAAGAGCTTCGACTCGATCCCGATCCGCACCAAGCTCGGCGACGAGGAGGTGGCGCGCTTCGTCGCGCAGCGCTGGCGCTTTCCCGGCGTCGAGGTCAACGCCCGGCTGTTCCGCCACTACCCGCTCGGCGAGGCGGGCTCGCACCTGATCGGCTACATCGGCCGCATCAACGCCGCCGAGAAGAAGGCGATGGAGGACTGGGACGACGAGGTGCAGGCCAACTACCGCGGCACCGAGCACATCGGCAAGCTCGGTCTCGAGCAGAGCTACGAGGCCGACCTGCACGGCGTCACCGGCTTCGCCGAGGTCGAGACCACCGCCGGCGGGCGCGCGGTGCGCCAGCTGCGCGCGACGCCGGCAACGCCGGGGCACACGCTGGTGCTGTCGGTGGACATCAAGCTGCAGGCGCTGGTCGAGCAGCTGTACGGCGACCGGCGCGGCGCGCTGGTCGCGCTCGACCCGCGCAACGGCGAGGTGCTGGCCTTCGTCAGCAAGCCCACGTTCGACCCGAACCTGTTCGTCGACGGCATCGACCACGACTCCTGGCGCGAGCTCAACGAGAGCATCGACAAGCCGCTGCTCAACCGTGCGCTGCGCGGCACCTACCCGCCCGGATCGACCTTCAAGCCGTTCATGGCGATGGCGGCGCTGAACAGCGGCAAGCGCGGCCCCGACGTGATCGTGCACGACGGCGGCAGCTTCATGTTCGGCAACCACCGCTTCCGCAGCCACGGCGACAAGGGCCTGGGGCCGGTGGACATGCGCCGCTCGATCGTGAAGTCGAGCAACGTCTACTACTACTCGCTGGCCAACGAGATGGGGGTCGACCTGATGCACCAGCAGCTGTCGCCGTTCGGCTTCGGCGCGCGCTCCGAGATCGACCTGGTCGGCGAGGCCACCGGCGTGCTGCCGTCGACCGAGTGGAAGCGACGCGCCTACCGGCGCCCCGAGCAGCAGAAGTGGTACGCGGGCGAGACGATCTCGCTGGGCATCGGCCAGGGCTACAACAACTTCACCGTGCTGCAGCTGGCCAAGGCCACCGCCACGCTGGTGTCGGGCGGCCAGCGCTTCCGCCCGCGCCTGGTGCGCGAGATCGAGAACGTGGTCGACGGCAGCCGGCGCAGCGCGGCCGGCGACGCGCTCGATCCGCTGCCGCTGGCGCCCGAGCACGTGCGGCTGGTGCGCGACGCGATGCACGACGTGACGCAGGAGGGCACGTCGACGCGCGTGTTCGCCGGCGCGCCGTACAAGAGCGGCGGCAAGACCGGCACCGCGCAGGCGGTGGGCGTGCGCCAGAACGAGAAGTACAACGCCGCGAGGCTGGCCGAGCACCAGCGCGACCACTCGCTGTACGTCGCGTTCGCCCCGGTCGACGCGCCGACCATCGCGCTGGCGGTGGTCGTCGAGAACGCCGGCTTCGGCGCCGCCGCGGCGGCGCCGATCGCGCGCCGCGTGTTCGACTACTGGCTCACCGGTGTGTACCCGAGCGAGGAGGACATCGCGCTGACGCGCGAGGGCCGCAGTGCCGCGCCGGTGGGCACGCCGCGCCGCGCCGCCGACGTGCCGCTGCCGGGCGGCGCGACCGCCGCGGCGGCGCAGCTCGCGATGCGGGAGCCGGCGCGATGAGCCGCAGCCAGGTGGTGGCGTGAACGCCGTCATCGAACGCCCGTCGCCGTGGCAGCGGCTGCAGCCGGTGCTGCTGGCCTTCGACCCGTGGCTGCTGCTGGCGGTCGCGCTGCTGGCCGCCGCCGGGCTGGTGGCGATGTACTCGGCGGGCTTCGACCACGGCGCACGCTTCTCGGGGCACCTGCGCAACATGGGCGTCGGCCTGGCGGTGCTGCTGGTCGTCTCGCAGGTGCCGCCGCAGCGGCTGATGGCACTGGCCGTGCCGCTGTACGTGCTCGGCGTCGCACTGCTGGTGGCCACGCTGCTGTTCGGCGTCACGAAGAAGGGCGCGACGCGCTGGCTCGACGTCGGCATCGTGATCCAGCCCAGCGAGCTGATGAAGCTCGCCGTGCCGCTGGTCCTGGCCTGGTGGTTCGACAGGCGCGAGGGCCAGATGCGCGCTGCCGATTTCGTCGTCGCCGCCGGCTTGCTGCTGCTGCCGTTCGCGCTGATCGTCAGGCAGCCCGACCTGGGCACCTCGCTGCTGGTGCTGTCGGCCGGGCTGTTCGTGATCTTCTTCGCCGGCCTGCCGTGGCGGCTGATCGTGCCGGTGCTGGCGCTGGGCGCCGCGGGCATCGTCGCGCTGGTGGCGTTCGGCGACGCGATGTGCCAGCCCGAGGTCGACTGGAAGGTGCTGCGCGAGTACCAGAAGCACCGCGTGTGCACGTTGCTCGACCCGGCTTCCGACCCGCTGGGCAAGGGCTTCCACGTGATCCAGGGGATGATCGCGATCGGCTCGGGCGGGCTGTGGGGCAAGGGTTTCATGAACGGCACGCAGACCCACCTGGAGTTCATCCCCGAGCGCACCAGCGACTTCATCTTCGCCGCGGTGGCCGAGGAGTTCGGCCTGGCCGGCGTCGTCGCGCTGCTGCTGGGCTTCGGCTTCCTGATCGTGCGCGGACTGGCCATCGCCGCCGAGGCGCCGACGGTGTTCTCGCGTCTGCTCGCCGGCGCGGTGTCGCTGACCTTCTTCACCTACGTGTTCGTCAACATCGGCATGGTCAGCGGCATCCTGCCGGTGGTCGGCGTGCCGCTGCCCTTTGTGAGCTACGGCGGCACCGCGATGGTCACGCTCGGCTTCGGCCTGGGCATCCTGCTGTCGATCGCGAAGAGTCGACGGCTGATGCAGAGCTGAGGTCGCGCGCCGTCAGGCCGCGGCGCCGACCCCGCCTTCGTCGCCAACCACCGGGAAGCGCACCGTGAACCGCGTGCCCGGGCCATGCGGCGCCGGTTGACGCGGGTGCGCGTCCTCGACGCTCAGCGTGGCGCCGTGCTGCGTGGCGATCTCGCGCACGATCGCCAGCCCCAGCCCGCTGCCGTCGACGTTCGTCCCGAGCGCGCGGTAGAAGGGCTGGAACACCAGGTCGCGCTCGCCCTCGGGGATGCCGGGGCCGGTGTCCTCGACCTGCAGCACCGCGACCTGGCCGAACGGGTCGGCGAGCACGCGCACCGTCACCGTGCCACCCGCGGGGGTGTACTGCAGTGCGTTGTCGACCAGGTTGCGGATCAGCTCGCGCACCAGCACCGGCTGGCCGCGCATCGTCGGCACGCCCTCCGACGGCGTCGGCCCCTCGTAGCCCAGGTCGATGCGTTTGTCGATGGCCTTGGGCACGAAGTCCTCGACGGTCTCGACGGCCAACAGCGCCAGGTTGAAGCGCTGCTGGCGCAGCGCCTGCTCGCGGTCCTCGGCGCGCGCCATCGCCAGCAGTTGGTTGACCATGTGCGCGGCGCGCTGGCTCGACAGCGCGATCTGCTGCAGCGAACGCTTCACCGACTGCGCGTCGCCGCCGGCGTCGATCTCTCGCTGCGCCAGTTCGGCCTGCGTGCGCAGCCCGGCCAGCGGGGTCTTCAACTGGTGCGCCGCGTCGGCCAGGAAGTGCTTCTGCGCGCCCATCGAGTGGTCCAGCCGCGCGAGCAGGTCGTTGATCGCGCGCACCAGCGGCGTCACTTCCTCGGGCGCCTCGCGCTCCTCGATCGGGCTGAGGTCGTGCGCCTCGCGCTGGCGGATGCGCTGCTGCAGCGCGTTCAGCGGCGCCAGCCCGCGTCCCAACGCCAGCCACACCAGCACCACCGCCACCGGAAGGATCACGAACTGCGGCAGGATCACGCCCTTGATGATCTCGGTGGCCAGCCGCGAGCGCCGGTCCAGCGTCTCGGCCACCTGCACCAGCGGCGGCTGCTCGGCCCCTTCGAGCGGCAGCGCGACCCAGACATAGGCCACGCGCACCGACTCGTCCTGCACCACGTCGTCGCGGAACCTCAGCGTGCCCGGCTCGGCCTTCACCCCCACCGGCACGGGCAGCACGCGGTCGCCGGCCACCAGTTCGCCGCGCAGTCCGAGCACCTGGTAGTAGATCGCGCCGCCCTCCTCGCCGCGCAGCACGTCGGCGACGGTCGACGTCAGCCCCGGCGGCAGGCGGATCCCGCGCGGTGCCTCGGCCTGCAGCACGATGCGCTGCGCCACGTGGCGCGCCAGTTCGCCGAGGTCGCGGTCGTACGGGCGGTTGGCGATGCCCTGCGCGACGACCCAGGTCACGCCCATGCTCATCGGCCACAGCAGCAGCAGTGGCGCGAGCATCCAGTCGAGGATCTCGCCGAGCAGCGAGCGCTGCTCCGGCAGTCGGGGGGCCATCGTGCGCGCGAGCATAGCCGCGGCGCGCGGCCGCGGCGGGTCAGCCGGGGATCTTCTCCAGGCAGTAGCCCAGCCCGCGCACGGTGGCGATGCGGATCGGCCCCTGCTCGATCTTCTTGCGCAGGCGGTGGATGTAGACCTCGATCGCGTTGTTGCTGACCTCCTCGCCCCATTCGCACAGGCGCTCGACGAGCTGGTCCTTGCTGACCAGCCGCCCCGAGCGCTGTAGCAGCACCTCGAGCAGGCTCAGCTCGCGTGCCGACAGTTCGATCATCTGGTCGTTGATGTAGGCCACGCGGCCGGTGGCGTCGAAGCTCAGCGGACCGTGCTTGATGATGCTCGACGCGGTGCCCAGGCCGCGGCGCGTCAGCGCGCGCACGCGCGCCTCGAGCTCGGCCAGCGAAAATGGCTTGGCCATGTAGTCGTCGGCGCCGAGGTCGAGACCCTTGACGCGTTGCTCGATGCTGTCGGCCGCCGTCAGGATCAGCACCGGCACGCTGCTGCCGCGCGCGCGCAGCTTGCGCAGCACCTCGAGGCCGTGCAGCTTCGGCAGGCCCAGGTCGAGGATCACGCAGTCGAACTCGTGCGACGCGAGCGCGGCGTCGGCCTCGCTGCCGCTGCTGACCTGGTCGACGGCGTAGCCGGCGCTGCGCAGCGAGCGCAGCAGGCCGTCGGCGAGCACCTGGTCGTCCTCGGCAATCAGTATGCGCATCGCGTCGTCTCCCGCGCGGCCGCGTCGGGGTGCGCGGCCTGCGTGCCGATTCTAGGGATTCGTCCGCGTTGACGCGCGACGAATACTGTACGAACATCCAGTTGTGCCACAATCGTGGCCATGAAACCGGAGAAGACCATGGATGCCCCCGTCAAGGCGCTGAACACCGAGAAGGCCAAGGCCCTGCAGGCCGCGCTGGCGCAGATCGAGAAGCAGTTCGGCAAGGGTTCGATCATGCGCCTGGGCGAAGGCGAGAAGATCGAGGACATCCAGGTCGTGTCCACCGGTTCGCTGGGGCTGGACATCGCGCTGGGCGTCGGCGGCCTGCCGCGCGGGCGCGTGGTCGAGATCTACGGCCCGGAGAGTTCCGGCAAGACGACGCTGACGCTGCA
>CAZUBF010000163.1:0-7454 GCA_964618555.1 uncultured Azohydromonas sp.
ACCGTGATCACGGCTTCCGTCACCTCTTCGCCGAGGTAGTCCTCGGCGGTCTTCTTCATCTTGCGCAGGATCTCGGCACTGACCTGCGGCGGCGCCAGCTTCTTGCCGCGCACCTCGACCCAGGCGTCGCCGTTGTCGGCGGCGACGATCCGGAAGGGCATCAGGTCGATGTCCTTCTGCACCTCCTTCGCGGTGAACTTGCGCCCGATCAGCCGCTTGACGGCGTAGATCGTGTTCTTCGGGTTGGTCACCGCCTGGCGTTTGGCGCTGGCGCCGACCAGGATCTCACCGTCTTCCTGGTAGGCGACGATCGACGGCGTGGTGCGTGCGCCTTCGCTGTTCTCGATCACCTTGGTCGAGTTGCCTTCCATGATCGCCACGCACGAGTTGGTCGTGCCGAGGTCGATGCCGATGATCTTTCCCATGGTTGTGACTCCTGGATGCGGGTTCGGGTTGTTTTCGAGTTGTGGCTCGCCGCGCGGCTTTCAAGCCCCGGTGCGCCGCCTCACGACTTGGCGGCGGCGACCGTGACCAGCGCCGGGCGCAGCACGCGGTCGGCGAGCAGGTATCCCTTTTGCAGCACCGCGACCACCGTGTTCGGCTCCTGCTCGGCGGGCACGACGCTGATCGCCTGGTGCTGGTGCGGATCGAACCGGGTGCCCGCCGGCGGGTTCACCTCGACGACCTTGTTGCGCTCGAGCACCTGGGTCAGTTGGCGCAGCACCGCGTGCACGCCCTCGAGCACCTGCTCGGTGCTCGTGCCGGGGGTCGAGATCGCGGCTTCCAGGCTGTCGCGCACCGGCAGCAGGCTGTCGGCGAAGCCTTCGAGCGCGTACTTGCGCACCTTGGCGATCTCCTCCTCGGCGCGGCGGCGCGTGTTCTCGACTTCGGCCTTGGCGCGCAGGTAGGCGTCGGCCATCTCCGCGTGCTTGGCCTCGAGGTCGGCAAGCCGGGCATCGGTCGACGCGTCGTGGTCGGCCGTGGCGGCAGGCGCGGTGTCGGCGGGGGTCGGATCGTGGTTCGAGTTCATCGGCGAACGGATGGGGCAGGTCGGGGACACAGTTATTCAGGACGGAAATGGGGACCATTGCAGGGAGTTCAAGCCCGCCGCGGGAGCGGCAGGCGCCGCGCCGGCCGCGCGGACGTCACTGGTCGTCGATCGAGACGCTCCAGCGCTGCCACGACGCACCGGCGCGCGTGAGCTCGCGACGCTGCTGCTTGGTCGGGCGGCCATGCGCGATCGCCAGGGCGGGCTCGACGCCCTGGCGGCGCTGCTCGGCGGCGTGCTGTCGCGCCTGCACGCTGGCCGGTGTTTCCTCGTACAGCGCCTGCGCCACCGGCGCGGGCCCGCGCACGTGGCTCAGCCCGCGCACGCACAGCTCGCGGCGCAGCGCGCCCTGGCGCAGCTCGATCCGGTCGCCGATGCGCAACTCGCGGGCCGGCTTGGCGACCAGCCCGTTGACGCTGACGCGGCCCTTGTCGATCTCGTCGGCGGCGACGCTGCGCGTCTTGTAGAGGCGCGCCGCCCACAGCCACTTGTCCAGACGCACTCGCGCGGCGCCGGTCTCGGATGCTTCGTTCATCGGGGCACGATTGTCGGCGATTGGGCGCTGGCCGGCGGCGATCACTCGGCGGCGATCACTCGGCCGCGCCCAGCGCCAGGGCGCGCTCGCGCTGCGCCTGCAACGCGGCGGCGTCGGGCGGCGAGGTCGTGTCCCAGCCCTGCAGGTGCCTGATCGCCAGCGACGCCAGCGCGCCGATCCACTCGTGCCGGTCATTCAGGCACGCGATGTAGTTGAACTCGCGCCCGCCGGCCGACAGGAATGCCGCCTTCGCCTCCTCTGCGATCTCCTCGAGCGTCTCGAGGCAGTCGGCGACGAATCCCGGGCACATCACGTCGACGCGGCCCACGCCCTGGGCGGCGAGCTGGCGCAGCGTCGGCTCGGTGTAGGGTTCGAGCCAGCGCGCCTTGCCGAAGCGACTCTGGAACGTGACGACCAGCGACCCGGCCTGCAGCCCCAGGCGTTCACCGAGCAGCCTGGCGGTCTTCTGGCACTCGCAGTGGTACGGGTCGCCGAGCGTCAGCGAGCGGTGTGGCACGCCGTGGAAGCTCAGCACCAGTCGGTCGGGACGGCCGTGCACCTGCCAGTGGTCGAGCACGCGGCGCGCCAGCGCATCGACGTAGCCGGCGTCATCGTGGAAGCGGTGCACGAAGCGCAGCTCGGGCAGCGTGCGCGTGCGGCGCGCCCAGTCGCCGACCGCGTCGAATACGCTCGCGGTCGTGGCCGCGGCGTACTGCGGATACAGCGGCAGCACCAGCACGCGCGTCGCACCTTCGGACTTGAGCTGGTCGAGCACCGCGGGCACCGACGGCTCGCCGTAGCGCATCGCGTGTCGCACCAGCACGCGGTGGCCGCGCTCGCCGAGGTAGCCGGCGAGCAGCTTGGCCTGTTTGGCGGTCCACACTGCCAGTGGCGACCCCTCGGGCGTCCAGATCGTCGCGTACTTGGCCGCCGACTTGGCCGGGCGCACGCGCAGGATCACCCCGTGCAGGATCAGCCACCACCAGGGGTTCGGGATCTCGACCACGCGAGGATCGGCGAGGAACTGACCCAGGTAGCGGCGCAGCGCCGCGGCGGTCGGCGCCTCGGGCGTGCCCAGCGCGACCAGCAGCACCGCGGTGCGGGACGGCTGGCCATGGCGGTACGCGGGCTCGGGGTGAAATCTCATCGTCGGCATTGTCGGCGATCGTCCTGCCGCCGACGATCCGCGGCGCGCGCCCCGACGGATCGCGCCGCCGGCCTGCGGTCAGTTGCCGTCGATGCGCCGCGAGCGCAAGGCATGCAGCTCGTCGAGCACCGCGTCGATGTCCAGCGGCTTGGTCCAGTAGCCGCGGAACCCCGCGTCGAGAGCGCGCTGCACGTCCTCGGGCATCGCGTCGGCCGAGCACATGTACGCCGGTGCGTCGGCCAGCTCGTGGCGCCGGCGCAGTGCGCGCAGCACCTCGTGGCCGCTGGCGCCGGGCAGGTGCGCGTCGAGCACCAACACGTCGGGGCGCCACTGCTCGACCAGTTCGAGCGCCTCGCGCCCGTCCTCGGCCACGCGCAGCTCGAAGCCTTCGTGGCGCCGCAGCGCCTCCTCGAACAGCAGCGCGTTGATGCGGTTGTCCTCGACGTACAGCAGGCGCAGCGGCAGCGCGGCGTCGAGCACGATCGGCGCCGCCGACGGCGTCTCGCGCGGGGGGGGCGCCGGCGCGGCCGCCGCGGCGGGAAGCCGGATCGTCACGGTCGTGCCCACGCCCGCGCGGCTGCGCACGTCGAGCGCTCCGCCCATCTGCTCGACGAGTCGGCGCGCGATCACCAGCCCCAGGCCGGTGCCCTCGATCGTCGAGGTGTCGCGGCCGAGCCGCTCGAACGGCTGGAACAGCCGCGCGAGCTGGTCGTCGGTCATCCCGGCGCCGGAGTCCTCGACGATCACGTCGACGGTGCCGTCGTCGTGGCCGGCGAAGCGCCAGAGCACGCTGCCGGCCGGTCGGTTGTACTTGATCGCGTTCGAGCCGATGTTGAGCAGCACCTGGCGCAGGCGCTGCGCGTCGGCCAGTGCCGGGCGCGGTGCTTCGGCAGGCGGCGGCTGCTGGTGCACGGCGCGCGCGTCGGCCAGCGGGCGCAGCATCGCGAGACACTCGTCGACGAGCGCGCGCAGCGACAGCGGCTGTGGGCGCAGCGCCAACTCGCCGGTCTCGGCGCGCTGCAGGTCGAGCACGTCGTTGACCAGCATCAGCAGGTGACGGCCGGCGTCGAGGATGTGGTCGACGTGGTCGATGCGCGTGCCCGAGCGCAGCCGCAGCAGCTGGGCGAAGCCGATGATCGCATTCAGCGGCGTGCGCATCTCGTGGCTCATGCGCGACATGAACTCGCTCTTGCTGCGGTTGGCCATCTCCGCGACGATCTTCTCCTGCCGCGCCTGCTCGGCCTGCCGTCGTTCGCTGCGGTCGTGCAGCAGGCCGATCAGGTGCGTCGTGCGGCCCTCGGCGTCTCGCGCCGCGACGATCGACAGTTCGTTGACGAAGCGGCCGCCGTCGCGGCGCACGCCGTCGACGACCAGCGTCGCGTCGCTGCGGCGGCGCAGTGCGTCGTCGAGCAGCGCGCGTGCCGGCGCATCGGCGGCGGCGAAGAAGTCGAACGACCGTCCGATCGCGTCGTCGCGGCTCCAGCCGGTGAGCTGCTCGAACGCGGTGTTCACATAGGCGAGCACGACGTCGCCGTGCTGCGCGTCGGCGATCAGGATCGGCAGCGACGCGGGCGACTCGAACACGCGCTGCATCAGCAGCACGTCGCGGGCGAGCGCGCGCATGTCGGTCAAGTCCCGCGTCAGGTACAGCAGCTCGCCGCCGGGCATCGGCGAGACGCGCGCCTCGAAGTGGCGCGCCGCGCCGTCGGCCATCGTCAGCGTGTACTCGAAGCGCTGCACGCGCCCGAGCGCGCGTGCGCGCTGCATCGCCTGTTGCGCGACCTCGTTGACCGACGGCGGCAGCCCCTGCTCGAACGGACGGCCGGCGAGCTCCTCGAACGGGCGCGTCAGTGCCGGATGGCGCGGCGAGCTGACGCGGCCGTACCGGCCTTCGCCGTCGATCACGAACCACAGGTCGGGCACCGCCGCGAGCACCGCGCTCAGCTGCGCGTCGACGTCGTACTGGCGCCTTTGCAGCGCGGCCAGCGCGCGCTCGGTGTTCTTCTGCGCCGTGCGGTCGACCGACAGGTGCACCACGTGGCCGCCGGGCAGACGCAGGTCGCTGACCAGGCCCCAGCCCTCGCGCCAGCGCAACTCGCGCGGCGACGCGCGCTCGGCTGCGAGACCGAGTCGCCACTCGATGAAAGCTTCCTCGCGACCGACCGCGTCGGGGTAGTCGCCGGCGTAGGCCAGGTGGCGCACCAGTGACGGCCAGGTCAGTGGCGCGGGCACACTGGCGCCGGCGATCTGCTCGCACCAAGCCGCGTTGGCGAGCACGATGCGTCCCTTGGCGTCGCTGACCGCGACGCCGGCAGGCAGGCCGTCGAGGGTCGCATGCAGCAGCGCCTCGGCGCGCTGCGCCGCAAGCCGCGCGTCCAGCGCGTCGGTGACCACTCGGGCCGCGCCGCGGTAGCCGGCGAAGCGCCCGCCGGGATCGAACACCGGCGCGCCGCCGAAGGCCACCGCGACGATGCCGTGCGCCGTCGGCGTCTCGCCGACCGCGTCGGCAAATGTCCGGTGGTCGCGCCACGCAGCCTCGAACGCCAGCCAGCTCGCACGCGACTCGTCGGCGCGCGGCGCGTGCACCTCGGCCAGCGGGCGTCCGAGCCACTGCGCCGGCGGCTGCCCGAGGTGGCGCTCGACGTCGTCGGAAACCCAGCTCAGCCGGCCCCTGGCGTCGGTTTCCCACAGCCAGTCGCAACCGGCCTGGCTGGCATCGTGCACGCGTTGCTGATGGCGCAGACGGCGGCGCTCGCGCAGGCGCGCCTGCAGCAGCGCGCCTGCCGCGGTCGCGAGGTCGGCCAGGCACTCGAGCGTCGAGTCGTCCCACGCCCTGGGCCCGGCGGCGCTGACGCTGAGCGTGCCCACCGGCAGCCCCTCGACGCGCACCGGCACGCCGGCGTAGGTGCCGCCTGGGGCCTCCGGGCCGGAGTCGGTGTGCAGCAGCAGGGCGGCGTCGGCGGCGACGACGCGTGCGCACGGGCTGGCCGCACGCGGCAAGGTCGTCGCCGGCGCCCCGTGCACCGCCTTGGGCCACACCCATTGCGCGGTGACGAGGTTCAACCGCGCGCTCGACCCGCCGGCCAACGCG
This sequence comes from uncultured Azohydromonas sp., assembly GCA_964618555.1. Lineage (GTDB taxonomy): Bacteria > Pseudomonadota > Gammaproteobacteria > Burkholderiales > Burkholderiaceae_C > Calidifontimicrobium. The sequence goes on from CAZUBF010000163.1 coordinate 5,822, forward strand.
GCCGCGCTGCGCACCAGCGCGTCGAACGCCGGTTCGGGGTCGGTGTCGAGGACCGCCATCGCCTCGAGCAGGCGCAGGCGGGCAACTTCCTGGCGGTGCAGCGGGGTCGCCGGGCTCGACATCGGCGGGAGGGCCCGGTCCGCGGGCGACGCGGTCATCGCGACGGCGACGCCGCGTCGGGCGGCCGCGTGCGCACCGTGCCCGGCCGCAGCACCTCGAAGCGCACCACGGTGGCGCCGAGATCCTGCGGCGAGCTGCCCAGGCCGATCGAGCCGCTGCCGTGCAGCGCGCAGGTGCCTCGGCGCAGCGGCAGCACCTCGCCGTCGCTGCCGAAGCGCACGTAGGTGCCGTTGAAGCTCAGGTCGGTGAGTTGGAACGCGCCGCCGTGCCAGTCGATGCGCGCGTGCGAGCGCGACACGCGCGAGTCATCGACGCAGAAGCTGGCCTGCGGGCTGCGCCCCAGGACCACCGGCAGCTGCGCGACGTCGAACACGCGGTTCGCGTCGAGCCAGCTCAGACGCAGCCCTTCGGGTTCGGTGGCCGGCGGCAGGTCGCCGAACTGCGTGACGGTGCCTTCGCCGGCCTGCGTGTTGTCGAGCAGAAGCACCGGCACCGGTTCGGCGCGGCCGCGCAGATGGATGCGGTCGAGACTGCGGAAGCGCGGACGCACCGCCATGCCGAGCCCGGCCACCACCTCTGCGGTAGCCAGCGTCTCGTTGTCGCCGGCGTGCTGCAGCAGCCGCGCCGCGACGTTGACCGCGTCGCCGTAGCAGTCGCCGCCCATCTCGACGACTTCGCCGCGTGCCATGGCCACCTGCAGGCGCAGCCCGCGCAGTCCCGACGACGCTCCGCGCTCGCCGCCGCGCACCACCAGTCGCGCCAGCGCGTCGTGCATCTGCTCCGAGGCCTCGAACGCCTGCTGTGGGCGGTCGAACACCGCCATCAGGCCGTCGCCGAGGGTCTTGACGACATGGCCGCCATGCGCCTGCACGCTGCCGGCGAGCGCACTGACGGTGTGCGTGATCACCGAGGTCGCCTCGGCGTTGCCCAGCGTCTCGAACAGCGCCGTGCTGCCCCGCAGGTCGGCGAACAGCACGGTACGTTCGAGGATGCGCGTCATCTCGGAAGCCGAGTTTAACGGCGCCCGGTGGCGGGACCGCTGCAGGACGCTGCAGCGCGCTCCCTCCAAGTCGAAGCCTGTCCGCGCATGAGCCCGGCACGTTCCCGCGGCGCAGGCTCACGCGCGCCCGCTGCGCGGGCGCCACTGCCTTGCGGCAGTGCATCCCTGGCCGATCAGAGATTGTCCAGATAGGTCCTGTGAGCTTGTGCCTGCGGCGCAAGCCGCGCAGCCGCCCGCTGCGCGGACGCCACTGCCTTGCGGCAGTGCGTCCCTGGCCGATCAGAGATTGGCCAGGTAGGTCCTGTGAGCTTGTGCCTGCGGCGCAAGCCGCGCAGCCGCCCGCTGCGCGGACGCCACTGCCTTGCGGCAGTGCATCCCTGGCCAATCAGAGATTGTCCAGGTACGTGCGCAGCTTGTCCGAGCGCGAGGGGTGCTTGAGCTTGCGGATCGCCTTGGCTTCGATCTGGCGGATGCGCTCGCGCGTGACGTCGAACTGCTTGCCGACCTCCTCGA
>CAZUBF010000164.1:0-7420 GCA_964618555.1 uncultured Azohydromonas sp.
GCGGGTCGACCTGGCCCGAGAAGCGCAGCACGTCGACGTTGGCGTTGACGCCGATCTGCTTCTCGCCGGCGATCAGCAGGTGGCCGTTGGGCAGCACGCCGGTGACCACCGCGGTGATCGTGCCGCTGAAGTTGTTGCTGCTCTGCGTCGCGCCCTTGCCCGAGAAGGTGTTGCTGGCGCTGCCCTCGGCCGACGCGCGGCGCAGCACCTTGGCGGCATTGACGCCGGGCAGCGCGGTGATGCCGGCCTCGATGCTGCCGCTCTTGTCGACCGAGCTGGTCGAGCTGGCGCTGGCGCTGATGCGCTCGACGATGACGACGTTGAGCGAGTCGCCGGGCACGCGAGCGCGGTGGTCCTCGAACAGCGGCCGGTACGCGCCGGCCTGATAGATCGCCCCCGGCGCGACCGACGGCGCCGACGGCGCAGGCGCGACGGCGGCCGCCGCCGGCACCGGGGCCACGTCGACCTGCGGCTGCAGCCATGCGCAGCCGGCGAGCGACGCCGTCAGCGCGAGCACGCCCAGGCTGCGCGTGCGCATCGCCGTCACAGCTGCGCCAGACGCTGCAGCATCTGGTCGGAGGTCTGGATCGCCTTCGAGTTCAGCTCGTAGGCGCGCTGGGTCTGGATCATCGCGACGAGCTCCTCGACGACGTTGACGTTGCTCGTCTCGACGAAACCCTGCTGCAGCTGGCCCAGCCCGTCGGCGCCGGGTTCGCCGGCGTTGGGCGCGCCCGACGCGGCGGTCTCGCCGAACAGGTTGCCGCCGAGCGGCTCGAGGCCGGCCGCGTTGACGAAACTCGCCAGCTGCAGCTGGCCCAGCACCTGCGGCTGCGCCTGCCCGGGCACCGACGCGCTGACGGTGCCGTCGGCGGCGATGGTCAGCGACTTCGCGTTGGCCGGCACCGAGATGCCGGGCTGCACCAGCTCGCCGTTGTTCGTGACCAGCTGGCCGTTGGCGTCGACCTGGAACGCGCCGTCGCGCGTGTACGCGGTGCTGCCGTCGGCGCGCTGCACCTGGAAGAAGCCCTGGCCCTTGATCGCCAGGTCGAGGTTGTTGCCGGTCTGCTGCAGGTTGCCTTGCGTGAAGGTGCGCGACGTGGCCACCGGGCGCACGCCCAGGCCGACCTGCAGCCCGGTGGGCAGCATGCCCTGCTCGCCACTGGCGGCGCCGGCCTGGCGCAGGTTCTGGTAGATCAGATCCTCGAACACCACGTGGCCCTTCTTGAAGCCGTTGGTGCCGACGTTGGCGAGGTTGTGCGAGATCGTGTCCAGCTGCGTCTGCTGGGCCTCCATGCCGGTCTTCGAAATCCACAACGAACGGATCATGCGCACGCTCCCGAGGGTGTGCGGCGATGATCCGCGCAAGCCGCCCGGGCCTTTAGCCGGAATTGAGGCCGGTTTCCAGGGCGGTTCCGCCCGTCGGCCACGCGGGCGCGCCGCGTGCGCCGCGGCGGTGCGCCAGCGGGTACGCTACGCATCACGGTGCACTTCGCAGCGACCGCGATGATCCCGCCCCCGACCCCGGCAGGCAGCCTGCGCGCCGCACTGCCGCGCCGTGGTGGCGCAGGCCGCAGCGCGTCGGCCCCACCTGCCCCGCCCGGCGCGCCCGGCCCGGCCGGCGGCCACCCTCGACTCGTCGAAGGAGACTCGCGATGCCGATCGCCTATTGGTGCGTCCTCGCCTGCGTGCTGGCGCCTTACTTCCTGTCGGTCGCGGCGCGGTCGGGGTCGCCGCGCTCGGGCTACGTGGCCGACCCTCGCGCCTACAGCGACACGCTCGTGGGCTGGCGGCGCCGCGCGCACCTGGCCCACCTCAACGCGTTCGAGGCCACCCCGGCGATCGTCGCCGGCGTCGTGATCGCCGAGCTGGCCGGCGCACCGCGCTGGCACGTCGACGCGCTGGCGCTGGCGTTCGTCGCCTTCCGCGCGCTGCACGCGGCGCTGTACCTCGCCGACCGGCCGATGGCGCGCAGCCACGCCTGGCGCCTGGGCATCCTGTGCGTGATCGCGCTGTTCGTCGACGCGTCGGTCTATGGTCAGCGCTGAGCGCCACGCCCAGTTCGGCGCATGGCTGCGGTGCGGCGCGCTGTGTGCCGCGGCACTGGCTGCGTCGTCGCCGGGCACCGCGGCGGTGTACCGATGGGTCGACGACCAGGGCCGCACGCACTACGCCGACACGGTGCCCGAGCGGTACCGGGATCGCGCGACGCGCGTCGACACCGGCGCGGCGACCTCGCCCGCCGGTGGCGCCGTGCCGCGTGCCCCGGCCAACGCGCCCGCGACCCCCGGGACGCAGCCGGACGATCGACCGCCCCGCGCCGCGGCGGCCGCACCGCCGGCGTCGACGCCGGCCCGGCGCCCTGCGCAGGGCGTCACCGCGTCGACCGACTGCGCCACCTGGTGGCGCCTGTACGACGAGAGCATGGCGTGCTTCGGCCCGTTGCGCACCGTGGGCGGCGGGCTCAAGCCCGAGGCGTTCGACCACTGCACCGAGGTCCCGAACCCCGCGCCGCGCTGCGGACCGCGCGTGCGGTAGCGGCACCGGCGGCCTGCGTCGCGCCACGACATGATCACGATCGCCGCCTACGATGACGCCTGGCCGGCGATGTTCGACGCCGAGGCGGCTCGGCTGCGGGGCGCGCTCGGGGCGCTGGCGCTGCGCATCGAGCACGTCGGCTCGACCGCCGTCCCCGGGCTCGAGGCCAAGCCGGTGATCGACATCCAGGTGTCGGTGCGCACGCTGGCGCCGCGCGACGCGCTCGACGCGGCGCTGGCGTGCCTGGGCTACCAGCACACGAGCCTCGGCGACTTCGACCGCGTCTACCCGTTCTTCCACAGGCCGGCCGCGTGGCCCAGCACGCACCACGTGCACCTGTGCGAGGCCGGCGGCGCGCAGGAGTGGCGACACCTGGCGTTTCGCGACGCGCTGCGCGCGAGCGCGCACGACGCCGCCGGGTACGCCGCACTCAAGCGGCGCCTGGCCGCACGCCACGGCGGGCACACGCCGGCGTCTCGCGAGGCGTACTCGCTGGCCAAGAGCGGGTTCGTCGCCGCCGTGCTCGCACGCACCGCGCCGACCCTGTTCGACACGCCGTGCTACACGGCGCGCGAACTCGTCGCCGCCGACCTGCCGAGGCTGCAGGTGCTGTTCGACGCGAACCCCCAGGATCTGCTGACCGCGCACGACCGCCTGCCCGGTCCCGACGCGGCACGCACGGCATTCGAAGGCCGCGCGTCGCCGCACCTGCCCCGCGGGAGACGCTGGTTCGCCGGCTTCTTCAAGCGCGATGGCGCGATGGTCGGCGCGACCGAGGTCGTCGCCTGCCTCGGCGCCGAGGGCGTCTGGCACGTCGGCCTGTGCCACGTCGCGACGGCACGCCTCGGCCGCGCAGTGGCGCAGGAGTTGGTCCGGGGGCTCGAAGGTTGGGCCGCCGGCCAGGGCGCGCGCTGGCTGCGGCTCGACGTCGCCGCCGGCGACGCCGAGCGCTTCTGGCACGCGCTCGGCTTCGGCGAGGTCGGCGTTCGCCGGGCAGTCGATACCGACGGTCGCGTCGACGTCGTTCGGCGGTTGGTCAAGCCGCTGGCCGGCGGCGACCGTGTGGCCGACCTCCTCCTGGTGCCGCGCGACCGGCCCGGATCGGCGCTGCCCTGAGCGTGGTGCGCCGCGGCACGGGCGACCGCGGGCGCCCGCCTGCCGCACGCGTGCATCGCGCCGGGCGCCGCGACTCAGCCGCCGGCCACGTCGAGCAGGGCGTCGACCTCGTCGAGCGTGCTCACGAAGTGATCGGGGCCGGCGGCGGCAACGGCCGCGTCGTCGCATTCGCCGCCGCGCACGATCGCGACGCGCACGCCGGCGGCGCGCGCTGCCGCCACGTCGGCGAGGCTGTCGCCGACGAACAGCGCCTGTCCCGGCGCGCAGCCCCGCATCGCCAGCACCGCACGCACGCCCTCGGGGTGCGGCTTGAGGTGCACCACGTCGTCGCGCGACAGCACCGGCGCCAGCCCGCGCTGCAGCGCGAAGCGCTCGAGCGCTGCGACCAGCGCGCTGCGCCCGACGTTGCTGACCATCGCTGCGGCCACCCCGCGTGCGGCCAGGCGCACGAGCAGCGCTGCGGCGCCGGGGCGCGGCGACCAGCGCGCGAGCGCGTCGGCGTCCCAGCGGTCGTACACCGGCCCCAGCGCGGCGCGCAGCGCGTGCAGCCGGCCCGCCGCGACGGCCTCGTCGGCGGCGGCGTTCCACATCTGCGCGTAGCTGCCGCTGACCGCGTGGCCCTGGGCCGCGAACGCCTGGCGCAGTTCGAGCTGCGCCGGCCCGAGCTGCCACTGGAAGTCGACCAGCGTGCCCTCGAAGTCGAAGACGACGGTGCGGATCATCGATGGGCTTTCGTTGCGCCGCGGCGGCACATGGACGGCGATCTTCGCTGCCCGCGGCATCCACGCCTTTGCGCCAGGCCATGCCGGGGCACGGTCACGACGCCGAACCCGGCGTCGGCGCGCCAGGGCGACCGACGTGGATTCGCGCAGCGACCGGCCGCCACGGCAGCGCCGGGCCGGCGCCGGCCGCCGAGGTCGTGCGCCGGCTCAGTCGCGCAGGTGCGCCCTGGCTTCGTCGGCCGTGTCGTAGATGTGCGGCGCGACGCCGCGCGCGGCCAGCGCCGGGCCGAGCCTCGCGCGCAGGAACCCCGTGGTGCCGTAGCGCGTGACGCGGTGGTAGTGGCGCGCGACGAGGTCGCGCACCATCTCGGCCCAGTGGTCCTCGACCGCCGGGTCGAGCACGAAGTCGTCGTAGTTGACGACCGCCCACACCCGCTCGCCCAGCGGCGCGACGCGCGACTCGACCTCGCGCCACACCGCGTCGACGTCGTCGCGCGTGCGCACCGCCAGCCGCGCGAAGTCGATGAACAGCGTGCGGCTCGCCGCGTCGAAGCTGAACCTCCCGGCCAGCGGGCGGCGCAGCAGCCGCTCGCGCAGCCCCATCGCGGGGTCGGCGAAGATCGCCGCGTCCATCGGCGCCGGGTCGCGCTCGATCACCGGGCGGAACTGCATCTGCGCCAGCACGTCGCGTTCGACGTCGAGCCCCGGCGCCACCTCCAGCAGCTCGAGGCCGCGCGCGTGCAGCGCGAACACCGCACGCTCGGTGACGTACAGCACCGGCTGCCCGCGCTCGAGCGCCCGGTGGCCGCTGAACGTGCGCTGCTCGACCTGCGGCACGAACTTCGGGTGCGTGTGCGCGCCCTGCCCGGCGAGGAAGCTGCCGACGAAGACCACGCGCTTGGCGTTCTGGCTGATGTTGATGAAGCCGCCGGCGCCGGCCACGCGCGTGCCGAAGCGGCTGACGTTGACGTTGCCTTCGGCGTCGGCCTGCGCGAGCCCGAGGAACGCGATGTCCAGCCCGCCCCCGTCGTAGAAGTCGAACTGGTAGGGCTGGTCGATGATCGCCTGCGTGTTCACCGCGGCACCGAAGTTCAGCCCGCCGGCGGGCACGCCGCCGATCACGCCCGGCTCGGCGGTCAGCGTGATCAGGTCGATCACGTTCTCCTCGGCGGCCACCGCGGCCACGCCCTCGGGCATGCCGATGCCGAGGTTGACGACCTGGTTCGGCCGAAGCTCCATCGCGGCGCGCCGCGCGATCGTCTTGCGCACGCCGGCGGGCAGCGGCGCCACCTGCGTCGCCGGCACCCGGATCTCGCCGGCGAAGGCGGCGCTGTACGGCTCGGCGAAGGTCTGCCAGTGGTGCGCCGGGTCGTCTGCGACGACGACGCAATCGACCAGCACGCCGGGCACCTCGACGTGCCGCGGGTTCAGCGTGCGCGCGTCGGCCAGCCGCTCGACCTGGACGATGACGATGCCGCCGCTGTTGCGCGCCGCCATGGCGATGGCCAGCGCCTCCAGCGTCAGCGCCTCGCGTTCCATCGTGACGTTGCCGTCGAGGTCGGCGGTGGTGCCGCGGATCAGCGCCACATCGATCGGGAACGCGGGGTAGAACAGGCACTCGTCGCCGTCGATCTCGAGCCGCCTGACGCGGGTGTCGGGCGTGCGCTCGTTCATGCGCCCGCCGCCGTGGCGCGGGTCGACGAAGGTGCCCAGACCGACCTTCGTCAGGTGCCCCGGGCGGCGCGCGGCGATGTCGCGGAACAGGTGGCTGATCACGCCTTGCGGCAGGTTCCACGCCTCGATCCTGCCGGCGGCGGCGAGCCGGCCCAGCGCCGGCACCAGGCCCCAGTGGCCACCGATCACGCGCGCGACCAGCCCTTCGTGGGCCAGGTGGTTCAGCCCGCGCGACTTGCCGTCGCCCTGGCCGGCGGCGTAGACCAGCGTCAGGCCGCGTGGCGCGCCGGTGGCGACGAAACGCTGCTCCAGCGCCACCGCCAGCGCCTCCGCGAAGCCGATGCCGACGAAACCGCCGGTGGCGACGGTGTCGCCGTCACGCACCAGCCGCACCGCGTCGTGCGCGCCGACGACCTTGCCGCCGGCGGTGTGCAGGCCGGCGAGCCGCTCGGCGGCACGTGGGGAAGGCGGATGCATGCGCGTCACCTCGCGGCGTCAGGGAACGTCGCCTTGCGGGCCGCGCGACGGACGCGTGTCCAGCGCAGCCGCCGCGTGCACCAGGTCGCGCAGCAGGTCGCGGTCGACCGGATCGTCGTAGCCCAGGCGCAGCCAGCGCGCCGTCGGCGACGCGCCCTCGAGCTCGGGGAAGCGCGCCGCCAGCGCCGCACCCTGGGCCACGTGCAGGCGCAGGTGCGTGCGCTGCGGCGCCAGCGTCAGCAGCGCGCTGCCGACGCCCAAGTAGACGAGCGTGCCCCAGCGCACCGCGGGCACCAGCTGCGGCGCGGCGTCGAGCACCATGCCGTGCAGCAGCCTGGCGAGCGGCTGCTGCGCGGGCGGCAGCAGGTCGAACCAGGCGTCGACCAGCGGCGCGGGGCGCTTCGGGCGACGCATGGTCGGCGCTCGGCCGCGGGCTGCGGCGCCGCTACAGCGCCTGCGCCTCGAAGGTGTTGCACTGCGCCATGCTGCCGCCCTCGAACCCGCGACGGAACCAGCGCTGGCGCTGCGCGCTGCTGCCGTGGGTGAAGCTCTCGGGCACGACGTAGCCCTGGCTGCGGTGCTGCAGGGTGTCGTCGCCGATGCGCGCCGCGGCGTTCATCGCCTCCTCGAGGTCGCCTTGCTCGAGCCAGCGCTTGCCGCGCTGCGAGTGGTGCGCCCATACGCCGGCCAGGCAGTCGGCCTGCAGCTCGACGCGCACCGACACCGCGTTCATCTGCGCCTCGCCGACGCGGCCGCGCATTGCGTCGACGCGGTCGGTGATGCCCACCAGGTTCTGCACGTGGTGGCCCACCTCGTGCGCGATCACGTAGGCCTGCGCGAAGTCGCCCGGGGCGCCCAGCCGCTGGTGCAGCGTGTCGAAGAAGCCGAGGTCGATG
>CAZUBF010000165.1:0-7414 GCA_964618555.1 uncultured Azohydromonas sp.
CCCGGACGACTCCCCGCCGCTCGAACCGATGCAACCCGACGAGGCCACCCACAGCGGTGGCCTCGCCGTTTCTGGCAACCGCAATTCCGGTCGGCGCGTCATCAAGAGCCGCTGGCTGACCCGATGAGGACACCGTGAGCTACACCAATGCACAACTCGACGCGCTCAGGAAGGCGCTGGCCACAGGCGAACGCCGCGTGACCTTCGGCGACAAGACAGTCGAGTACCGCAGCGTTGCCGAACTGCAAGTGGCGATCCGCACGGTCGAGGCCGAGATCGCGCGCGGCAGCGCCACGTCCAAACGCCAGATCCGTGTCACCACGGGCAAGGGCTTCTGACATGGCGTGGTTCACCAGAACCGTTCTCCGCTTGTTCGGCCATCCATCTGGACAGCCGGTACATGAGGCAGCAGGCGGTGGCCGCCGGTCGCTGGCGTGGATGCCCGGCAATCCGGGCGCAGTCGCCGCGATGCTGGCAACGCACACCGACCTGCGCATCAAGAGCCGCGACCTCGTGCGTCGCAATGCATGGGCGCAGGCCGCGCTCGATGCCTTCGTCGCCAACGCCGTCGGCACGGGCATCAAACCGCAGAGCCTGTCGGACGATGAAGGCTTCAAGGCCAACGTGCAGGCGCTGTGGCGCGACTGGACGGAAGAAGCCGACGCGGCCGGGCTGACCGACTTCTACGGCCTGCAAGCCTTGGCCTGCCGTTCGATGCTCGAAGGAGGTGAATGCCTGATCCGGCTGCGCCCGCGCCGTCCGGGAGACGGACTGGCCGTGCCCTTGCAGCTCCAGTTGCTGGAGTCGGAGCACCTGCCGATCCACCTCAACACCGATCTACCGTCAGGCAACGTGGTGCGCTCTGGCATCGAGTTTGATGCGCTGGGGCGACGTGTGGCCTACCACCTGTACCGCTCGCATCCGGAGGACGGACGGCTCGCGCCGATGTCGGGGCAAGGCGGCATGGAGACGGTGCGTGTGGACGCGCGCGAGGTGATTCACCTCTACCGCGTGCTGCGGCCCGGCCAGATTCGCGGCGAGCCGTGGCTGTCGCGGGCGCTGGTCAAGTTGAACGAACTCGACCAGTACGACGACGCCGAGCTGGTGCGCAAGAAGACCGCCGCGATGTTCGCGGGCTTCGTCACGCGCCAGAACCCGGAAGACAACTTGATGGGCGAAGGGGCGGCCAACAGCGAGGGCATCGCGCTCGCTGGCCTCGAACCCGGCACCTTGCAGATTCTCGAACCGGGTGAGGACATCAAGTTCTCCGATCCGGCGGACGTGGGCGGTTCGTATTCGGAGTTCCTGCGCACGCAGTTCCGCGCGGTCGCCGCCGCCATCGGCATCACCTACGAGCAACTGACTGGCGACCTGACGGGTGTGAACTACTCGTCCATCCGTGCTGGACTGCTGGAGTTCCGCCGCCGCTGCGAGATGGTGCAGCACTCGGTACTGGTGCATCAGATGTGCCGCCCGGTGTGGGCGGCGTGGATGAAGCAGGCCGTGCTCGCGGGCGCGCTCGATGCGCCGGGCTTCGCGCGAGGCGGGCCTGCGCGCCGCCGCCAGTACCTCGCGGTGAAATGGATTCCGCAAGGCTGGCAGTGGGTCGATCCGGAGAAGGAATACAAGGCCATGCTGCTGGCGATCCGCGCGGGCCTGATGTCGCGCTCGGAAGCCATCTCGGCCAACGGCTACGACGCCGAAGACGTCGACCGCGAGATCGCCGCCGACAACCAGCGCGCCGACGACCTCGGGCTGATCTTCGATTCCGACCCTCGCTACACGTCGAAGGACGGTGGCAGCGCGGAACCCAACCGCAACGCCGTCGCACCCGACGCCACCGGCGGCAGTTCGTTCGACTGACCGCCTGACTCATTTCCGAAGGATTCCCATGAACGTGCTGCCACATCTGGCGGCGCGCCTCTTTGGCGTGCCGCTGGCGATCCATCGCCCGAAACTTGACGTCATCCTTTCCGTGCTCGGCGCGCGCGTCGGCCTGCCGGAGCTGGCTGCGCCCGGCGACTACGCGCCGCCCATGCGCCAGCCGACGCCCGCGACCGGCAAGGTCGCCGTCATCCAGATCCACGGCACGCTGGTGCGCCGCATGTCCGGCCTCGAAGCCGCATCGGGTCTCGCCAGCTACACCGGCATCGCCGCGCAGCTCGACGCGGCGCTGGCCAGCCCCGATGTCGCCGCCATCCTGCTGGACGTGGATTCGCCCGGTGGCGAATCCGGCGGCGTGTTCGATCTGGCCGACCGCATCCACACGGCGGCGCTGGTGAAACCCGTCTGGGCCGTGGCCAACGACATGGCGTTCTCGGCGGCCTACGCGCTGGCGTCCGCCGCCAGCCGCGTGTTCGTCGCGCGCACCGGCGGCGTCGGCTCGATTGGCGTCATCGCCATGCACGTCGACCAGTCGGTGAAGGACGCGAAGGACGGCCTTCACTACACCGCCGTGTTCGCGGGTGAACGCAAGAACGACCTCAACCCGCACGAGCCGATTTCCGACGCAGCGCACGCCGTCCTCAAGGCCGAGGTGGATCGCATCTACGGCCTGTTCGTCGAGACGGTCGCGCGCCATCGCGGCCTCGATACCGATGCCGTGCGCGCCACCGAAGCGGGTCTGTTCTTCGGCGACACCGCCGTCGCTTCAGGTCTGGCCGATGCCGTCGGTGGCTTCGACGACGCGCTCGCACAGCTCAACGCCTCGCTTTCCCCCCTCCCGACTCGGGCGGCTTCGGCTGGCCAAGCGGGCTTTCTTCGCAACCACCCGATGGAGTCTTCCATGAATGAACGATCCGACCCCGCTGCTCTTGATCGGCCTCTTGCTGATCTTGCTGGCAGTCCTGCTCAACCGTCCGCCGCCGCCACCTTGAACGTGGCCGATGCCATCGAGATCGCGCAGACCTGCACGCTCGCCGGTCGCGCCGACCTGATCGCGGGCTTCCTCGAAACCAACACCGCGCCCGCCACGGTGCGCAGCCGACTGCTCGCGGCGCAGGCCGAGGCCAGTCCGGAGATCTCCAGCCGCATCGCGCCCGACGCCGCGCGCCCTCCGGCCAGCAATCCACTGATCGATGCGGCCAAACAACTCGCGGCGCAGTCCGCCAAGAAGGAGATCTGACATGCCCACCCTCGCCGAACCGCTGAATCTGGGCGATCTGCTCAAGTACGAAGCGCCCAACCTGTACTCGCGCGACCGCATCACCGTCGCCTCCGGCCAGAACCTGCCACTGGGTACGGTGCTGGGCATCATCACCGCCAGCGGCAAGTTCAAGCAGATCGACCCGTCCGCCGAGGACGGCACGCAGGTCGCCGCCGCCGTGCTGCTGCAAGCCTGCGACGCGACGCTCGCCGACCGCGATGACGGCCTCGTCGTCGCGCGCCACGCCATCGTCGCCGACCACGCGCTCGCGTGGCCCGACGCCATCACCAACGCCGAAAAACTCGCCGCCGTCGCGCAACTGAAGGCGCTGGGCGTGCTCGTCCGTCAAGGAGCCTGACCATGAACAACCCCTTCAGCAATCCCGCGTTCTCGATGACGGCACTGACCGCCGCCATCAACATCCTGCCCAACCGCTACGGGCGTCTGGAAGAGTTGAACTTGATGCCCGCCAAACCGGTACGCCAGCGCCAGATCGTCGTCGAGGAGATGAACGGCGTGCTCAACCTGCTGCCGACGCTGCCACCGGGTTCGCCCGGTACGGTGGGCAAGCGCGGCAAGCGCAACCTGCGCTCGTTCGTCGTGCCGCACATCCCGCACGACGACGTGGTGCTGCCCGAAGAAGTGCAAGGCATCCGCGCCTTCGGTTCGGAAACCGAAACCGAGACGGTCGCGGGCGTCATCGCGCGCCATCTGGAGACGATGCGCAACAAGCACGCCATCACGCTGGAACACCTGCGCATGGGCGCGCTCAAGGGCGTGATCCTCGACGCCGACGGCTCGGAACTGGTCGATCTGTTCGACGCCTTCGAGATCACGCCGCAGTCGGTGTCCTTCGAGCTGGGCACGGCGGGCACCAACGTCAAGGCCAAGTGCGGCACGGTGCTCTCCACCATAGAGGACAACCTCAAGGGCGAGTTCATGAACGGCGTCCACTGCCTGTGCTCGCCGGAGTTCTTCGCCGCGCTCACCGGCCACGCGAAAGTCGAGAAGGCGTTCGAGAACTGGCAGAACGGCGCGATCCTCATCAACGACATCCGGCGCGGTTTCACCTACGGTGGCATCACCTTCGAGGAGTACCGGGGTCAGGCCACCGATGCGAATGGCACCGTGCGCCGCTTCATCGCCGCAGGCGAGGCGCATGCCTTCCCGCTGGGCACCGTCGATACCTTCGGCACCTACTTCGCTCCGGCGGACTTCAACGAGACCGTCAACACGGTGGGCCAGCCGCTCTACGCCAAGCAGGAGCCGCGCAAGTTCGACCGGGGCACCGATCTGCACACGCAGTCCAATCCGCTGCCGATGTGCCACCGCCCCGGCGTGCTGGTAAAGCTCACGGTGTCGTGATGGGCCTCGTCGAACAGGTCTACAGCGCCGCCGCGAACGCGGGCCTGACGGTGCGCTGCCGGTGGTTTCCTGCCGGTAGCGGGTCTGCCCAGACCCAGCAGGTCGGATTCTCCGGGCCGGACGACACGGCGCTCGACGGCCTGACCTTGAACACCGACTACGCGATCACGTATCCGGCGTCGGTGTTCGTGGGACTGGCCGTGCGCGATGCAGTGGAAGTCGAGGGCGTGGCCTATCAGGTACGCGATGTCCGGGCGCTGGCCGACGGCACCGAGATGCGCGCCAAGCTCACGAGGCTTTGAACCGTGTCCGCCAATTCGATCCGTGAACAGATTCTGCTCGCGGTGCTCGCCGCTGTCCGCACGCCGGTGGAAGCCCTCGGGGCCACCTTGCACCGTTCGCCCACGGTGGCCATCAGCCGGAAGCAATGCCCGGCGCTGGTGGTGTTCCCCGAGTCCGAATCCATCACCGAACGCGCCAACGACCGCGTCACGCGCGTGCTGATCGTGCGCCTCGTGGCGCTCGCCCGTGCGGTACCGCCCGCTATTCCTGAAACCGAAGCCGACCGGCTACTCACCGCCGCTCACGCCGCGCTGTTGGCCGACCGGAATCTTGGTGGCCTGTGTCTCGGCATCCGCGAGCAGGAATGCGAGTGGGACATCGAGGACGCCGACGCGGTGGCTGCCGCCATTCCCGCGCGCTACGCGATCACCTACCGAACGCTCGACACCGATCTTTTAACCAAGGGATGACCCCCATGACTTCCATCGTTCTGACCCAAGCGCACACGCACGCGGGCCAACCCCACAAGGCGGGCGAGCGGCTCGATGTGGATGGCAGCAGCGCCGACTGGCTCATCGCCAATGGCGTCGCCCGTCACGACCGCCAGCCCAATCCTGCGCTGCCACCGGACGGTGACGGCACCTCCATCGAACCCAAACCCATCACCACCCACCGCAAGGAGTCCAAATCATGAGCACCTACGCCAGTTTTCAGGGGCGCGTCTTCCTCGGCAAGCGCGACGAATCCGGCCTGCCCATCGAAGTGCGCTCGCCCGGCAACGTCGCCGAGTTGAAGCTCTCGCTCAAGACCGACGTGCTGGAGCACTACGAGAGCCAGACCGGCCAGCGCTCGCTCGACCATCGGATGGTCAAACAGAAGTCGGCCACCGTGAACCTCACCATCGAGGAGTTCACCAAGGAAAACCTCGCCCTGGCCCTGTACGGCAACCACGTCACCGGCAGCACCGGCACGGTCACCGCTGAACCCATCGGCGGTACCACGCCCGTGGTCGGTGACCGCTACTTCCTCGCCCACCCCAAGGTTTCGGCGCTGGTGGTGACCGATTCGGCAGGCACGCCCGCGACGCTGACCGCAGGCACGCACTACACCGCCGACACCGACTTCGGTGCCCTCCAGTTTCTGGATACCACCGGCTTCACCGCGCCGTTCAAGGCGGCCTACAGCTACGGCGTCGCCACCGAGATCGGCATCTTCACGCAGGCGCTGCCCGAGCGGTTCCTGCGCCTGGAAGGCGTCAACACCGCGCAGGGCAACGCCAAGGTGCTGGTGGAGCTGTACCGCGTCGCCTTCGACCCCTTGAAGGAGATCTCTTTCATCTCGGACGAGTACAACAAGTTCGAGCTGGAAGGCTCGCTCCTGGCCGACACCACCAAACCCTATGACGCGGTGCTCGGCCAGTTCGGCCGCATCGTGCAACTGTGATGGGGACTGCCATGAGCGATCTGGAAACCCTCATCCCGCAGGCGGTGGAACTGGTCATCGACGGCGAGCCGCTGGCGATCAAGCCCCTCAAGGTCGGCCAGATGCCCGCCTTCCTGCGCGCCATCACGCCGGTGATGCAGCAGATCGGCGGCGATGGCATCGACTGGCTGGCGCTGTTCGGCGAGCGCGGCGACGACCTGCTGACGGCAGTGTCGATTGCCGTCGGCAAACCGCGCGCGTGGGTCGATGAGCTGGCCGCCGACGAGGCCATCCTGCTGGCGGCCAAGGTGATCGAGGTCAACGCCGATTTTTTTACCCGGACGGTTATGCCTCGGCTCGACGGGCTGATCGCGCGGACGAGCGCGACGGCAGCAATGGCCACGGCTGGTTCGACACCGTCCAGCACCTGATCGCCCACGGTCACCGGTTGCCGGACATTCTCGACTACACCCTGGCGCAGGTGCGCGGCTTCGCCGCCGCCACCGCGCGGGAGGACGCCGCACGCGATGCACGGCTTCTGTCGTTGATCGCCATCGGCGCACGGGGCGATGCCCGTCACCTCGACCAGACCCTCGACAGGCTCCAAGACCATGCGCATCTCGGTTCGCATCGATAGCAAGGCCGCGCAGGCGCAGTTGCGCCGCTGGGGCGGCGAGTTCCGCGAGAAGGCGCAGAAGGCGGTCGCGCGCGGCATCGCCAGCGAAGCCGCCGAGCTGAAGCAAGACGTGCGCAGCCACGTCGCGAGCCAGATGGCGGTGGTCAAGAAGTCCTTCGTCAAGGGTTTCACCGCCAAGGTGCTGCACAAGGATCGGAGTCGGCTGCCCGCGCTCTACGTCGGCTCGCGCATCCCGTGGTCGGGCATCCACGAGCGTGGCGGCGTCATCGGTGGCCGGATGCTGATCCCGCTGCACGGGCGCGTGGGCCGAAAACGCTTCAAGGCGCAGATCGCCGAGCTGATGCGCGGCGGCAATGCCTATTTCATCAAGAACGCCAAGGGGAACATCGTGCTGATGGCCGAGAACATCAAGGAACACGACCGGCCACTGTCGGGCTTCAAGCGCCGCTACCGCAAGGCCGAGGGCATCAAGAAGCTGAAGCGCGGTGCCGACGTGCCCATCGCCGTGCTGGTGCCGCGCGTGCAGCTCAAGAAGCGGCTGAACGTCGAACGCATCGTCGCCG
>CAZUBF010000166.1:0-7398 GCA_964618555.1 uncultured Azohydromonas sp.
CGAGCCGATGGCCGGCATGAACCTCGAGGAGAAGGAGGACATGGCGCGCTACATCCACGACCTGTCGCGCGAATGGGCGATGACGATCGTGATGATCGAGCACGACATGGGCGTCGTGATGGACATGTCCGACCGCGTGATGGTGCTCAACTTCGGCGAGAAGATCGCCGAGGGCACGCCGGCCGAGGTGTCGGCGCACCCGCAGGTGCGCACCGCCTACCTGGGTGGCGACGGATGAGCACCTCGATGCCGCACCAGCTGGCGGCCAACGCCGAGCGCTGGCCCGATGCGGTGGCCGCGCGCGAGAAGGCCTTCGGCGTCTGGCGCACCTTCACCTGGGCGCAATGCCTGCGCGACACGCGCGCGCTGGCGCTGGGGCTGCGCGCGCTGGGCGTCGGCGCCGGCGACGTCGTCGCGCTGCTCGGCCAGAACCGCCCCGAGTGGGTGTTCGGCGAAATCGCCGCCCACGCCTGCGGCGCGCTCAGCCTGGGCGTCTACCGCGACTCGCTGGCCGAGGAGGTCGGCTACCTGATCGAGTTCTGCCGCGTCAAGGTGGTGCTCGCCGAGGACGAGGAGCAGGTCGACAAGCTGCTCGAGCTCGGCGACAAGACGGCCAGCGTGGCGCACATCGTCTACGCCGACCCGCGCGGCATGTGGAAGCACCGCGGCGCCGAAGCCCCCGGCGGCGGCGATGCGCGGCTGCTCGCGCTGCAGGAGGTGCTCGACCGCGGCGAGCAGGCGCTGCGCGACGACCCGCAGGCCTGGCGCCGGCTGCTCGACGCGGTCGACCCCGACGCGGTGGCGATCCTGTGCACCACCTCGGGCACCACCTCGCACCCGAAGCCGGCGATGCTGGCGTCCGCCGCGTTCCTCGGCCACGCCGCCGAGATGCTCAAGGTCGACCCGCGCCGCGAGGGCGACGAATACGTCTCGGTGCTGCCGCTGCCGTGGATCGGCGAGCAGGTCGCGGTCGGGCAGTGGCTGCTGGCGCGTTTCGTCTTCAACTTCTGCGAGGAGGCCGACACCACGGTCGCCGACATGCGCGAGATCGGACCGACCGCGCTGCTGTGGCCGCCGCGCGCCTGGGAGGCGGCTGCGGCCGACGTGAAGGCGCGCATGATGGACGCCTCGCCGGTCAAGCGCCTGCTGTACGAGGCCGGGCTCGCACTGGGCTACCGCGCGCACGCGAAGCAGCGCGTGTCGTGGTGGTCGCAGCTGCTGGTCGGGCGCGCGCTGCGCGACCGGCTGGGGTTCTCGCGGCTGGTGTCGGCGACGACCGGCGGCGCGCCGCTGGGCCCGGACACGTTCCGCTTCTTCCGTGCCATCGGCGTGCCGCTGCGCCAGGTCTACGGGCAGACCGAACTGTGCGGCGTGTACGTGATGCACGCGCCGGCCGGGCCGGTCGACCTGGCCACCGTCGGGCGGCCGCTGCCGTACGTGCAGCTGCGCATCGACCACCCCGACCGCAACGGGCTCGGCGAGATCGTCGTGCGCCACCCCGGCATGTTCCGCGGCCACTACCGCAACGACGAGGCGACGAGGGCCGACCTGCGCGACGGCTGGATGCACACCGGCGACGCCGGCATCCTGCGCGCCGACGGCGAGCTCGTCGTCGTCGACCGCGTGCGCGACCTGGCGCGGCTGGCGCCCGCACCGGGGCAAGCCGTGGGCGACGGCTTCTCGCCGCAGTTCGTCGAGAACAAGCTCAAGTTCTCGCCGTACGTCGGCGAGTGCGTGGTGCTCGGCGACGGCCGCGAGTTCATCACCGCGCTGGTGTGCATCCGCTTCTCGATCGTCTCGAAGTGGGCCGAGAAGAATCGGCTGGCGTTCACGACCTACTCCGACCTGTCGGCGCGGCCCGAGGTGGCGGCGCTGATGCGGCGCGAGGTCGAGGCGATCAACGCGCAGCTGCCGGCGGCGCAGCGCGTGCGCCGCTTCTTCCTGCTGTACAAGGAGCTCGACCCCGACGACGGCGAGCTCACGCGCACGCGCAAGGTGCGCCGCAACACGATCAACGAACGCTACGGGACGCTGATCGACGCGCTGTACGCCGGCCGCGAGGTGGTCGACGTCGACACGACGATCACGCTGGCCGACGGCCGCAAGAGCCGCATCGTCACCCGGCTGGCACTGCAGGTGCCGGCCGACACCGCCGCCGAGGTGAGTGCATGAAGACCGAACTGCTGCTCCAGTTCCTGCTCAACGGGCTGATCATCGGCACGCTGTACGGGATGGTCGCGATGTGCTTCGTGCTCGTCTACAAGGCCAGCCGCGCGGTCAACTTTGCGCAGGGCGAGTTCCTGCTCGTCGGCGCGTGGATGTGCTGGGGCTTCATGAGCGAGCTGAACGTGCCGTTTTGGGCCGGCTTCGCGCTGACGATGGTGGCGATGACGCTGCTCGGCGCGCTGATCCAGGCGGTGGTGATCCGCCCGCTGATCGGCGAGCCGATCATCTCGGTGATCATGGTCACGATCGGGCTGTCGGTGGTGCTGCGCGGCGTCACGCTGTGGATCTTCGGCCCCGAGCCGAAGAGTTTTCCCGTGGGCACCGCCGGCGCGAAGGTCGAGCTGCTGGGCCTGAACGTCGAGGCCGTCTACCTGTGGAGCACCGGCGCGGCGCTGCTGGGCATGGCCGCGTTCGCCTGGTTCTTCCAGTACTCGCGGCTGGGGCTGGCGATGCGCGCCACCGCGTTCAACCAGCAGGTGGCACAGAGCCTGGGCGTGAGCATCCAGCGCATCTTCGTCGTCAGCTGGGCCATCTCGGCGCTGGTGTCGGGCGTGGCCGGCGTCGTCGTCGGCGCGGTCAACGGCATCTCGCCCGGGCTGACCCTGTTCGGCATCAAGGTCTTCCCGGCGGTGATCCTCGGCGGGCTCGACTCGATCGCCGGCGCGGTGATCGGCGGCATCCTGATCGGGCTGCTCGAGAACCTGGCGCAGTTCGTCGACGGCGAGTACCTGCACTGGGGCAACCTGTACGTCGTCGCGCCGTTCTACGTGCTGGTGCTGGTGCTGATGCTCAAGCCCTACGGCCTGTTCGGCACCCGGGACATCGAGCGCATCTGACATGGCCGGCCACGCCCCTCGTCGCTGCGGCGACTTCCGCACCCGCTACGAGCAGGAACTGACGTGGTTTCCCAGCCCGCGCTCGGCGGCGGCGTGCGCGATCGGCCTCGGGCTGCTGCTGCTCGCGCCGCTGCTGCTCAAGAGCTACGGCCTGGCGCTGCTGATCCAGATCGGCATCTTCGGCATCGCGGCGCTGGGGCTGAACCTGGTCACCGGCTTCACCGGCCAGATCTCGCTCGGCCATGCGGCGTTCTACGGCTTCGGCGCGTTCTTCTCGGCGTGGCTGAACAACTCGCACGGCGTGCCGGTGCTGCTGGCGATCCCGCTGGCCGGGGTGGCCACCGCGCTGGTCGGCCTGGTGTTCGGCACGCCGGCGGCGCGCATCAAGGGGCTGTACCTGGCGATCGCGACGCTGGCCGCGCAGGTGATCCTCGAGGACTTCTTCAGCCGCGCAACCTGGTTCACCGGCGGCGCCGCGGGCGCGCACGCCAACCCGGTCGAGCTGTTCGGCTTCGCCTTCGACAGCGACGCGCGCTACTTCTACCTGGTGCTGGCGTTCGTGGTGCTGCTGTACGCCTTCGCATCGAACCTGATGCGCACGCGCGACGGCCGCGCGATGGTCGCGGTGCGCGACCACTACCTGGCCGCCGAGATCATGGGCATCGCGCTGACGCGCTACCGCGTGCTGGCGTTCGCGCTGGCGTCGTTCTACGCCGGCGTGGCCGGCGCGCTGATGGGCCACTACATCGGCTTCGTCTCGACCGAGAGCATCAACATCCTGCTGTCGGTGCAGATGCTGGGCATGATCATCATCGGCGGCCTGGGCTCGATCATGGGCTCGATGCTCGGCGCCGCTTTCATGGTGCTGATGCCCGAGGGCGTCGAGACGCTGTTCCACGCGCTCGGATCGACCGGCGCCGCGAGCAAGGCGCTGGTGTACATGAAGGAGATCGCGATCGGTGCCGTGATCATCCTGTTCCTGGTCTTCGAGCCCGAAGGGCTCGCGCACCGATGGCGCCAGGTCAAGGCCTGGTGGAAGCTGTACCCGTTCCCGTACTGAGTTCCCGCCCGCGCAACCCCACAGGAGACAAGCCATGCGCACAACCCACCGTCACGCCCTCGCGCTGCTCGCCACCGCCGCGGCGCTCGCCGCAGCGACGTCGACCGCCTCGGCGCAGTCGATCCGCGTCTACTCGCTCGACGACCTGACCGGGCCGACCTCGGCCAACGGCAAGGACTTCGCCGCGGCCAAGGCCGATGCCGTCAAGTGGATCAACGCCAACGGCGGCATCAACGGCAAGACGATCGACATGTCGGCGTTCGACTACTCGTACAAGGCGCCGGTGGCGATCACGACCTACAAGAAGTGGGCCGGCGAGACGCCCAAGCCCGAGGTGATCTACGGCTACGGCACCGCCGACACCGAGGCGCTGTCGGCCATGGTCAACAACGACAAGGTGGTCTACCTGTCGCACAGCTTCAGCGCCAACATCACCGACCCGGCCGGCGCCAGCAAGAACGTCGAGCGCGCCACGCCGTACAACTTCTTCCACGGCCCGACCTACTCCGACGGCTGCCGCGCGATGGTGCAGTGGGCGGCGAACGACTGGAAGAAGAAGGGCGGCGCCGGCGCGCCGAAGTTCGCGTACATGGGCGACAACCACCCGTACCCGAACAGCGCCAAGGAGGCCTGCATGGCCTACGCGAAGCAGCTCGGCATGGAGGTGCTGCCGCCGATCCAGTACAGCATGGCGCCGGCCGACTTCAAGGCGCAGTGCCTGTCGCTCAAGGAGACCGGCGCGCCGTACACGTACCTCGGCAACGCGGCCAACGCGACGATCGCGCTGCTCAAGAGCTGCGCCACGGTGGGCGTGCGGACGCAGTTCCTGACCAACATCTACGCCTACTCGGAACCGGTGATGGAGGCCATCGGCGAGGCCGCCGAGGGCGTCATCGTGCCGATCCACGTCGCGCCCTGGGGCAGCGACGTGCCGGGCATGAAGCTGGTGCGCGAGATCACCGGCAACCAGCCCAAGAGCACCTTCTACATGGCCGCGCTGTGCACGATGATGTACATGCGCGAGGCCTTGATTGCCGCCGACAAGGCCGGCGGCATCAACGGCCCGAACGTGCGCGCCGCGATGTACGCCAAGGCCGACTGGGTGCCGCAGGGCATGGAAGGCGTGTGTGCGCCGGCGACCTGGACCGACAAGGACCACCGCAGCGTCGTCGACGTGCCGATCCTGCAGGGCTCGATGAAGGGCGGCAAGCCGAGCTGGACCCGGCTCGACGTCGTCAAGCTCGGCCGCGATCCGGCATGGCTCGGCCGGTGATTGCCACCGCCGCGCACCGGCGCGGCCGCTCGCGCGGCCGCGCGAACGACAGCTGCGGCGCAGCGGGCCGGGCATGCTGAGCACGGACACGCCGATCCTCGACGTGCAGAACATCGAGGTCGTCTACAACGACGTCGTGCTCGTGCTGCAAGGCGTCAGCCTGGCGGTGCCGCGCGGGCGCATCGTCGCGTTGCTCGGCGCCAACGGCGCCGGCAAGAGCACGACGTTGAAGGCGGTCTCGGGGCTGCTCGCCACCGAGGACGGCGAGGTCACGCGCGGTGCGATCCGCTTGGACGGCGAGCCGATCCACGGCGAGCGGCCCGACCGCATCGTGCGGCGCGGCGTGTTCCAGGTGATGGAGGGGCGGCGCATCATCGAGGACATGACGGTGCGCGAGAACCTGCGCATGGGCGGCTACAGCCGCGAGCGCGACCCCGGCGGCGACGAGTACGACCTGGTCTACGGCTACTTCCCGCGCCTGAAGGAGCGCCGCGGCCTGGCCGGCTACCTGTCGGGCGGCGAGCAGCAGATGCTGGCGATCGGTCGCGCGCTGATGGCACGCCCGAAGCTGATCCTGCTCGACGAACCGTCGATGGGGCTGAGCCCGATGCTGGTGCAGGAGGTGTTCGAGATCATCGAGCGCATCAACCGCGAGCAGGGCATCTCGATCCTGCTGGTCGAGCAGAACTCGCGCATGGCGCTGGGCGTGGCGCACGCCGGCTACATCATGGAGAACGGCAAGATCGTGCTCGAGGGCAGCGCGCAGGAGCTGCGCGACAACGAGGACGTGCGCGAGTTCTACCTCGGCCAGGGCGGCGAGCCGCGCAACTTCAAGAACCTGAAGAGCTACCGTCGGCGCAAGCGCTGGCTCTGACTGCCGCGCTGCCTGCGGGGTGGTCGCCGCGTCGGGCGCGGCAGGTCGTCGCGGTGCTCACTCGTAGACCTCGGCGTCGGGGTCGGTGGCCTCGAGCTCGTAGCTGGCCGCCAGCATCGCCAGCCGGCCGATCACGCCGTACATGTAGAAGCGGTTCGGCGCGCTGGCGCCGGGCTTCGCGCCGGGGCGCGGCAGGTGGCTCGCTTCGGCGAAGGCCAGCGGCACGAACGCCGAGCCGGGGGCGTTGAGGTTCTCGTCGACGCCGCGCTCGGCGTGCACGCGGTAGAAGCCGCCGACCACGTAGCGGTCGAGCATGTACACCACCGGCTCGGCCACCGCCTCGTTGATGCGCTCGTAGGTCGGCACGCCTTCCTGGATGATGACCTCGGTGACCTCCTGGCCCTCCTTGATGACGCTCATCTTATTGCGCGTGCGCCGGTTGATGTCGTCGAGCTCCTTCGGGTCGCGCACCGTCATGATGCCCATGCCGTAGGTGCCGGCGTCGGCCTTGACGACGACGAACGGCTTCTCGGCGATGCCGTACTCCTTGTACTTGCGCCGCACCTTGGCGATCAGCGCCTCGGCGTGCCCCTTGACGCAGTCGAGGCCGCTGCCTTCGGCGAAGTCGACCTTGCCGCAGTGCGCGTACATCGGGTTGATCAGCCACGGGTCCATGCCGAGCAGCTTGGCGAACTTCTTGGCCACCTCCTCGTAGCTGCGGAAGTGGTGGCTCTTGCGCCGCACCGCCCAACCGGCGTGCAGCGGCGGCAGCAGGTACTGTTCGTGCAGCCCCTCGAGCACCTTCGGGATGCCGCCCGACAGGTCGTTGTTGAGCACGATCGTGCAGGGGTCGAAGTCCTTCAGCCCCAGGCGGCCGCGGGTGCGCACCAGCGGCTCGAGCGTCAGTTCGCTGCCGTCGGGCAGCGCGATCTTCGTCGGCGTCTTGATCTCCTCGTCGAGCGTGCCCAGGCGCACGTTCAGCCCGGTCTGGTGGAAGATCTGCATCAGCCGCTGCACGTTCGTCAGGTAGAACGTGTTGCGCGTGTGCTTCTCGGGGATCAGCAGCAGGTTCTTCGCCTCGGGGCAGATCTTCTCGATCGCCGCCATCGCCGCCTGCACCGCCAGCGGC
>CAZUBF010000167.1:0-7376 GCA_964618555.1 uncultured Azohydromonas sp.
CGCCGATCTCGTCGAGGAACAGCGTGCCGCCCTCGGCCTGCTCGAAGCGCCCGCGGCGCATCGTCTGCGCGCCGGTGAAGGCACCACGCTCGTGGCCGAAGAGTTCGCTCTCGAGCAAGTCCTTCGGGATCGCCGCGGTGTTGATCGCGACGAACGGCCCGCCGGCGCGCGGACTGTGCTTGTGCAGCGCGCGCGCCACCAGTTCCTTGCCGCTGCCGCTCTCACCGGTGATCAGCACCGTGACGTGGCTCTGGCTGAGCCGCCCGATCGCGCGAAACACGTCCTGCATCGCGCCCGCCTGGCCGAGCATCTCGGGCATCTCGGCGGCGCGCTCGGCCTGCACGGCCTCGCGCAGGCTCTCGTCGACGGCGCGGCGGATCAGTTCGACCGCCTTGGTCACGTCGAAAGGCTTGGGCAGGTATTCGAAGGCGCCGCCCTGGAACGCCGACACCGCGCTGTCAAGGTCGGAGTAGGCGGTCATGACGATCACCGGCAGGGCCGGCAGCCGCGCCTTGACCTTGGCGAGCAGATCGATGCCCGACCCGCCGGGCATGCGGATGTCCGACACCAGCACCTGCGGCTCGTCGGACTCGAGCGCCGCGAGCACGTCGCGCGGGGTCGAGAACGAGCGCACCGCGAACTGCTCGCGCGCCAGTGCCTTCTCGAGCACGAAGCGGATCGATTGGTCGTCGTCGACGATCCAGATGGGTTTCATGCGCAGTGTGGTCCGCTACGGCAGGGGGATGACGATCCTGAACACGGTGCGTCCGGGGACGCTGTCGCACTCGATCGTGCCCTGGTGTTGCTGCACGAAGGTCTGCGCCAGCGTCAGGCCCAGCCCCGAGCCGCCGTCGCGCCCCGACACCAGCGGGTAGAAGACGCGTTCGCGGATCGACGCCGGTATGCCCGGCCCGTTGTCTTCGACATGCAATTCCAGTGCCAGTCGCCAACGCGTCTTGCCGATCGTCACCTGCCGCACGCTGCGCGTGCGCAGCAGGATCACCGCGTCGCCGGCGGTGCGGCGCGACTCGAGCGCCTGCGCCGCGTTGAGCGCGATGTTCAGCACCGCCTGGATCAGCTGCTCGCGGTCGCCGCGGAACTCGGGGATCGAGATGTCGTAGTCGCGCTCGACCTTCAGGCCCTGCGCGAACTCGGCGAGCACCAGCGCGCGCACGCGTTCGCACACCTCGTGGATGTTGACGTCGCCGACGACCTGCGGCTTGCGGTGCGGCGCGAGCAGGCGGTCGACCAGCGCCTGCAGCCGATCGGCCTCATGCACGATGACCTGGGTGTACTCCGCCAGCTCCTTCGACTCGAGCTCCATCTGCAGCAGCTGTGCCGAGCCGCGAATGCCGCCGAGCGGATTCTTGATCTCGTGCGCCAGGTTGCGGATCAGCTCCTTCGTCGCCTCGGCCTGGCCGAGCGCGCGCTCCTCGCGGTCGAGCCGGGTCTGCTGCTCGATCTCGATCATCTCGACGACCAGGCGCTCGGCGTCCTCGGTCTGGTTGACGATCACGTGCACCGGCAATCGATCGGGGTGCGCTCCGGGCAGGCGGCGCAATTCGGCGTCGAATCGCGCGGTGGCGATGTCGTTGCGCGCCACCGCCTGCAGTGCCTCGCGAAGCGGTCGCGCGTCGCAGACCCATTCGGCGACCGTGCCGCCGACGATGGCCTTGCGCGACGCACCGACGTGGTTCTCGACCACGGCGTTGGCGAACAGCACCCGGCCTTCGGGGTCGACCACCGCGACCATCGTCGCCAGCAGGTCGAACGCGTCGTACGACGGTGTGCCGCCCGGGCGCAGGAACGGCAGCGGCATCGCGCTCGGCCCGTCAGTTCGGCAGCTTGCCCAGCTCGCGCTTGATCGCCGCGATGTCGCCTTCCTTGCGCTCGATGCCGGCCTTCATCTCGGCCACGCGGTCGAGGTAGCGCTGGAAGTTGCGCTCGTCGCCGCGGCGCTCGGGCTGGCCGTTGTTGTACTCGCGCTGCAGTTCGGCCAGGCGCTGCTGCTCGCGCCTGAGCTCGGCCTCGAGGATCGTGCGGCGATCGCTGTCGCGGCTGCGTTGTTCGGTGGGGTCGACGCGGCTGCCCGCCGGCCGCGGCGCCGACGCCGCCGGCGCCGCGGCCGGCGCGGCGGTGGACGGCGTGGCCTCGGGGCGCGGGCGCGGCGTCGACGGCATCACGCTGATCGGAGCACCCTCGATGGTGCGGCAACCGCGCTGCTGCGCCTCGGCGGGCGTCAGCGCGTCGGTGTACAGCACCGGCGGCCCCGGGCAGCGGTAGACGATGCCGCCGCCCTGCTGCGCCCAGGCCGCCGCCCCGGCCAGCGCACCCAGCGTCCACACCGCTGCCACGCCGACGCCGAGCGTGCGAGTTCCCAACCGCTTCATGCTTGTCTCTCCGTCGCGGGCGCAGGCGCCGCGCGACCATTGTGACCCAGGCGCCGCGCCGGCCAGGCCACGAAAAAGGGCGGCCCGAGCCGCCCCTTCCCGCGTTTGCCACGTCAGCCGCGAGCGCGGCGCCGGGCTCACAGGCTGTAGTACATGTCGAACTCGACCGGGTGCGTGGTCATGCGGAATCGAGTCACCTCGGACATCTTCAGGTCGATGTAGGCGTCGATGTACGAGTCGGTGAACACGCCGCCCTTGGTCAGGAAGGCGCGGTCCTTGTCTAGGTAGTCCAGCGCCTGGTCGAGGCTCGAGCACACGGTGGGGATCTTCGCGTCCTCCTCGGGGGGCAGGTGGTACAGATCCTTGCTGGCAGCCTCGCCCGGGTGGATCTTGTTCTCGACGCCGTCCAGCCCGGCCATCAGCAGCGCGGCGAAACCCAGGTACGGGTTCATCATCGGGTCGGGGAAGCGCGCCTCGATGCGCCGACCCTTCGGGTTGGCGACGTACGGGATGCGGATCGACGCCGAGCGGTTGCGCGACGAGTACGCCAGCTTGACCGGCGCCTCGAAGCCGGGCACCAGCCGCTTGTAGCTGTTGGTGCCGGGGTTGGTGATGGCGTTGAGCGCGCGGGCGTGCTTGATGATGCCGCCGATGTAGTACAGCGCGAAGTCCGACAGGCCCGCGTAGCCGTCGCCCGCGAACAGGTTCTTGCCGTCCTTCCACACCGACTGGTGCACGTGCATGCCACTGCCGTTGTCGCCGACGATCGGCTTGGGCATGAACGTGGCCGTCTTGCCGTAGGCGTGCGCGACGTTGTGGATGATGTACTTCTGCAGCTGCAGCCAGTCGGCGCGCTGGACCATGGTGCTGAACTTGGTGCCGATCTCCATCTGTCCGGCATTGGCCACCTCGTGGTGGTGCACCTCGACCGGGATGCCCATCTGCTCGAGCAGCAGGCACATCTCGGAGCGCATGTCCTGGAAGCTGTCGATCGGCGGCACCGGGAAGTAGCCGCCCTTGACCGCCGGGCGGTGGCCGCGGTTGCCGCCTTCGTAGTCCTTGCCGGTGCTCCACGCGGCCTCCTCGGACTCGATCTTCACGAAGCAGCCCGACATGTCGACGTTCCAGTGGATGCTGTCGAACACGAAGAACTCGGGCTCCGGCCCGAAGTAGGCGGCGTCGCCGAGCCCCGACGACTTCATGTAGGCCTCGGCGCGCTTGGCCAGCGAGCGCGGGTCGCGCTCGTACGGCTTGCCGTCGCCCGGCTCGATGACGTCGCAGGTGAGGAACAGCGTCGGCTCTTCGAAGAACGGGTCGATGTTGGCGGTCGCGGGGTCGGGCATCAGCAGCATGTCCGACGCCTCGATGCCCTTCCAGCCGGCGATCGACGAGCCGTCGAACGCGTGGCCTTCGGTGAACTTGTCTTCGCCGAATGCCGACACCGGCACCGTGACGTGTTGTTCCTTGCCGCGGGTGTCGGAGAAGCGGAAGTCGACGAACTTCACTTCGTTGTCCTTCACCATCTTCATCACGTCGGCGACGGTCTTGGCCATCAGAGATCTCCTAGCGGGGCGCAGTGCAGTGGGGGTGGGTTGAGGGGCATGCGTGCTGGACTCGAGGTGACGGAACCGTCCCGCCACCCGAAGTGCACCTCAATCTAGCAGAAAGCGTGCCCAATCCAGGGGCACCCCCGTCCGAGCAGGCGCACGCCCTTGGTGCAAGCGTGCGCACCACGATGGTTCTCGCTCGTGATCGTCAGCGCACCAATTCGGGGCCGAGTTCGGCCCCCAGCGCGTGCAGACCGTCCAGCAGCCGCGCGTACGCCGGCACCACGACGGACTCGGCGCCCTTCACGCCGAGCTCGATGTGTCTTCCGTGCTGCGGGTGATCGACGCTGGGCAGGCTGAACACGCGCACCCCGGCGTGCTCGCGCTCGACGGCCTCCATCAGCGGCGTCAGCGTCGACTCCATCGTGCCGTGCACGATCACCGACAACTCGCGCTGGCGGTCGCGGCCGTGCAGCGCGGCGTAACGGTGGTCGAGCAGCCATTCGATCATCGGCCAGGCCATCACCGGGAAACCGGGCATGAAGTGGACGTCGCCGACCGAGAACCCGGGGATCTTGTTGTACGGGTTCGGAACGATCGTCGCGCCGGACGGAAACGCGCCCATGGTCAGACGGTGCACGTTGTCCGGGCGGTCCGGGTCGAACGGCACGCCCTGTTCGGCCGCGATGTCGCGCATGCGCTCGACGATCAGCGCGCGCGCCTGCGGGTGCAGTTCCAGCGGCACGCTCAGCGCCGCGGCGGCACACTGGCGCGTGTGGTCGTCGGGGGTCGCTCCGATGCCGCCGCACGAGAACACCGCGTCGCCGCTGGCGAAGGCGTCGCGCAACACCGCGGTGATGCGCGCGGGGTCGTCGCCGACGTAGCGCGCCCAGGCCAGGGCCAGGCCACGCGCGCCGAGCAGTTCGATGACCTTCGGCAGGTGCTTGTCCTGCCGCTTGCCCGACAGGATCTCGTCGCCAACGATGATCAGTCCGAAGTTCATGGCAGCGCGCGCGGCAACGCCGTGTCCGCGCCGGGCGCTGGCAGCGCCTGGGCAGGCGCAGAAGCCGCCTCGGCGGGCAGCACCTCGATCTCGTGCTCGCCACGCCAGGCCTGCAGCGCGGCCAGCGCGTAGTGGGCGAACCACAGCGCGGTGAACGCGAACACCAGTGTGTACAGCCACACCGACACCAGCACCAGCAGCGGCGCGAACACCAGCGTGAGCACCCCCATGGCCCACAGCAGCGTCGGCGCCGCGCCCAGGTAACCGGCGACCAGGCCCATGCCGAGCAGCGGCCAGCGGTGCGTGGCCAGCAGCGCGCGCCGTTCGTCCGCGCTGGCGTGCACCGCGAGCACGTCGAACGCGAGCACGCGGCAGGTCAGCCAGCCCCAGATCAGCGGCGGCACCACGAGCACCAGCGGCGGCACGAACCACAGCGGCACGCTGGCCGCGAGTAGTGCCAGCGCGAACACGCCCAGGCCCAGCGAGCGCAGCGACGCCCAGACGAGCGACGCGCCGTGCCGCCGCTCGAGCGTCGGGAAGCGCCGCTTCGCGACCAGCGACACCAGCGCCGGCGTCATCAGCGTGGCCACCAGCAGCAGCGCGACGACGACGATCACCGGCACCGCGAGTGCGACGACCACCAGCGGCGCCAGGACCGCGCGCAGGCCGTCGAGGCCGAGCGACTCGAGCCAAGCGATCAGCGCGGCGCTCAGCGCCCAGCCGTCGAGCGTCGCACGCACGCCGGCCACCGCGCTCTCCCAGTATTGGTAGCCCAATGCCAGCGTCAGCGCGACGGCGAGCACCAGCGGCAGCAACGACCACAGCACGACGCGCGGGTGCAGGCAGTACGCGGTGGCGCGCCAGAAGGCGTCGAACAGGGCCGGCATGCGCGCGAGCATACGTCAGCGCCCTCGCGTGTCGCCGGATCGCGGCTTTGTGTCCAGGAGTGACGTCGGGCGACCTCGCGCAGCAACCTGTTGCACTCGCTGCCTTCGATGGGCTGCGACCACGCCGAGCCCGCTTCGACAATGCCGCCATGGACGCATCGACCTGGCTGCATCTGCCCACGCTGCTGCTGCTTTCGGCAGACGTCGCCTTCGCCACGGCACTGGCGACGACGGCGGCCAGCGTCGGCGCCCCGCTGGCGCGCGGCGCGGGCTGGTGGCTGGGGGGGCAGTGGCTGGTCTTCGCCGGGCTCGCGGTGCTGACGATGACGGTCGGCCACGACGCCGCGGCGGTGATCGGGCTGGTGCTGCTGCTGCCGTGGCCGGTGCTCGTGCTGATGGGTCTGCGGCGCTTCCACGCGCGCCAGCGCCCGCGCGGCCACGCCGTCGTCGACGCGTTGGCGCTGGTGCTGGCCACCGCCGCGGTGCTGGTCGAGGCGGCGCGCGACACGCCAGGGGCGGTGTGGAACGCGGCGATGGCCGTGCTGCACGGCTACGCGCTGTTGGCCTTGCTCGGCAGTGCGGCGCTGCGCACCGAGGCGCCACTGCGCGTGCTGTGCACGCTGCTTGCCGTGGCCGTGGCCGGGCATGCAGCTCTGGCGCTGGCTGCAGTTCTGGACGCGGCCGCGCTGCCGGCGGCCGCGGCGGCGCCCCTGTCGGTGCTGCTGTCCACCGGCATGGGCTTCGTCTCGCTGCTGCTCGCGCACGAGCGCACGGTCAGCGAGCTGAGGGACTCGCGCCGGCGCCTGCGCTTCCTCGCGAACATCGACATGCTCACGCAGGTGCCGAACCGGCGCCACTTCGGCGAACTTGCGCGCCGCGTGCTGCAGCGCGACGCCGACCGCACGGCCGCGGTGCTGATGTTCGACATCGACCACTTCAAGCGCATCAACGACGAACTGGGGCACGCCGCTGGCGATCGCGCGCTGCGGCTGGTCGCGCGCTGCGTACAGGACACGCTGCGCGCCAACGACGTCGCCGGCCGCCACGGAGGCGACGAGTTCGTGCTGCTGCTGCCGCGTACCGAACTGCGCGACGCGATGGCCGTGGCCACGCGCATCGTGCACCGCGCTCAGCGCCTGGCCAACGAGCAGTCCGTACCGCGGCTGTCGCTGAGCTTCGGCGTGGTGCAGTTGCGCGACGACGAGTCGCTCGACGAGGCGCTGCGCCGCGCCGACCAGGCGCTGTACGAAGCCAAGCGCCAGGGACGCGGCCGAGCGGTCAGCGCCGCCGGCGACGAACTGCGGCCGGTGTTCGTCGAGAGCCGCCGTCTCGGGCTGGCCTGACGCGACCGGGCTGCGCAGACGCGTCTCTCGGCCTCGCAGGGCTCGGCCCCTTCGGCCCGTCCAAGCCCGCGCAGGCGGGCTCGCAGCCGCGGGCCTCAGCCTTGCAGGCCGCGGCCTCGCAGAGCTCGGCCCCTTCGGCCCGGCCAAGCCTGCGCAGGCGGGCTCGCAGCCGCGGGCCTCAGCCTTGCAGGCCGCGGCCTCGCAGA
>CAZUBF010000168.1:0-5305 GCA_964618555.1 uncultured Azohydromonas sp.
ACCCCAGCCTGCTCGCCGACGACAAGGACATGCTCGAGGACCTGGTCGCCGCCGCGTTCAACGACGGCGTGCGCCGTGCCGAGGAGGTGACGCAGGAGAAGATGGGCAAGCTCACCGCCGGGCTGCCGCTGCCGCCGGGCATGAAGATGCCGTTCTGATGGCTCCCCCCCGAAGCGGCCTGCGGCCGCCTCCCCCCCGGGGGGGCGCCGCCGGTGGACCGGCGAAGCCGGATCCGCGGCGGCAGCTTGGCAGGGTCGGCAGCATGCATCGCGAGGGCGTGCCCGGCAGCGTGGAGAGCCGAGGCTGACGGTGGCCGATTCGAGTCTGGCGTCGCTCGTCGACGCGCTGCGCCGGCTTCCGGGCGTGGGCGTCAAGTCGGCGCAGCGCATGGCGTTCCACCTGCTGCAGCACGACCGCGGTGGCGCGCTGCGGCTGGCGCAGGCGCTGCACGACGCGGTCGACAAGGTCGGGCACTGCGCGCGATGCCACACCTTCAGCGAGGCGTCGCTGTGCGACACCTGCCGCGACGCGCGGCGCGACGCCCGGCTGCTGTGCGTCGTCGAGACGCCGGCCGACCAGGCCGCGCTCGAGCGCACCGGCAGCTACCACGGCCTGTACTTCGTGCTCCTCGGGCGGCTGAGTCCGCTCGACGGCGTCGGTGCGCGCGACATCGGCGTCGCGCCGCTGCTCGAGCGTGCCGCGGACGGCGTCGTCGAGGAGGTGATCCTGGCCACCAGCTTCACTGCCGAGGGCGAGGCCACCGCGCATCTGCTGGGGCAGGCGCTGCGCGAGCGCGGGCTGAAGGTCACGCGGCTGGCGCGCGGCGTGCCGGCGGGCAGCGAACTCGAGTTCGTCGACCTGTCGACGATCGCGCACGCGCTGGTCGATCGCCGATGAGTGCCTCACCCCGCGCGGCGGCGGCTCGACCGACCTGTCCGCGCACGCGTCGTTGCTCGTTGCCTGTCGGAAGGACATCGATGAACCGATTGCTCAAGCTCATCGCCGCGATGCCCGGAACGCCGGAGATCGACCACCCGCGCCCCGAGCGGCTGCTGCGCGACAACCCGCGGCGCGAGACCTGGAACCTCGTCGACGAGCCGGTCGACGGGCGTCTGTACGTCGGCGTGTGGCGCTGCGCGCCGGGCCACTGGCGCATCGAGATGGGGGCGAACGAACGTGAGCTGTTCACCGTGCTCGCCGGACGCTGCCGCGTGCACGCCGACGACGGAACGTTCGAGGAGGCCGGCCCCGGCGAGGCGATCGTGATCCCGGCGGGCTTCCGCGGCTCGTTCGAGGTGCTGCAGACGCTGACGAAGACCTACGCGATCGTCGGCGACTGACGCACGCGTGGCGCCGTCTCGCTCGGCCCGAGCGCGGCGCGGCTGCGCTCAGCGCGCCCCTTGCCGCTTCGACGGCGCCTTCGCGGTGGCCTTCGCGCCGGGCTTGGTCGCGGCGGTGCTGCGCGTGCCGCCGCCGCTGGGGCGCACGAAGACCACGACCTGCGCGCCCGGCGCGAACCGTGCGCCGGTGGAGACCTTGTTCCAGCGCGCGACGTTGGCCGCGCTGGTGCCGTAGCGCCGCGCCACCGCGACGACGCTGTCGCCCGCCTTGCCGGCGCGGAACACGAGGCGCTGCAGCGGCGCGCGCTCGGGCGCCAGCGCGATGGTTGCATGGTCGGCGACCTGCGGCGGCACGTCGGCGTCGAGCTTGCCGCTGCGCGGCACCAGCAGCGTGGAGCCGGCGCGCACCAGCATGCGCGGCGGGATCTTGTTGACCTCGCGCAGTTGCTCCTCGCTCATGCCGACGAGCTTGGCGGCCTCGGCGGGCGGCAGGGTGCGCGGGGCGCGCCACGCGGTCCAGCTGGCCAGCGCGCCCTTGTGGCGCGCCAGATTGCGCACGAACGCGTCGGCGTTGTCGTAGGGCAGCAGCACCTGCGGCGTGCCGGCGGCCAGGATCACCGGCTTGTTCAGCTGCGGGTTGAGCTGGTGGAACTGCTCGGCGCTGACCCCGGCCAGCCGCACCACGAGGTCGACGTCGATGTCGCGCTCGATCGGCACGGCGAGGAAATACGGGTGGTTCTGCAGCGGCGGCAGCGCCAGGCCGAAGGCCTGCGGATCGAGCACGATGTTCTTCACCGCCTGCAGCTTGGGCACGTAGTGCCGCGTCTCGGCGGGCATGCGCAGGCTCAGATAGTCGGTGGGCAGGCCGGCGTCGCGGTTGCGCCGGATCGCGCGCTGCACGTTGCCTTCGCCCCAGTTGTAGGCGGCCAGCGCGAGGTGCCAGTCGCCGAACATGTTGAACAGCCGTCCCAGGTAGTCGAGTGCGGCGCGTGTCGAGGCGAGCACGTCGCGACGGTCGTCGCGGAACAGGTTCTGCTGCAGGTCGAAGTGGCGCCCGGTGGCCGGCATGAACTGCCACATGCCCGCGGCCTTGGCGTGCGACATCGCGGTCGGGTTGAACGCGCTCTCGATGAACGGCAGCAGCGCCAGTTCCATCGGCATGCCGCGCCGATCGAGCTCCTCGACGATGTGGAACAGGTAGCGGCTGCCGCGGTCGGTCATGCGCTGCACGTAGTCGGGGCGGCTGGCGTACCAGCGCTCGCGCTCGCGCACGATGTCGGTGTCGAGGTCGACGATCGCGAAGCCGTCGCGCAGGCGCTGCCACAGGTCGGTGTGAGCGCCCTGCGCGTCGAGGTCGACCGCGACGTCGGGGCGTACCGGGTCGATCGCGGTGACCACCGCCGGCGGTTCGGGCGGCGTCTCGGCGCGTGGTGGCTCGACCGGCGCCGACGGCGCCGAGGCCGGTGCGGCCGGCGGCGCCGGCTCGGCCACCGCGACGGGCGCGGGCGTGGGGTCGACCGGGCGGTCGGGTGCGGTGGCGCAGGCCCCCAGCAGCAGGGCGGCCAGCAGCGGCGCGGCCAGGCGCAGTCGGTGCTTCATCGGAATCCGTTCTTCCATTCGCGTAGCGCCCCGAGCACCGCGGCCGCAGCCGTGGCGTCGAGCGCGGGATCTCGGGCTTGCGCGGCCTGCGCCACCGCGCCGACCGCGCAGCGCAGGAACGGGTTGACCGCGCGCTCGAGCGCGATCGTCGACGGCAGCGTCGGCAGCCCCTGCGCGCGCAGCGCCTCGCAGCGGGCCCGGTAGGCCCGCAGTTCGGCGTTGTCGGGCTCGACCGCGGCGGCGAAGCGCAGGTTCGACAGCGTGTACTCGTGCGCGCAGCACACGCGGGTGGCGCCGGGCAGCGCCGCGAGCTTGGACAGCGACGCGTGCATCTGTTGCGGCGTGCCCTCGAACAGCCGACCGCACCCGGCCGAGAACAGCGTGTCGCCGCAGAACAGCAGCGGCGCGTCGGTGGCGTCGCCGCGCCAGTGGTAGGCGACGTGCCCCGCGGTGTGTCCCGGCACGTCGAACACGTCGAAGTCGAGGCCGAGCAGCGTCGCGCGCTGGCCCTCGCGCACCGGCGTCACCGCACCGGCGATGCGTTCGCCAGCCGGTGCGTAGACCGGACCGCGCAAAGACGCGCGCAGGTCGTCGAGTCCGCCGACGTGATCGCCGTGGTGGTGCGTCACTAGAATGCCCGCCAACCGCAAGCTCCTGGACTCGAGCGCGGCGCGCACCGGTGCGGCGTCGCCCGGGTCGACCACCAGGGCCTCGCCGCCGCGCGCGAGCAACCAGATGTAGTTGTCGTCGAACGCGCGCAGCGGGGTCAGTTCGAGATGCATCCGCTCGATTATAGAAATCGACTCCGCGCGACCCCCACGTCCTCGACTGCATGGAGCCTCAGCGCCACACCGCGTTCAGCGACTTCGGCCCCGGTGCCGAGCTGGCCGCGTGGCTGGCCACGCCGCCGGGGCGCTACCTGCTCGCGTGGGAACAGTCGCGCGTGGACCAGGTCGTCGGCGACCTGTTCGGCTTCCACGCGCTGCAGCTGGGCCTGTGCGCGCTCGACGCGCTGCGCTGCAACCGCATGCCGCACCGCTGGTGCGCGAGCGACCACCTGGACCTGGTGGCCGCGCCCGACGTCGCGCCGCCGGCTGCGCTGGCGCTGCACTGCGACTTCGACGCGCTGCCGTTTCCCGCGGCGAGCATCGACCTGGTGGTCCTGCCGCACACGCTCGAGTTCGCGCGCGACGCGCACCGCACGCTGCGCGAGGTCGAGCGCGTGCTGGTGCCCGAGGGGCGGGTGGTGATCTTCGGCTTCAACGCCGCCAGCCTGTGGGGCCTGCGCCAGCGCGGCGGCCGGCTGCGTCGGCGTCTGGGCGGTGCGCGCGACACGTTCCTGCCGCGCGACGGCGAATTCATCGGCTACTGGCGCCTGCGCGACTGGCTGAGGCTGCTGAGCTTCGAGGTCGAGGGCGGGCGCTTCGGCTGCTATGCGCCGCCACTGACGTCGCAGCGCTGGCTGCAGCGATGGGCCTGGATGGACCGCGTCGGCGACCGCTGGTGGCCGGTGTTCGGCGCGGTGTATTCGCTGGTCGCGGTCAAACGCGTGCGCGGCATGCGCCTCGTCGGGCTCGCGCGCGAACCGCGCCGCCGCACGAAGGCCGCCGCGGCGGTGGTCGCGAACCGCCAGCGCGACCTGCACCGTGACCCCCAGTGAGAAGCGAGCACGACCCGTGACGACGGCATCGACGAGCGACGACCCCGTGACCATCTACACCGACGGCGCGTGCAAGGGCAACCCCGGGCCCGGCGGCTGGGGCGCGTGGATCCGCTGGGGCGGGCACGAGAAGGAACTGTGCGGCGGCGAGGCGCACACGACGAACAACCGCATGGAGCTGACCGCGGTGATCGAGGCGCTGGGCGCGCTCAGGCGCCGCTGCCGCGTCACCGTGCACACCGACAGCGAGTACGTGCGCAAGGGCATGACCGAGTGGATGCCGGCGTGGAAGAAGCGCGGCTGGCGCACCGCCGACGGCAAGCCGGTGAAGAACGTCGAGCTGTGGCAGCGCCTCGACGCGCTGCGCGACAAGCACGAGGTGCACTGGCGCTGGGTCAAGGGACACGCCGGCGATGCCGGCAACGAACGCGCCGACGCGCTGGCCAACCGCGGCGCGGCGATGGCGCAGGGCCGATGACCGCGCAGACCGCTCGGTTCGGATTTCGACGCTACAGTCAGCGCAAACTCGGGGTCGAACCACTTGAGAGCATTGCACACCGTCGTCGCCGTCGTCGGCATCGCGTTGGCCGCGGGTGCGGCGTGGTGGTACCAGCACCGCGCGCCCTCCGGCGCCGGCAACGCCGTCCCGGCGCCGCAGGTCGGCGCGCCGGCCGGACGCGCCGACGCCGCCGCGGGCGGGCCGGTG
>CAZUBF010000168.1:5315-7341 GCA_964618555.1 uncultured Azohydromonas sp.
TCGACGACGCGTTCAGCACCGTCGGCACGCTGCGCGCAAAACAGGCCGTGATGCTGCGCCCCGAGGTCAGCGGGCGCGTCGTCACGCTGGGTTTCGTCGACGGCCAGCGCGTGCGGCGCGGCCAGTTGCTGGTGCAGCTCGACGACCGCCTGCCCGCGGCGCAGCTGCAGCAGGCGCAGGCGCAGGCGTCGATCGCACGCGCCAACCTGCAGCGCAACCGCGAACTGGCGGCGCAGAACTTCGTCAGCCAGAGCGCGGTCGACCAGAGCCAGGCGACCCTCGAGGTCGCCGACGCACAGGTCGCGCTGGCGCGCGCGCAGCTCGAACGCATGAAGATCGTCGCGCCGTTCGACGGCGTCGCCGGCATCCGCATGGTCAACCTGGGCGACTACGTGAAGGACGGCGCCGACCTGGTACCGATCGAGGACACGTCGGCCCTGTGGGTCGACTACCGGCTGCCCGAGCGCTACGTGACACGCGTGCGCGTGGGGCAGACCGTCGAGGTCGCACTCGACGCCGCGCCCGAGCGTCGGTTGAGCGCGCGCATCGAGGCGCTCGATGCGCAGGTCGACGCCGACGGTCGCTCGCTGCTGGTGCGCGCGCGCATGGACAACGCCGGCGGCACGATGAAGTCCGGCATGTTCGCGCGCACGCGCACGGTGTTCGCCAGCCGCAGCCAGGCCATCGTCGTGCCCGAGGAGGCGCTGGTGCCGCTGGGCGAGCGCCAGCTGCTGTTCAAGGTCGTCGACGGGCCCGGCGGCAAGGTCTCGCAGCGCATCGACGCCAAGGTGGGGATGCGCCTGCCGGGCAAGGTCGAGGTGCTCGAGGGCTTGCGCGAGGGAGACCTCGTGGTGGTCGCCGGCCAGGCGCGGCTGCTGCGCGGCGAGTCGCTGCCGTTGCGCGTGGTCGAGGTCGGCGCCGCGGCGTCGGCCCCGGCACCGGCGGCGTCGGGTGGCAGCGCGCCGAGGCGCGTCGGCGCCGCCGTCTGAGGCGTCCCGCACGATGCGGCTGTCCGAAACGTCGATCCGCCGGCCGGTGTTCGCCACCGTGCTGTCGCTGCTCGTCCTGCTCGTCGGGCTGGTGTCCTTCGACCGCCTGACGGTGCGCGAGTACCCGCGCATCGACGAGCCGGTGGTCACCGTCAACACGCGGCTGATCGGCGCGTCGTCGGAGGTCATCGAGTCGCAGGTCACGAAGCCGCTCGAGGATTCGATCGCCGGCATCGACGGCGTCGACATCATCACCTCGATCTCGCGCGCCGAGCAGAGCCTGATCACGGTGCGCTTCAAGCTCGAGAAGGACCCCGACAACGCCGCCGCCGACGTGCGCGACCGCGTGTCGCGCGTGCGCGGGCGGCTGCCCGACGCGGTCGACGAGCCGATCATCGCCAAGGTCGAGGCCGACGCGACGCCGACGATCTGGCTGGCCTACACCAGCCAGACGCTGTCACCGCTGGAGCTGACCGACCTGATCAACCGCATCGTCAAGCCGCGCCTGCAGACGGTGCCCGGCGTGGCCGACGTGACGATCGGCGGCGACCGTGCGTACTCGATGCGCATCTGGCTCGACCCCGACAAGCTGGGCGCGTACCGGCTGACGGTGCAGGACGTCGAGGACGCGTTGCGGCGCCAGAACCTGGAAGTGCCGGCCGGGCGCATCGAGAGCCGGCAGCGCGAGTTCAACGTCACCGCGCGCACCGACTTGAACACCGTCGCGCAGTTCGCCGACGTCGCGCTGCGCACCGTCGACGGCTACACGGTGCGCCTGCGCGACGTCGCGCGCGTCGAGGAGGCGGCGGCCAACGAGCGCTCGCGCGTGCGGCTCAACGGGGTGCCGTCGATCTCCACCGGCGTGGTGCGCAACGCCACCGCCAACCCGCTCGAGGTGGCCGCCGGCGTGCGTGCGGTGATGCCGCTGATCCAGCGCGACCTGCCCGACGAGGTGACGGTGCTGCTGGCCAACGACAACTCGGTGTTCATCGACCGCTCGATCCGCTCGGTCTACACGACGGTGGCCGAGGCGGTGG
>CAZUBF010000169.1:0-7240 GCA_964618555.1 uncultured Azohydromonas sp.
TCGCGTGCAGCCGTTCGTCGACCTCGGCGTGGTGCCACGACAGCCGCAGCGCGTTCTGGCTCATCTCGAGCCCGGAGGTGGCCACGCCGCCGGCGTTGCTCGCCTTGCCCGGCGCGTACAGCGTGCCGGCGGCGAGGAACACGTCGACCGCCTCGAGCGTGCTGGGCATGTTCGCGCCCTCGGCGACGCACCTGACGCCGTTGCGCACCAGCGTGCGCGCGTCGTCACCGTCCAGTTCGTTCTGCGTCGCGCAAGGCAGCGCCACGTCGACCGGCACGTGCCAGGGCCGCTTGCCGGACTCGAAGCGCAGCCCGTGCTGCTCGGCGAAGGCCGACAGCCGGCCGCGCTGCACGTTCTTCCAATCCATCACCGCGGCGAGTTGCTCCTCGGACAGGCCGTCGCGCACGACCAGCGTGCCGTCGGAGTCCGAAAGCGTGAGCACGCGCGCACCCATCTCCATCGCCTTCTCGGCAGCGTACTGCGCGACGTTGCCCGACCCCGAGATCGACACGCGCAGCCCGTCGAGGCCGAGACCCTGGCGGTGCAGCATCTCCTGCGCGAAGTACACCGTGCCGTAGCCCGTGGCCTCGGGGCGCATCAGGCTGCCGCCGTAGGCCAGCCCCTTGCCGGTGAACACGCACGACGCGTCGTTGCTGAGCTTCTTCATCATGCCGGCCATGTAGCCGACCTCGCGGGCGCCGACGCCGATGTCGCCGGCCGGCACGTCGGTGTCGCTGCCGAGGTGGCGGTACAGTTCCAGCATCAGCGCCTGGCAGAAGCGCATCACCTCGCCGTCGCTCTTGCCCTTGGGGTCGAAGTCCGAACCGCCCTTGCCGCCGCCCATCGGCAGCGTCGTCAGGGCGTTTTTCAAGGTCTGCTCGAAGCCGAGGAACTTCAGGATCGACAGGTTCACCGAGGGGTGGAAGCGCATGCCGCCCTTGAACGGGCCGATCGCACTGCTGTGCTGCACGCGCCAGGCGCGGTGGACCTGCGTGCGGCCCTGGTCGTCGACCCAGGCGACGCGGAACTGGATCACCCGCTCGGGCTCGACCAGCCGTTCGAGCAGCGCCTGCTCGGCGTACTGCGGATGCGCCTGCACGAAGGGCCACAGGCTCTGCATCA
Source organism: uncultured Azohydromonas sp. (assembly GCA_964618555.1). Lineage (GTDB taxonomy): Bacteria > Pseudomonadota > Gammaproteobacteria > Burkholderiales > Burkholderiaceae_C > Calidifontimicrobium. Next base: position 1,123 of record CAZUBF010000169.1, read on the forward strand.
CTTCGCGCACGGCCTGCAGGAACTCGCTCTGGTGTGCGTCGCGCGCGCGCACCGCGGCGAGGAACTCGTCGAGGGACTGGTACTTCACGGACAACCTTCCGGGTGAGGGCTTCGGGGTCGGCCGCGGCGACGGCCCCGGCTGGCGAATGCCGGTGCATCGCGCACCGGCGATGCGCGCCGTTGCACCGGGGCCGTCATTTTAGGGGGGCGCTGCATCGCCCCCCCAGGCCGGCGAGCTCGCCTGTCGCCCCAGGTCGACACTGACTCCCAAGCTAACCCAGATCAAGTCAAATCCGTGCCGCGACGGCTAATGTGCCCGCGCGATGCAGACGATGCAATGGAGTACGGTGTGATCAAGCAGAGGGTGGCGCCGGGATGGCGCGTGGTGGGTGTTTCGCTGTCGGCCGTGGCGACCGCCGCGGCATGGGCCCAGCCGGGCGTCGAGGTGCCGCCGACGGTGGTGGTCACCGCGACGCGCCACCCGATGCTCGAGGTCGACGCCCCCGCGGCGATGAGCGTGGTCACCCGCCGCGACATCGAACAGCGCGGCGCCGACGGCGTGCTCGACGCGATCCGCGGCGAGACGGGGCTGAGCCTGCAGGGGCGCAGCATCGGTGGGCGCAAGGTGCTGTCGATCCGTGGCATGGACAGCAAGCACACGCTGTTCCTCGTCGACGGGCGGCGCGTCGGCGCCAGCGATGGCGTGATCGGGCACTCCGACTTCCAGTACGACTGGATCGCCGTCGACGACATCGAGCGCATCGAGGTCGTGCGCGGCCCGCTGTCGGTGCTGTACGGCTCCGAGGCGATGGGCGGCGTGGTGAATGTCATCACGCGCCAGCCGGGGGAGCGTTGGCGCCTGGGCACGCGCGTCGAGAAGTCGTGGGCCGACGGCAGCCGCGGCGGCGACGGCTGGCGCGTCGGCGCGCAGGTCGATGGACCGCTGTCGCCGCGCTGGTCGCTGCGCGCCGGCGCCGCCAAGTCCGAGCGCGATGCGCTGGCCTCGGTCGCGGACCCGCGCATCGACGAGCTCGAAGGCCGCGACAAGCGCGACGGCTGGGTCGGCCTGGGCTGGCGCCCGGCCGAAGGGCACCGCGTCGACCTCGAGCACCGTGAGGGGCGCGAGGACCGCGCGGCCGGCGCTCGCGAGCGCAGCGGCCAGCGGCGCTACCACGACACCGTCAACGACATCGCACGCAGCCTCAGCTCCATCGGCTGGGACGCCGACTGGGGTGGCGCACGCGGCCTGGCCACGCAGCTGCGCGCCTATCGCGCGACGATCGACGTCGAGAACCGGCGCACCGCGGGCGTCGCGATCAATCCGCCGCAACGCATCGAAGACCACGTGCTCGAGGGCCAGGCGCGCTTCGATCTCGGCGCGCACGCGCTGACCACCGGGGTCGAGGCGCGCAACGAGTCGCTCGAGGACCCGGGGCTGCCCGGCGGGCGGTCGATCGCGCAGCACCGCTCGCTGTACCTGCAGGACGAGCTGGCGCTGGCGCAGCGGCTGAACCTGACGCTGGGGTTGCGCCACGATCGTCACCAGCTCTTCGGGCACGAGTGGAGCCCGCGCGCGTACCTGGTGTGGCGCCTGGACGACGCATGGACCGTCAAGGGCGGCTACAGCCACGGCTTCAAGGCGCCGAACCTCAAGCAGATCGTGCCCGGCGCGCGCCGCGAGGGCCCGAACAGCTTCCTCGGCAACCCCGACCTGCGCCCCGAAACGAGTGACGCGATCGAGCTCGGTGTCGGCTACTCCGCCGGCGGCCGCGAAGCGCAGCTGATGGTGTTCGAGCAGCGCATCGACGACCTGATCGAGGTGAGGCTGGTGGCTCCCGGTCCGGTGCCCGGCGTCGGCACCTTCACCTACGAGAACCTCGAGCGTGCGAGGCTGCGCGGCGTCGAGGCGTCGTACGCGCAGCCGTTGGGCGCCGGGTTCACCACGCTGGTCAGCTACACCTACCTCGACGCCGCGGACGGCGACGGCCACCGGCTCGAGCGCCGCCCGCGCCACAGCGCCACCGCGCGGCTCGACTGGCAACAAGGCGGCTGGCGTGCCGGCGTGCGCGCCGAGTACAGCGCCGACCAGATGCTGCCGCCGGCCAGCGGGCCGGCGCAGCGCGCCCCCGACGTGACGCTGCTCGGCGCGCACCTCGCCCGCTCGCTGACACCGCAGTGGGATCTGACGCTGGGCATCGACAACCTGACCGACGTGCGGCTGGCCGACGAGTCGCCGCTGTTCACGCACGTCGAACTGCCGCGCACCTGGCGCGTGGCGCTGCGCGGGCGCTTCTGACGGTGGGTGGCCGACCCTGGCGCGGCGCGGTGGCTTCGCGTCGCACGCCGGACGGCACGACCGGCATGCAGCCCAGATCGAGCGCCGGCTGACGTGTCTCGTGGCCCGCGTGGGCCTTGTCCATGGACAGGTGCAGCGGTCTGTCGAGCGGCCCCGGACTTGCAGGCAGTTTGCGGCCTTGCGGCGCATCGCCTGCCTGGCCCGACGGCGAGGACCTCATCGCCGTTCGAGCATCCGCGGCCACCGCCGGCGCTGCACCCGCCCGGTGCGCGCACGCCCGAGCTCTCGCCGCATGCAAGCGCTGCGGGCCGCGCGTGCGCGGCTACCCTGACGAGACCCCGAGGCCGACCGCGCACCGCGCAGCATCGAGCGCCGGGCCCGGCTCCCCACTCAGTCGGTGACGACGACGACGCCTTTCATCTCGGGGTGTGGGCTGCACGTGTAGGGGTAGCGCCCAGGCTTGTCGAAGCGGTGCTCCCAGCTCTCGCCGGGAAAAAAACGCGGCGACTCGAAGCCGCCTTCGCCCGTGAACAGCACCGAGTGGCTGGTGCGGCGCTCGTTGTTGGTCCAGCGCACCGTCGTGCCGACCTTGACGGTCAGCTCGGCCGGCACGTACTGGTTGCCGCGGATGTCGACGTCGACGACGGCGGCCAGCGCCGGCGCGCCGCCGAGCGCGGCCAGCGCCACGGCGGCGCACAAGCGCCGTCGTCCGCGCACGGTCTTGTTCACTGCTTGGCCGCGGTGATGTCGGCCTTCGTGTCGAGGCCCAGCGTGTAGCCGAGCGAGACGTGGTGGAAGCGCCCGGCGGCGTGGTCGTCGTGGATCGCGAAGCCGAAGTTGTAGGTCTTGCCCGGCGCCAGCGTGATGTCGCCGTCGCCGCCGGAAAGCTTGCGCGTGAACACGACGACCCACTCGTCGCCCTTCTTCTCGCCCTTGGCCTCGACCAGTGCCTTGCCACCTTCCATCACGCGCTTGTCGGCGACGTGGCCGTCGAACTTGGCGCCCTTGCTGGTCCACTGCAGCAGGTCGTAGAACTTGCCGCCGGCCAGACTGCCGTCCTTGACGTACTTGGTCTTCTGGTCGTTCGCGCCGGGCATCGTGCGCGCGTCGGCGTGGCAGCTCTCCCAGCAGCCCGACAGGTTGGCGCCGGCGACCTTGTTGTCGTCGAGCATGAACGCCAGCTTGACCTGGTTGTCCTTGTCCATCTTGTCGGCGCCGCCAGCCGGCTGCTTCCACGAGAAGCGCAGGTACAGGTTGGCGCCGTCGTGCGCCGCCTGCACCTGCACCGGGATCGAGCCGGCCTTGCCCTTGACCGGCGCGGGCTCGATCTTCTGGCCGCCGGCCATCTTCTTGCCCATGTCGGCGGTCTCGTCGTGGTGGCAGCTGGCGCAGGTCTCGCCCTTGCGCAGCGCACGTGCGCCGCCGTGCTCGGTGCCCTTGGTGATCCATTCCATCGGCGACACGCCGGGGTAGAACACCGTGATCTTGGTCGCCGGCACCTTGCCCCAATCGGGGGGCGCAGCCGAGGACTGGGCGGCCGCCAGCGCGAGCAGCGCGGCCGCAGCGAGAGTCTTCAGGGTCGTGGGCTTCATGGTCGTGAACTCGCTGGGTGGATGGAGCAGGGGCCGGGCGCGAGCTTACTCGTCCGCCTCGGTCATGCCCTGCGGCTTGTGATGCGCGATGCCCTTGTGGCAGTCGATGCAGGTGTCGTTGTTCTTCACCGCCAGCTCGTGCGAGCGGCGTGCGCGTGGCTGCTGCTTCTCGGCATCCATGCTCGCCAGCGTGTGGCAGTTGCGGCACTCGAGCGAATCGTTGGCCTTCATGCGCGCCCACTCACGACGTGCCAGCTCGAGCCGCTTGGCCTCGAACTTCTCGGGCGTGTCGATGGTACCCGTGACCTTGCCGTACAGCTCGCGCGAGGCCTGCACCTTGCGGATCATCTTGGGCACCCATTCCTTGGGCACGTGGCAGTCGGCGCACACCGCCCGCACGCCGGTGCGGTTGGTGTAGTGGATCGTGTTGTTCGAGTACTCCTTGTACACGTTGTTGCGCATCTCGTGACAGCTGATGCAGAACTGCTCGGTGTTCGTGACCTCGACGACGGTGTTGAAGCCGCCCCAAAAGAGGATACCCGCCGCGAACCCGAGTGTCAGCAGCGCCAGCAGCGAGTACTTGCGGCTCGGGCGCCGCAGTCGCTGCCACCAGCTGCCGCGGTCGGATGATTGTTCGTCCACGAGAGGGCCCTCCCTGCGTCGGTTCCGGGCACCGTCGGCACCGGCGGGCGCGGCCACGCCGCGGCGCCCGAGGGCACCGCGGCGTACCGGCCGCCGCTGCGGCCGGTGGGGTCAGTAGATGTCGTGCTGGGTGTTCCAGACGTTGAACTTGCCGGTCGGGGTGATGATCCGCGGGTCGGTGATCACCTTCTTCAGCTTGAGCGTCTTGTCGTCGTAGACGACGATCGCCGACTGGTCGGTCTTGCCGCCCCACAGGCTGATCCACACCTCGTCACCCGCCTCGTTGTACTCGGGGTGGGTCGCGCGGCGCAGTGCCTTGGTCTCGGGCAGGCCCGAGTCCTTGGCGACGTCGATCTTCACCGGCGCCTTGCCCAGGTCCTTGAGGTTGTACACGTACACCGACTCGGCGTTCTCGCGCTCGGGGTTCATCGGCATGTCGGCCCAGAGGTGGTTCGACTTCGGGTGCGTCTTCACGAACAGGTTGCCTGCGCCCGGCATCTTCAGCTCCTGCACCACCTTCCAGTTGTGCTGCTTGAACTTGGCGTTGGCCGGCTTGTCCGACGGCGTGGAGATCAGCGTGACCACCGCGTCGCCGAGGTGGCCGGTGGCCCACACCGGACCGAACTGCGGGTGCGTGAAGTTGGCGCCGCGTCCGGGGTGCGGGATCTTCGCGGTGTCGACCAGCGCGGCGAGCTTGCCGGTCTTCGTGTCCACCGCGGCGATCTTGTTCGACGCGTTGGCCGCCACCAGGAAGTAGCGCTTGCTCGCGTCCCAGCCGCCGTCGTGCAGGAACTTGGCCGACTCGATGGTGGTCGTCTTCAGGTTCTTGATGTCGCTGTAGTCGACCAGCAGGATCTGGCCGGTCTCCTTGACGTTGACCACCCACTCGGGCTTGATCATCGACGACACGATCGACGCCACGCGCGGCTCGGGGTGGTACTCGCCGTCCACGGTGTTGCCGCGCGTCGAGACCACCTTCAGCGGCTTGAGCGTCTCGCCTTCCATGATCGAGTACTGCGGCGGCCAGTAGGTGCCGCCAATGAGGTACTTGTCCTCGTAGCCCTTGAACTTGCTGGTGTCCACGCTGCGCGCGTCGGCGCCGAGCTTGACCGTCGCCACCGTGGTCGGCTTCTCGAACCACAGGTCGATCAGCGTCACGAGGCCGTCGCGGCCGACGGTGTACACGTAGCGACCCGAAGCCGACAGGCGCGAGATGTGCACCGCGTAGCCGGTGTCGAGCACCTCCCAGATGCCCTTGGTGTCGCCGTCGACCAGGGCCAGCTTGCCGGTGTCGCGCAGCGTGATGGCGAACAGGTTCTTCAGGTTCACCTTGCTGAGCTGGCGCTTGGGACGCTGGTCCACCGGCACGATGAGCTTCCAGCTCGCTTCCATGTCCTTCAGGCTGAACTCCGGCGGCACATCCGGCACCTGCTGGATGTAGCGGGCCATGACGTTGATCTCTTCCTTGGACAGGATGTCGTCGTAGTTGACCATCCCGCCCTCGGTGCCCAGCGCGATGATGCGCTCCAGGCGCTGCGTGCCCAGGCGCAGCGTGCCGCCTTCCTGCACGCTGCCGTCGGCGCCCTTC
>CAZUBF010000170.1:0-7013 GCA_964618555.1 uncultured Azohydromonas sp.
AGAAGTGGTCCTCCCAGATCACCGGGCCGTCCTTGGCCTCGATGCACTCGTTGGCCACGCCCGGGCCCATCACCTCGGACAGTCCGTAGATGTCGACCGCGTCGATGCCGGCGCGCACCTCGATGTCGTGACGCATCGCCTCGGTCCACGGCTCGGCGCCGAAGATGCCGACCTTCAGCGACGAGGCGCGCGCGTCCAGTCCCTGGCGCTCCATCTCCTCGATGATCACCTGCATGTAGCTCGGCGTGACCATGATGATGTCGGGGCGGAAGTCGGTGATCAGCTGCACCTGCTTCTCGGTCTGGCCGCCGGACATCGGGATCACGGTGCAGCCCAGCCGCTCGGCACCGTAGTGCGCACCGAGCCCGCCGGTGAACAGCCCGTAGCCGTAGGCGATGTGCACGATGTCGCCGCGCCGCCCGCCGCTGGCGCGGATCGAGCGCGCGACCAGGTCCGCCCAGGTGTCGATGTCGCGCTGCGTGTACCCCACCACCGTCGGCTTGCCGGTGGTGCCGCTGCTGGCGTGCACGCGCACCACCTGCTCGCGCGGCACGGCGAACATGCCGAACGGGTAGTGGTCGCGCAGGTCCTTCTTGGTGGTGAACGGGAAACTCGCCAGGTCGGCGAGCGACCTGCAGTGCGACGGGTGCACGCCCTCGGCGTCGAACGCGGCCCGGTAGTGCGGCACGTGGTCGTAGGCGCGCTGCAGCGTGCGCTGCAGGCGTTGCAGCTGGACGGCCTGCAGTTCGTCGCGGCTGGCGGTCTCGATCGGCTCGAGATCGCCGGGGGCGGGCTGCTTGACGGGCATCGGCGGGTCTCCTCGTCGTGGTTCAGCGCGGCGCGCCCGGCACCGCCGGGCGGCCCTTCGCGGTGTACGAGCGGCCGCGGAACATCGCCACGCGCTCGCCGCGCTGGTTGCGCACCTCGGCGTCGTACAGGCCGGTGCGCCCGCTGCGCGACACCTCGGTGCAGGTGGCGGTCAGGACGTCGCCCGGGCGGCCGGGGGCGAGCAGGTCGATCGCGAAGCCCGACGCGACGGTCAACTCGTCGTACGAGTTGCAGGCGTACGCGAACGACGAGTCGGCCAGCGTCGCGATCAGCCCGCCGTGGCAGATGTCGTGCCCGTTGAGCATGTCGTCGCGCACCGTCATGCGCAACACGGCGCGGCCGGGGCCGACCTCGAGCACCTCCATGCCCAGTGACTTCGTCGCGCGGTCGTTGGCCAGCATGCCCTCGCGCACGTGGTCTGCGATCTGCTGCGGGCTGGGCGGGGGCATCGGCTCCTCGACGGGGGACATGGGGACGGGCATGCGCGCCAGCGCTCGGCCGAAGCCGAACGCGGACCAGGCGCCTGCCGCCTTGTTGCGATTTGATTCGACCAAACGGTCGGTAGATGATATTCGGCGCCGCCTGGGGGATGCAAGGCAGTTCGATCAGGACTTGCCCGGATCCCCCCCTGCCTGCACGGCGCCGAGTGCTGAACGCGTCGCGCGCCGGAGGCGTGGCCGCCGGACTGGAGCGCCGGCTCCAATCCGGCGCGCCCGCGCCGACTAGGATGCACATATGAACATCGTCGATGCCCCCACCGGCCTGGTCCAGCGCTTCGAAACCCTGCGCGACGCGTTCGCCGTCGAGCCCTACCCCGACTGGCCGACGCGGTCGCAGCGCCTGCGCAAGCTGCAGCGCATGCTGGTGCGCCACGAGGCCGAGTTCGCGAAGGCGATCGACGCCGACTTCGCCGGGCGCCCGCGCTTCGAGACCGACCTGGCCGAGCTGTGGCCCAGCCTCGAGGAGGTCAAGGTGGCGCTGCGCGAGGGCCGCGGTTGGATGAAACCGCAGCGCGCCCCGGTGGCCAAGTGGTTCCTTCCCGCCGGCGCGCAGGTGCTGCCGCAGCCGCTGGGCGTGGTCGGCATCATCGTGCCGTGGAACTACCCGCTGTTCCTCGCGGTGGCGCCGATGGCCGCGGCGATCGCCGCAGGCAACCGGGTGATGGTGAAGATGAGCGAGTACACGCCGCGCTTCTCCGAGCTGTTCGCCGCGCTGTGCGCGCAGGCCTACGCGCCGGGCGAGGTCGACGTGGTCAACGGAGGCGCCGACGTCGCGGCGCAGTTCGCCGCACTGCCCTTCGACCACCTGCTGTTCACCGGCTCGACGGCGGTCGGGCGCAAGGTGATGGCCGCGGCAGCGCAGAACCTGACGCCGGTGACGCTCGAGCTCGGCGGCAAGTCGCCCACCGTCGTCGCTCCAGGCTACCCGCTGGCCAAGGCGGCCGAACGCATCCTGGTGGGCAAGCTGCTCAACGCCGGCCAGACGTGCATCGCGCCCGACTACGTGCTGCTGCCGCGCGACGCGGTCGAGCCGTTCGTCGCCGCCGCGCGCGAGACGGCGCAGCGCCTGTACCCGCAGGGGCTGGCCGACGCGCACTACTGCAGCGTCGTCGATGCGCGCCAGTACCGGCGCCTCACCGGCGGGCTCGACGACGCGCTGGCGCGCGGTGCCCGCGCCGACGTGCTGTTCACCGGCGCCGCACGCGACGACGCCGGCCACCGGCTCGCGCCGGTGCTGCTGCACGGCGCGCCGGCGGACAACGCGCTGACCACCGACGAGATCTTCGGCCCGATCCTGCCGGTGCTGGCCTACGACACGATCGACGAAGCCATCGCGCACGTCAACGCCGGGCCGCGCCCGCTGGCGCTGTACTGGTTCGACGACGACCGCGCGCGCACGCGCCGCGCGCTCGAGCGCACCCATGCCGGCGGGGTGACGGTCAACGACACGCTGCTGCACGTCGCGCAGTACGAACTGCCGTTCGGCGGCGTCGGCCACTCGGGCATGGGCCACTACCACGGGCGCTGGGGCTTCGAGACCTTCAGCAAGCTCAAGCCGGTGGTCTGGCAGGCCAAGCTCAACGCGATGTCGCTGTTCCTGCCGCCGTACCGCCCGCTGGCGCACAAGATGCTGCGCCTGATGAAGCGGGTCTAGCCGCCGCGGTCCGAACGGCCGCCGGCCCGCCGGCGGCGCGACTTGCGCACGCTGCCGCGCGGCATGGCGGGGCTGCCCCCCTGAAGCGATGCCCCGGCCCGCGCAGGGTCCGGCGCGACGGTGCTAACCTGGATGCCAAACCCTGCGGCGTGTGCCCACGCGCGCACGCGCCGCGCGAATCCTGCGGAGATCCCCATGCCCGGCCTGCTGCCCGACGTCGACCCCGACGGACTGCTCGAATACTCGGTCGTCTACACCGACCGCGCGCTGAACCACATGTCGCACCGCTTCGGTGGCGTGATGCGCGACATCGCCGAGGTGCTCGAGCAGGTCTACGGCGCGCACGCCTGCGCCGTCGTGCCCGGCAGCGGCACCTTCGGCATGGAGGCGGTGGCGCGGCAGTTCGCCTCCGGCCGCAAGTGCCTGGTGATCCGCAACGGCTGGTTCAGCTACCGCTGGACGCAGATCTTCGAGATGGGCGCGATCCCGTCGCAGGAGATCGTGCTCAAGGCGCGCCGCACCGCGCCCGGCGCGCGCGCGCCGTGGGCGCCGGTGCCCGTCGACGAGGTCGTCGCCACCATCGCACGCGAGCGCCCGGCGCTGGTGTTCGCGCCGCACGTCGAGACCGCGGCCGGCATGATCCTGCCCGACGACTACCTGCGCGCCATCGCCGACGCGGTGCACGAGGCCGGCGGCCTGCTCGTGCTCGACGGCATCGCCTCGGGCGCGATGTGGGTCGACCTGCGTGCCACCGGCGTCGACGTGCTGATCAGCGCGCCGCAGAAGGGCTGGAGCGGCTCGCCCGGCTGCGCCTTCGTCATGCTGTCCGAACGCGCCCGCGCCGCGATCGACGGCACCACGAGCACCAGCTTCGCCTGCGATCTGAAGAAGTGGCTGCAGATCATGGACACCTACAAGGCCGGCGGCCACGCCTACCACACGACGATGCCCACCGATGCGCTGGCGCGCACGCGCGACGTGATGCTCGAGACGCGCGCGATCGGCTTCGAGACGCTGCGCCGCCAGCAGGCCACGCTGGGCCAGCGCGTGCGCACAGTGCTCGAGAACCGCGGCCTGGCCAGCGTCGCCGCGCCGGGCTTCCAGGCGCCGGGGGTGGTCGTCAGCTACACCGACGACCCGGGTTTCGCCAACGCGCAGGCGTTCGCCGCGCTGGGCCTGCAGACCGCCGCCGGCGTGCCGCTGCAATGCGACGAGGGGCCCGAGTTCCGCAGCTTCCGCATCGGCCTGTTCGGCCTGGACAAGCTGCAACACGTCGAACGCACGGTGGCCACGCTGGAGGCCGCGGTGACGCAGGCGCTGGCCGCGCGGGCGCGCCAGGCGGCGTAGCGGCGCGGCGCGCCGCCGCGCCTCAGGTGCACAGCGCCTTGATGTCCTCGGGGATCGGGATCGCGCGGATGCGATCCGCATCGTCGGGATCGCGCATCACGAAGGCGCGCACCTCGGCGCCCTCGCACAGCACGTCGGCGCCGCGGCGCACGACGTGGCGGTGACGGAAGGTCTTCGCCGCCCACGACTCGATCGAGGTGTGCACCTCGATCGTCTGGCCGTAGGTCGCCGGCTTGAAGAAGCGGGTGTGGATCTCGAGCAGCGGCGTGCCCACGATGCCGCGCGTCTTGTTCAGCTCGCGCCACGGCGGCACGCCGCAGGCCATGAAAAACGCCAGCGACGCCTCGTCCATCCAGCGCGAGAAGTTCGGGAAGAACACGATGCCGGCGGGGTCGCAGTCGCCGAAGTGAACGTCGACCCGGTGGATGTGCGTCTTGCTCATGGGAAGCGGTGGAACGAAGTGCGCGATTGTCGGGCTTGACGCGGCGTTCGGTTGCCCCGCGCCGCGGCGCGGGGCGCACCTCGCCCGGCACGCGCGGTCAGCGCGGCGACGGGGCAGGCAGCGGCGCCAGCGACCCGCCGCCGAGCACGCGATACAGCAGCAGCGCGTTCTGGCGCTCGGCCAGCAGCGCCTGCACCACCGCCTGCCGCGCCGCCAGCGTCGCGCGCTCGGCGTCGAGCCGCTCGAGCGCGCTGGCCGCACCGTGCGACAGCAACATCTCGGTCAGCGCCAGCCGCTGCGCCTCGGCGAGCGCCTGCGCCTGCAGCGCCTCGCGCTGCGCGCCCAGCGTCGCGCGTGCGGCCAGTGCGTCGGCGACCTCGCGAAACGCGGTCTGGATCGCACGCTCGTACTGCGCCAGCGCGATCTCGCGCGCCGCCTGCGTCGCCGCGAGCCGGGCCTCGTTGCGCCCGGCGTCGAACAGCGGCTGCAGCAGCTGGCCGCCGAGGCTCCACGCGGTGTTGCCGAACAGCCCCGACAGCTCGGTGCTCGCGGTGCCGACGCTGCCGGTGAGCGCGATGCGCGGGAAGAACGCCGCGCGCGCGGCGCCGATGTCGGCGTGCGCGGCGATCAGCTGCTGCTCGGCGGCGCGCACGTCGGGACGCTGCAGCAGCACCTGCGACGGCAGCCCGGCCGGCAGGTCGGCGTAGCGGTGCTCGGTCAGCGATCGCGGCGCGGGCAGGTCGTCGGGCAGCGGCCGGCCGACGAGCAGCACCAGCGCGTTGAGGTCCTGCGCGCGCTGGCGCTGCAGCGCCTGCACGCTGGCGCGCGCCGCCGCCACCAGCGACTCGGCGCCGCGCAGCTCGGGCTCGGCCGCGACGCCGCCTTCGAATCGCGTGCGCACCAGCGACAGCGACGCCTCGCGCGACGCGACCACCGCCTCGGTGATGGCGAGCAGTTCGTCGTCGGCGCGCAGCGCGAGCTCGGCCGACGCCACCGCGGCGACCAGGCTCAGCTGCGCGGCGCGGCGGCCCTCGTCGCTGGCCAGCAGCCGCGCTGCGGCGGCTTCGGTGAGGCTGCGCACGCGGCCGAACAGGTCGAGCTCGAAGCTGGCCAGCGCGAAGCCGGCGGTGTAGCGGCTCGCGTCGGCGCTGCGGTCGACGGTGGCGCCGACGCCGACGCTGGGCAGGCGGTCGGCCTGCTGCACGCCCAGCAGCGCGCGCGCGCGCTCGACGTCGAGCACCGCGACGCGCAGGTCGCGGCTGTGCGCCAGCGCGAGCTCGACCAGCGCGCGCGTGCGCGCGTCGAGCAGGTAGTCGGGCCAGGCGATCTCGGCGGCGGGCGTGGCTGCGTTCGGCGTGGCGTGCGTCGGTGCGGCCGGTGGCGCCGGGTCGGGGAACGCGGCGGGCACCGGCGGACTCGGGCGCTCGTAGGTCGGCGCCAGCGCGCAGCCGGCCAGCACCAGCGCCAGCGCGCCGGCCAGCGCGGCCTTCGGCCCCGCGACGGCGGCGCCGCGCTCGCTTCGGGCGGGTCTGGTCATCGGTCCTCCCGCGGCGCGTGCAGGTTGATGTTCTCGGTCTCGTGCCGGTACGTGCGCAGCTGCCTGTCGCTGGGCTTGAACAGCCGGCGCACGACGACGAAGAACACCGGCACGAAGATCACCGCCAGCAGCGTGCCGCTGATCATGCCTCCGACCACGCCGGTGCCGATCGCGCGCTGGCTCGCCGAGCCGGCGCCGGTGGCCAGAAACAGCGGCAGCACGCCCAGCGTGAACGCCATCGAGGTCATCACGATCGGGCGGAAGCGCAGCTTCGCCGCGGCCAGCGCCGCCTCGAGCGCGCCCTTGCCCTGCGCCTGCAGGTCCTTCGCGAACTCGATGATCAGGATCGCATTCTTCGCCGACAGCCCGATGATGGTGATGAGGCCGACCTGGAAGTACACGTCGTTGGCCAGCCCGCGGCCCAGCGTCGCGAGCACCACGCCGATCACGCCCAGCGGCACGACCAGGATCACCGCCAGCGGGATCGCCCAGCTCTCGTACAGCGCGGCCAGGCACAGGAACACCGCCAGGATCGCGAAGCCGTACAGCACGAAGGCCTGCGCGCCGGCGATCTTCTCCTCGCGGCTGATGCCGGTCCACTCGAAGCCGAACCCGGGCGGCAGCTGCGCGGCCAGGCGCTCCATCTCGGTCATCGCGTCGCCGGTGCTGTAGCCCGGCGCGGCGCTGCCGCCGATGCGCATCGCC
>CAZUBF010000171.1:0-6991 GCA_964618555.1 uncultured Azohydromonas sp.
CGTGCATGTCGCCGAACAGGCTGCGCTTCCAGCCGCCGAAGCCGTGCCAGGCCATCGGCACCGGGATCGGCACGTTGACGCCGACCATGCCCACCTGCACGCGGCGCGCGAACTCGCGTGCGACGTTGCCGTCGCTGGTGAACACCGCGACGCCGTTGCCGTACTCGTGGTCGTTGACCAGCTCGAGCGCCTCGGCGAAGTCCTTCGCGCGCACGCAGGCGAGCACGGGGCCGAAGATCTCCTCCTTGTAGATGCGCATCGACGGCGTGACGTGGTCGAACAGCGTGCCGCCGGTGAAGAAGCCGTTGTCGTGCCCGGGCACCCGGAAGCCGCGGCCGTCGACGACCAGCGCCGCGCCTTCCTGTTCGCCCAGCGCGATGTAGCCCTCGATGCGCTCGAGCGCCTGCCGCGTGACGATCGGGCCCATCTCGGCGTCGAGTTCCATGCCGTTGTTCACCTTCAGCGCCTTCGCGCGCTCGGCCAGCTTGGGCACGATGCGGTCGCCGACGTCGCCCACCAGCACCGCGACGCTGATCGCCATGCAGCGCTCGCCGGCGCTGCCGTAGGCGCTGCCGATCAGTGCGTCGACGGCCTGGTCGATGTCGGCGTCGGGCATCACCACCATGTGGTTCTTCGCGCCGCCGAGCGCCTGCACGCGCTTGCCGTGGTGCGCGCCGGTCTCGTAGATGTAGCGCGCGATCGGCGTCGAGCCGACGAAGCTCAGCGCCTTCACGTCGGGGTGCTCGAGCAGCGCGTCGACCACCACCTTGTCGCCCTGCACGACGTTGAACACGCCGTCGGGCAGCCCGGCGCGCTTGAGCAGCTCGGCCATGAACAGGCTCGGGCTGGGGTCGCGCTCGCTGGGCTTCAGAATGAACGCGTTGCCGCACGCCAGCGCGACGGGAAACATCCACATCGGCACCATGCACGGGAAGTTGAAAGGCGTGATGCCCGCCACCACGCCCAGCGGCTGGCGCAGCGTCCAGTTGTCGATGCCGGTGGACACCTGGTCGGTGTAGTCGCCCTTGAGCAGCTGCGGCACGCCGCAGGCGAACTCGACGATGTCGATGCCGCGCATGACCTCGCCCTGCGCGTCGGTGAACACCTTGCCGTGCTCGGCGGTGATCATCGCCGCCAGGGTGTCGCGGTGCTCGTTGAGCAGCGCGAGGAACGCATTGAGCACGCGTGCGCGGCGGATCGGCGGCGTGTCGGCCCAGGCCGGGAAAGCCGCGCGCGCGGCGGCCACCGCGGCGCGCACGTCGTCGGCGTCGCCGAGCACCACCTGCCGCGCCACGCGGCCGTTGGCGGGGTTGAACACCTCCTGCCGGCGCACGCCGCGGCCGGCTTCGCAGCGGCCGGCGATCCAGTGCCCGACCTCGGTGGTGGCGGTGAAGGCTTCGGGTGCGCCCATGCGGTGTCTCCTGCTGCGGGGATCCCGCAGTCTATGACGCCCGGCGCGCGGCGCGCCGCACCGGTGTCAGCCGGGCCGCGGCCCCGCCGCCTGCCACGCGGCGACGCCATCGGCGCGCAGCGGCGCGACGAGCCAGGGGTCGTGGTCCTCGCCACCGAAACGCTCGATGCAGAAGTCCACGAAGGCGCGCGTGCGCAGCGGCAGGTGCCGGCGCGACGGCATCGCCGCATGGATGCCCAGCGAGAACAGGCGCCACTGCGGCAGCACGGCCTCGAGTTCGCCACGGCGGAGCGCGTCGGCGGCGACGAAAGACGGCAGCCCGGCGATGCCCAGGTCGCTGAGTGCGGCGGCCAGGTTGAGCTCGTAGTCGTTCGTGTCGAGCAGCGGCCGTGGCATCGCGACGGTCACCGACGCCTCGTCGGCGTCGGGGGCGCCGTGGCGCCGGGTGAACGTCAGCTCGCGGCGCATGGCGTGGGGCGTGACGATGTCGTGCTGCTGCAGCTCCCGCGGGTGCTGCGGGCGCCCCCGACGCGCCAGGTAGCGCACGCTGGCACACGGCACGATCTCCGACACGGCGAGGCGGCGCGCGATGCAGCCGCGGTCGGGAAGCTCGCCGTCGACGATCAGGATGCTCACGTCGCTGTTCTCGTCGACGGACGTCACCGACGCCGGCACGTGGAACTCGAGTCCGACCTTCGGGTGCAGCGCGTGGAACGCCGCCATGTGCCGCATCAGCTGGTGCGACGCGAACGCCGAACCGACGGTGACGCGAAGACGCCCGGCGGCCTCCGTGAGGCGGCTGTCGATCAGCGCCTGCGCATCGTCGAGCAACTGCAGCGCCTGCAGCGCGTACATCAGGTAGTCCTCGCCGGCTTCGGTCAGCGCCAAGCGCCGGGTGTTGCGGTGCAGCAGCCGCGTGCCCAGACTGTCCTCGAGGTCGGCGAGCGTGCGCGTCACCGCCGTCGGCGTCAGGTCGAGCGCCTGTGCCGCGGCGACCAGGCTGCCTTCGCGCGCGACGCGCGCGAACACCCTGAGAGCGCGCAGTCTGTCCATGCCTATCCCTTCGGCGCGACCGGCCCGTTGGCGATGTTGTGTCGCCGCCGATCGGTCCGGCATCCCCAGCGCAGTGCAATTCTGAATTGCGCCGGCACGCTCGTGCGCGGCCAGATCACCGGCTAACCTGAATGAGGGGTGTGGCGATGGCCACGTGCCGCCGAGCCCCAGCCGGCCCCGGCCGGCAAGGAGCCTGCGATGGTCGAGAACAACCTCCCGAAGTGGCTGCCGCTGTGGACCGGCCTCGCGCTGACGCTGCACCTGCTGGCCACCGCGTGGGCGCACCACGCCCGCCGCGCCGCGCCCGTCGGCACGCTGTGGTCGTCGCGCGCGACGCGCATGATCCACATCGTCGAGGACGTCACGCTGGGGCTCGTGGCGGCGTCGTTCCTGTTCGGCCTGCTGGCCTACGTCGTCGGCGTCTGATCCTCGCGTCCGGCGTCGCCGGCGAAGCGCGCCTCGGTCGCGCGCTGCAGCAAAAAAAAGCCCGCCGGGTGAACGGCGGGCCGTGCAAGTCCTCGGGTGAGGACGTCGTTGGGACCGGAGCCGGGAGCCCGCCTGCGTGTCGATCGGGCCCCTGGACTGGTTGCAATGGTGAACCCGGCGGCCCTCGGGCGCCACCCCACGTCCGCGGGGCGCCGCCGAACGGCGTACCGGTTCCGCCGCGCGGTGCGTGATGGGCTGCACACCCGACAATGCCGACATGCCCGACGCCCCCCTGACCGAAGCCGAGATCGACGCCCTGCAGCGCGCGCTCGACGCGCTGCCGTCGCCGCTCGAGCCGTTGGACGTGACTGTGCTCGACGGCTACCTGGTCGGCGTGCTGCTGCAGCCCCAGCCGATCCCCGCGACGCGGTGGCTGCGTTTCGTCGTCGACGACGAAGGCCGGGCGCCGCCGCCGGGCCCTGCGCTGGAGCAGGTGCATGCGCTCGTGCTCCGACGGCATGCCGAACTCGACCACGCGATCGACCGGCGCACCTGGTTCGACCCCTGGGTGTTCGAACTCGACGCCGACGCGACCCCGTCGCAGGCCGTGCTGCCCTGGGTCGCCGGCTTCGCGCTGGCGATGGAGCGCTTCCCGGGTCTGATGTCGCTCGACGCCGCGGCGCTGCTCGAGCAGCTGGCTGCGCTGTACATGCACCTCGACCCCGACGACCTCGAGGACGCCGACGAGTTGCTCGCCGAGATCGAGACGCTCGAACCGCCGCACGACCTCACCGAGGCGGTCGAGGGGCTGGTGAGCGCGTCGCTGATGCTGGCCGACGTGTCGCGCCCGCGGCGCGACACCGCCGGACGTGGCGTGCAGCGGCCGCGCCCGCGCCCGCCGCGGCATGGGTCGCGCCGCTGACGCGCGGGCACGGGCCCGTCGCCGGGGTCGGCGTGCGGTCGAAGCCGGTGACATCCTGGCCCGGCGCTGGCGTTCGCGCGGCCCGCGGTGCGCTGCCGCAAGGGTGAGCGCGTGCTGGCGCAACCGGTGGACGGCACGCCGCCGCCGGTGCCTCACCGGTCAAGAGATGATCAGTGGCGATCAGTGGCGCGCGGCACGCGTGCCGGACGCGGCACCCCGCGCCGGCGGTCCCGCGGCGGCGTCCTCGGCCGGCGGCATCGGTCGCCCGAGCACCAGCGGAGCGACCCCGAAGCGCTTCGCACCGGCGCCGAGCGCAAGCCACAACGCGCTCAGCACCGCGGCGACGACGGTCAGCCAGGTCAGCACGGCCAGGGTTCGGCGGTCCACGGTGGGCTTCCGGGGGGTGCGACGATCAGCGCCCATGCGCGGCGCGCGCCCGCGCCACGGCCGGATCGACGACGGAGGGGGCGGCAGGCGGACCCATCGTGTGAACTGTGGCGCATCGGTGCGGCAAATCAAGCCGGCGTCACCCACCGTTACGCTTGACACTGGGGTCCCGGCTCTGCCTCCGCGCGAAAAGGCCCACGATGAGCGCACCGAACGCGACACCTCCTCCCGGCGCGACGCTGTGGCAACGGTTGCGCGCGCGCCACCGCAGCAGCGCCGGCCCCGACGCGGCCGACATGGGCACCGCGTTCGGGCTCGACATGAGCCTGGCGCCGCCACCCACCGCACGCGCCGCGGCAGACGCCCGTGCCGCCCCCGCTTCGCCGCCTCGCCGCCCCTGGTGGGACTTCGGCACGCCGCGCTGATCGCACCGACAAGCCGCGCAGACCGAACGGTCTGCGCGCGACCGCATTGGTCGGACCATGACCGCGCCAGGCACGTTGCGATCGTGCCGGCCTAAAATACCGGCATGGCTCGAGTGTCGTTTCGCCAACAGATGCTGCAGGCGCGCGAGGACGCGATCGTCGCCGCGGTCAACCGCCTGCTCGCCGAAAAGGGCTTCGACGCGATGACCGTCGACGAGGTCGCGGCCGATGTCGGCATCGCGAAAGCCAGCCTGTACAAGCACTTCCCGTCGAAGGAGGAGCTGGCCGCCGCCGCGATGGTGCGCGTGCTGCACCGCGCGCGTGCGTTCCTCGAGTCCGACGCGGTCCGCACGCTGCCGCGCGCCGCCGACCGCCTGCGTGCCGTCACGCGATGGGCGATGCAGATGCAGCTGGCCGGCGAGATGCCGTCGCTGCCATCGCAGAACTCG
The DNA here is from genome assembly GCA_964618555.1 of uncultured Azohydromonas sp. Classification (GTDB taxonomy): domain Bacteria; phylum Pseudomonadota; class Gammaproteobacteria; order Burkholderiales; family Burkholderiaceae_C; genus Calidifontimicrobium. The sequence continues at coordinate 5,074 of CAZUBF010000171.1, forward strand.
ACGCTGCGAGCCGCGCTGCTGCAGCACCGCGACTACCTCGACAGCCTCAGCGACGTCAGCGAGCGGCTCGGCGAAACGATCGTGCAGGCGCAGCGCGACGGCGACATCCACGCCGCGCTGCCGCCCGAACTGGTGCTGTACACGCTGTACGCACGTGCCTGCGACCCGGTGCTGACGCTGCTCAAGAGCACCGGACAGTTCGACGACGAACGTGTCGTCGAACTGGTGCTGTCGACCTGCTTCGACGGCCTGAACGCGCGCTGATCGCGCGCCGCGGTGCGCTCAGCGCACCAGCAGCACCGGCACCTTGCTGTTGGCGAGCACCTTGGTGGCCACCGAGCCCATGACGAGGTTGCCGATCGTGCCGTGGCCGTGCGAGCCCATCACCAGCAGGTCGTACCCGCCCTTGTCGGCGACCGAGGCGATCGTGTCGGCCGCGTGGCCGACCTTGTGCACGAAGGCCGCGTCGATGCCCTGCTTCTTGAAGAAGGCGCGGATCGGCTTGAACACCTTCTCGGCCTCCTCCTCGTAGTAGCCCTTCAGCACCTCGCGGTCGAGCACCGCGGCCGCGCGCGGCGGCACCGCCGGCACCGTGTGCAGCAGCGTGTACTCGTGCTTGCCGCCCAGCCACTCGTCGTGCGCGGCCAGGTACGCGAGCATGCGCTTGGTGAACGGGCTGCCGTCGACGGCGACGAGGATCTTCATGCGGTCTCCCGGGGTGCGTGCGGTTCAGCGCGCAGTGTGACACGGCGCGACCCGCCGCCCTTGACCGGGCTCAAGACCGCGGCCGCGCGCGACGCCCTAGGACAGTTCGATCAGCCGCTGGGCGTCGTAGTCGGCGCACTCGCCCTTGGCGGCGATGCCGCGCGCCTGCGAGACCACGCGCGTGCCACGCCCGTCGGCGTGCTCGACGCGGTAGTCGAAACGCCGGTGCACGTGGCCGTGCAGCCAGAGGTCGGCCGCGGGCAGCAGGTCGTCGTCGGCGTTGCAAAAGCTCGCGGTCGACGGCTGCGCGCCGTAACGCGGGTCGTGGCTGCGCAGGCTGGGGGCGAAGTGCGTCACGACGACGGTGCGCTCTGCGTGCAGGGCCGGCTCGGCCAGCGCCTGCCGCAGCCAGGACCGGCACGCCAGCGCCTCGCGCCGCACCGCCGAAGCGTCGAACAGTGCGCCGCCGCGGCGCGCGCGCATCACGTTGGCGAAGTAGGTCGCGGCGCACACGCAGCGCTCGCGCTGGGCCGACCCGAAGAGGTCGAAATCGCTCCAGCGCACGGTGGCCAGCAGGCGGATGCGCGTGCCGTCGGGCGCCATCCAGCGCCAGGTCTGGCGCTCGAGCAGCGTCAGCCCGTAGGCGGCGCAGCGCTCGGCGAGCGCCGGCCACGCGGTCTCGAGATCGCGACCGTCGAACTCGTGGTTGCCGGCCACGACGACCACCGGCACCGGCCAGCCGGCGAAGCGTTCGTAGCCCAGCCAGGTGCTGTCGATGTCGCCGGCCAGCACCAGCAGGTCGGCGCCCGGCACCGGCTGCGGGTCGAAGGCTTCGCTTTCGAGGTGCAGGTCCGACAGCAGCTGGATGCGCATCGCGCGCCGCGGCCCGACGCGGCCCGGCCTCAGGCGGCCAGCCGCGTCTCGAGGCGCTGCCGCGTGGCGTTCAGCTCGGCCGGCACGCGGCTGCCGAGCTGTTCGAACAGGGCGTCGTGCAGCTTCATCTCCTGCATCCACGCGGCGTGATCGATGCCGATCACCGCGTCGTAGCGCTCGCGCGGGAACGCCAGCCCGGTCCAGTTCAGGTCCTCGTAGCGCGGGCTGATGCCGAACAGGTGATCGGCGCCTTCACCCTCGCCGCGCACGCGCTGCACGATCCACTGCAGCACGCGCATGTTCTCGCCGTAGCCGGGCCAGACGAACTTGCCGTCGGCGC
>CAZUBF010000172.1:0-6927 GCA_964618555.1 uncultured Azohydromonas sp.
AACGTGCGCGAGACGCTGGGCATCTGCGACCGCGCCTACATCATCAGCGACGGCCGGGTGCTCGCCGAAGGCACCCCGGCGGACATCGTCGACGATCCCGACGTGCGCAAGGTGTACCTCGGCGAACACTTCAGGATGTAGGGCCGCGCCGTCGCCATGAGCATGAAGCCGTCGCTGCAGGTCCGCCTGTCGCAGCACCTGGCGCTGACGCCGCAGCTGCAGCAATCGATCCGGCTGTTGCAGCTGTCGACGCTCGAGCTGCACCAGGAAGTCGAGCAGATGCTCGAGGCGAACCCGTTCATCGAGCTCGTCGACGAGGTGCCGACGCCGTTCGAGGCTTCGCTCGACGCCGCCGGCGCCATCGCGCCGCCGCCGCCCGCCGGCGAGCGCGACGACACCGACGGCCGGGTCGACGCCGACGAGCCCGCCGGCATCGACCGCGACGAGGCCGGCGCGACCGAACGCGAGGATTGGGCCAACGGCACCGAGGGCGACGACTTCGACGGCATCCGCGAGACCCCGGCCGGGGCCGGCGACGACGTCGACTTCGAGCCTCAGCACGGCGGCGCTGGCGACACGCTGGCGGCGCACCTGCGCCGCCAGCTCGCGGGCATGCGCCTGTCGGCCGAGGACGCCGGGGCGGTCGAGGCGCTCATCGACTCGCTCGACGACGACGGCTACCTCGCCGACGCGCTCGACGACATCGCGCAGCAGCTCGCCGGCGGCGACGACGAGGCGCTCGACGAGCTGCTGTCGCGGCTGCGCTGCGCGCTGCACTGGCTGCAGTCGATGGAGCCCTGCGGCGTCGGCGCGCGCGATCTGCGCGAGTGCCTGCAGCTTCAGCTGCGCGAGCGGCCCGACACGCCCGCGCGCGCGGTCGCGCTGGCGATCTGCGAGCAGCACCTCGAGCTGCTGGCGCGGCGCGACGTCAGGCGGCTGATGGCCGTGACCGGCGCCGACGAGGAGCTGATCCGGCAGGCGCAGGCGCTGATCGTCGCCTGCGAACCCAAGCCCGGGCGGCCGTTCTCGCGTGCCGAGGCGAACATCGTCGTGCCCGACGTGATCGTCGTGAGGAGCGGGCGCGGCTGGAAGTGCGTGCTCAACCCCGACGTGATGCCGCGCCTGCGCATCAATGACCTGTACGCGCAGGCGATCCGCGGCCAGCGCAACGGCACCGGCGCCGGGCTGTCGACGCGGCTGCAGGAGGCGCGCTGGTTCATGAAGAACGTGCAGCAGCGCTTCGACACCATCCTGCGCGTGTCCAGCGCGATCGTCGAGCGGCAGAAGAACTTCTTCAGCCATGGCGCGATCGCGATGAAGCCCCTGGTGCTGCGCGAGATCGCCGACGAGCTCGGTCTGCACGAGAGCACGATCTCGCGCGTGACCACCGCCAAGTACATGTCCACGCCGTTCGGCACCTTCGAGCTGAAGTACTTCTTCGGCTCGTCGCTGGCCACCGACGCCGGCGGCAACGCATCGAGCACCGCGGTGCGTGCGCTGATCAAGCAGTTCGTCGCCGCCGAGGACCCGGTGCGCCCGCTGTCGGACAGCCAGCTCGGCAAGATGCTCGAGGAGCAGGGCATCCAGGTGGCACGGCGCACGGTGGCCAAGTACCGCGAGGCGCTGAAGATCGCCCCGGCCAACCTGCGCAAGGCGCTGTGAACGCGCCGAGCGCCGGCGCCGCGCTGTTCCTGCCCTGCGCCGGCGGCACCGAGGCGCTGCTCGCCGACGAGTGCCGCCGGCTGCTCGGCGCCGATGCCGCGGTCGAGCCCGGCCGCGGCGGCGTCACGGTGCGCGGCGACGAGACGGCGGTGATGCGCCTGAACCTGGGCAGCCGGCTCGCCCAGCGCGTGCTGTGGCCGCTGGCCGCAGGCGACTACCGCGACGAAGACGACCTGTACGCGCTGGCGCGCCGCGTGCGCTGGGCCGACTGGATCGGCCCGCAGCACACGTTGCGCGTGGACACCAGCGCGCGCGCCGCGCCGCTGCGCAGCCTGCACTTCGCCGCGCTGCGCATCAAGGACGCGGTGTGCGACGCGCTGCGCGAGGCCACCGGCGCGCGCCCTGGCGTCGACACGCGCTCGCCCGACCTGCCGCTGCTGCTGCACCTGGGCGAACGCCACGCCAAGCTGTACGTCGACACTTCGGGCGAGGCGCTGTTCAAGCGCGGCTGGCGCGACGCCGGCGCCGCCGGCCGCGAGGTCAAGGGCGATGCGCCGCTGAAGGAGACGCTGGCCGCCGCGATGCTCGCTGCCGCCGACTGGCACGGGCGTGCCGACGACCCGCCGCTGCTCGACCCCTGCTGCGGCGCCGGCACGATCGCGATCGAGGCCGCGCAGCTGGCCTGCGGCATCGCGCCCGGCCTGCAGCGCCGCTTCGCGTTCGAGCGTCTCGCGCCGATTCGTGCGCACGCCGCGGCGTGGCAGGCGATGCGCCGCGAAGCGCACGAGCGCGTGCACCCGCCCGCGGTGGCGGTGCACGCGGGCGACGTGTCGTTTCGCATGACCGACTTCGCCGCGCGCAACGCGCAGCGCGCCGGCGTCGCCGCGGCCATCGCCTTCAAGACCGCCGATGCGTTGCAGCGTCTGCCGCCGGCCGACGCCGGCGTGCTGATGCTCAATCCGCCTTACGGCGAGCGCATCGGGCCCAAGGGCCGCGGCAGCTCGCGCGAGAACTTCGAGCAGGCGGCGTCGGCAGGCGAGTTCTTCGCTGCGCTGGCGGCGCACTGGAAGCGCCACTACGCGGGCTGGACGGCCTGGGTGCTCAGCCCCGAGCTGCAGCTGCCGGGGCTGGTGCGGCTGAAGGCGACGCGCCGGGTGCCGTTGTGGAACGGGCCGATCGAGTGCCGGCTGTTCCGCTTCGACCTGGTGGCCGGTTCGGCGCGCACCCGGGCACGGCCCGACGCGTGATGAACGCCCCCGGGGCGGGGCGGCGCCCGGCCCGCCTCCGCGTGGGGGGGGGCCAGGACCAGCCAGGGCGGCCCGAGTCCTGCTTGTGAGGCTCAGCGCAGCTTCAGCCGCTGCCCCGTGGTCAGCGCGTGCACGCGGTGCGGCAGTCCGAGCGCCGCCACCTGCGTCATCACCGTGTCGACCTCGCCGGGCTTGATGTGCGTGATGTGCACGTCGGCCGGCGCGCCGAGCTGCGCCAGCTCGCCGGCCAGCGTGCGCGGGCTGAGGTGGCCGCTGACTTCGGCCAGTGCGGCATCCTCGTTGCCGAACGCGGTCTCGATCACCAGGTGCGCGACCGGCATCTGGCGCAGGCGCTGCCACAGCGCCGGGTTCGGCCCGGTGTCGCCGCTGAACACCCACGCCGGCGCGCCGTCGGCCGGCGCGATCGCGAAGCCGACGGCCGGCACGGTGTGCGCGGCGCCGAGCACCTCGACGCGGCGCGCGCCGAAGTGCAGCACGTCGCCGACCTCGAACGGCACGAAGCGCAGCACCGGGCGCTCGGGGCTGGGCAGCCGGCTGAAGTCGGGCCAGATCACGCCGTTGAACACGTGGGTGCGCAGCGCCGCGATCGTCGCCGGCAGCGCATGCACGTCGATCGGCGGGCGATCGGCGGCGCGGCGACGGCGCGACACCGTGTCGGCGAGCAGGCCGATCGACAACACGTGGTCGAGGTGCGAGTGGCTGACGACGACGTGGTCGATGCGCAGCAGCTCGTCGAGGGTGAGGTCGCCCACGCCGGTGCCGGCGTCGACGAGCAGGTCGTCGTCGACGAGGAAGGCGGTGGTGCGGCTGCCCGCGGCGATCGAGCCGGAACAGCCGAGGACGCGGATCAGCATGTTGTCGTGCGGGGACCCGCCGGGCGGTTCGCTGGCGCGCGGCCGGGGGCCGCCGGCACGCACGACGGGAACGGGGCGGGCATCGTGCGATGTTGCGACGCCGGCTGCGGGCACACAAGAGGCCGGCGTGCATGCGCCACGCGCCTCGCCGCCCGCCGGTCATCGCACCGGGGCCGCCGTGAGATGTTCACGTCGCGCCCGGCGGGCGCTCAGGCCTGCACGAACTGCATCTGCGTGCCGGCCAGCTCGATCACGTCGCCGTTCTTCAACTGCACCGAGTCGCCGGCCAGCGCAGCGCCGTTGACGCTGGGGCGCGAGCTGCCTTCGACGTGCGCCAGCACGTAGCCGACCGGCCGCTTGGTGATCGACGCGACCTGCACGCCGGGCTTGCCGACCGTGGTCACGACCTTCGTCAGCGCCACCTCGCGTCCGGCGGCGGCGCCGTTGAGCACGCGGATCGACGCCGGACCCACCGGCGCGGCGAGCGATCCGAACCCCGAGCCCCCGGCCGGGCGCGACGCCGCGAACGCCGGCCCCGGCGCAGCGCCCGGGCGGATGACCATCGTGTGCTCGTAGTCGGTCCCGTTGTCGACCAAGTACTTGATCTTGTACTTGCCGATCTCGATCGTGTCGTTGTGCGCCAGCAGTTGCTTCTTGACCGCCTTGCCGTTGATGTAGGTGCCGTTGGTCGAGTTCAGGTCCTCGATGAACACGTCCGGCCCGGCCATCTGCAGCACCGCATGCTCGCCGCTGACGGCGAGGTTGTCGATGACGATGTCGTTGTAGGGGCGGCGGCCGAGGGTGGTCTTGTCCTTGGTGATCTGCACTTCCTTGATCACGACACCGTCGAGGGAGACGACCAGCTTGCCCATGCGCATGACCTCTTGTCGTAGCGGATCTTCCGGGACTTCCCGGCGGCGCGCGGCGTCGATCGCGCGCTCAGCGCCTGAACGGCCACCATGTCGAACGGCCGACCTGCGGCTGGCCTGCCACCCGGGCCAGGACCAGCGAAATATTATCCTTTCCGCCGGCGTCGTTGGCCGCGTCGATCAGCGTGCGCCCCGCGTCGGCGAGCATTTCGTGCGATCTCAACAGTTGCGCGAGCGTCGCGTCGTCGAGCATGTCCGACAGTCCGTCGGAGCACATCAGGTACAGGTCGCCCGGCTGCACCTCGTGCAGGTGAGTCTCGAGCAGCACTGTGTCCTCGATGCCGACCGCGCGCGTGACCAGGTTGCGCTGCGTCGAGAAGGCCGCCTGCTCGGGCGAGATCACGCCGGCGTCGATCTGTTCCTGCAGCAGCGAGTGGTCGCGCGTGATCTGCTGCAGCCGGCCGCCGCGCAGCCGGTACGCGCGCGAGTCGCCGACGTGGCCGACCAGCAGCCGGGAACCGCGGAACACCGCCACCACCAGCGTGGTGCCCATGCCGGCGTAGTGCGGGTTGGCGTTGGCGGCGTTGAAGATCGCGCGGTTGGCGTTGTCGACGCAGATGTCCATCGCGCGGCGCACGTCGGCGTCGGCGGCGGTCGCGGCGTCGCTCAGCCAGCGTCCGAGCTCGCTGCGGATGAACGAAGTGGCCATGCCGCTGGCCACCTCGCCGGCGTTGTAGCCGCCCATGCCGTCGGCGAGCACCGCGAGGGCGTTGTCCTCGTCGAGCGCGACGGCGTCCTCGTTGTTGTCGCGCTGGCGCCCCTTGTCGATGGCGGCGAAGAACTCGACGTTCATGGGGGACGGCGGGGCGCGGCGGCGGTGGCGCTGGCTGCGCCGAGGAGCGCGATTGTGCCGCGACTCGTCGACGCGACGCCCCCCGGGTTTGCCGGGGCCGTCAGCGCAGCCGCGACTGCAGCGAAGCGAGCCGCTCGACGGCCGCGGCGGCGTCGGGGCGCGAGGCCGCGTCGGGGTGCATCAGTTCGGCCAGCAGCCCGGCGAGCGCCGCAGGCAGGTCGGGGCGCAGCGCGCCGAGCGAACGCGGCTCGCCGCGCGCCACGGACTGCAGCAGCGCGCCGAGCGTCGCGCCGTCGTGCGGCAGCTCGCCGGTGAGCAGCTGGAACAGCGTGACGCCGAGCGCGTAGACGTCGCCGGCCGGGCCGGCAGCGGCGCCGGCGAGCTGTTCCGGCGGCATGAACGCCGGGGTGCCCAGCAGCATGCCGCTGCGCGTGCGCTCGGCGTCAAGCAGGCGCGCGACGCCGAAGTCGGTGACCCACACGCGCCGCGAGGCCGCGTCGAACACCAGGTTGGCCGGCTTCAGGTCGCGGTGCACGACGCCCTGCGCGTGGGCGTGCGCCAGTGCGTCGGCGACCTCGGCGCCCAGGCGCAGCACCAGCGCCTCGGGCAGCAGACGTGCCGCGCGGGCGTGGCGGCGCAGGTCGCTGCCGGGCAGCAGCGCCATGGCCAGGTACGCGCGCTGCTGCTCGACGCCGGCGGCGTGGATCTCGACGATCGCCGGGTGACGCAGGCGGCGCAGCACCCGGGCCTCGCCGGCGAATCGTTCGGCAAGCGCCGCCGCATCGTCGTCGTCGCTGGCGTGGGGCGTGAGCACCTTCAGTGCCAGCGCGCGCGACGCCGCGTCGACCGCGAGGTACAGCACCCCGGTGGCGCCGCGCGCCAGCACGCGCGCGATGCGCAGCCCGGCGAACGTCGTCCCCGCGGCGAGCAGGCGGTCGCCAGGGCTCACGCGACGGCGCGACGGCGCCCCGACGCGCTCAGGCCACGGCGCCGGAGGCCGGCGGGCGGCGCGACGCGATCCACTTGCCCCAGGCGAGCACGAGCAGCGCGCCGCCGATGCCCGCGGCGTACTTCACGACGTCGGTCTGCGGCAGCTTGGGCACCCAGGCCCAGGCATCGGGGCTGACCACCGCCGGGTCGGACACCGCCATCGTGCCGGCGATCCAGCCCAGCAGCATGCCGCCGAGCGTGATGATGATCGGGAAGCGGTCCATCAGCTTGATCACCAGCTGGCTGCCCCAGACGATGATCGGAATGCTGACCAGCAGGCCGAAAATCACCAGCGGCATCTGGTGACCGTGTCCGGCACCTTGCGCGGCGCCGGCGATCGCGATCACGTTGTCGACGCTCATCACGAGGTCGGCGACGATCACCGTCTTCACCGCGGCCCACAGCTTGTCGCTGGCCTCGATGCTGCCGTG
>CAZUBF010000173.1:0-6874 GCA_964618555.1 uncultured Azohydromonas sp.
AACAGATTTACAGTCTGCCCCCTTTAACCACTCGGGCACCCCTCCGCGGCGAACCAGGGAATATAGCACGAGCACCCAATGGCGGCAATCAAGCCACCGGCAGCGACCAGTCGACCGGCCGTCCGTGGGCCTCCAGGAACGCCGACGCGCGTGCGAAGTGCCCGCAGCCGACGAACGGCGCCGGGCCACGCCGAGCCGACAGCGGCGACGGGTGGTTGCACTGCAACACCAGGTGCCGCCCCGAACCAGTGTCGATCAGGCGACGCTTGGCCTGCGCGCGGGCACCCCACAACAGGAACACGACCGGGTCGTCGCCCCGGGCGATATCCGCAACGATATCGTCAGTGAGCGCTTCCCAACCTTTGTCGGTGTGGCTGGCCGGCGCCGAGTCCTCGACGGTCAGCACGGCGTTGAGCAGCAGCACGCCGGCGCGCGCCCAGGCGCCCAGGTGACCACCGGGCGGCATCGGCTGGCGCAGGTCGCGCCGCCACTCGGCGAGCACGTTGCGCAGGCTCGGCGGCAAAGCGACGCCTTCGGAAACCGAGAAGGCCAAACCCTCGGCCTGCCCTGCGCCGTGATAAGGGTCCTGGCCGAGGATCACCGCCCGGACCGCGGCGCGAGGTGTCCAGCACAGCGCACGCAGCGGCTGCGCCGGGTACACGACGGCGCCGGCCGCGAGCCTCGCGTCGACGAAACGCACCAGCGACTTGCCGGCATCGCTGTCGCGCCAGCGCGTGACCAGCGGCACCCAGCCCGCGTCGACCTCGGCCACGCCATCGACCAGACGGTCGGCGAGCCTCCCCCGCAGCCGGTTGTCGACCCGGCTCACGCGTGCGCCGGCGCGAACAGTGCGGCCAGCGCCAGCCCGGGGTCGGCGGCGCGCATGAAGGCCTCGCCGACGAGGAACGCGTGCACGCCGGCGTCGCGCAGGCGCTGCACGTCGTCGCGGGTGAGGATGCCCGACTCGGTGACGAGCAGACGGTCGGCGGGCACCCGCCCGAGCAGGTCCAGCGTGGTCTGCAGCGACACTTCGAAGGTGCGCAGGTTGCGGTTGTTCACGCCGACCAGCGGCGTCGTCAGGCGCAGCGCGCGGTCGAGTTCGGCCGCGTCGTGCACCTCGACGAGCACTGCCATGCCGAGTTCCATCGCCTGCGCCTCGAGGTCGGACATCCGCGCGTCGTCGAGGCAGGCGGCGATCAGCAGCACGGCGTCGGCGCCCATCGCGCGCGCCTCGTCGACCTGGTAGGCGTCGACGATGAAGTCCTTGCGCAGCACCGGCAGAGCGCACGCCGCGCGCGCCTGCTCCAGGTACGCCGGCGCCCCCTGGAAGAAGCGGGCGTCGGTGAGCACGCTCAGGCACGCCGCGCCGTGGCGCGCGTAGCTCGCGGCGATCTCGGCCGGCACGAAGTGCTCGCGCAGCACGCCCTTGCTCGGGCTGGCCCTCTTGACCTCGGCGATCACCGCCGCATCGCCGGCGCCCGCCTTGGCGCGCAACGCGCCGACGAAGTCGCGCTGGCCCCCGCGCGCGAACGCGTCGGCGCGCACCTGCGCGGCGCCGCGCACGCGCAGCGCCGCGGCCACCTCCTCGCGCTTGACGGCGACGATGCGCTGCAGGATGTCGTCCATCGTCATGCCGCGCGCAGGCGCTGGGTCGCCGACACGAACTGGCTGAGCTTGGCCAGCGCACGCCCGGACGCGACCGCCTCGCGGGCCAGGCGCACGCCGTCGGCCACCGAAGTTGTGACGTTGGCGCAATGCAGCGCCGCGCCCGCGTTGAGCAGCACGATGTCGCGCACCGGACCATCCTCGTTGGCCAGCGCGCGCTGGATGCACTGCACCGACTCGTCGCGGTTGGCGACCTTCAGCACGCGGCTGTCGTACACCGGCAGGCCGAAGTCGCTCGGGTGGATCACGTACTCGCGCACCTCGCCGTCCTTCAGCTCGCCGACCAGGGTCTCGCCCGACAGCGAGACCTCGTCCATGCCGTTCATGCCGTAGACGACCATCACGTGCTCGCTGCCCAAACGCTGCAGCACGCGCACCTGGATGCCGACCAGATCCGGGTGGAACACGCCGAGCAACTGGTTCGGTGCACCGGCCGGGTTGGTCAGCGGCCCGAGGATGTTGAACATCGTGCGCACCCCCAGCTCCTTGCGCACCGGCGCGGCATGCTTCATCGCGGGATGGTGATTCGGCGCGAACATGAAGCCCACGCCGGTCTCGGCGATGCACTGGCCGACCTGCTCGGGCGTCAGCGCGATGTGCGCGCCGAGCGCCTCCATCACGTCGGCGCTGCCGCTGGTCGACGACACGCTGCGCCCGCCGTGCTTGGCCACGCGCGCGCCCGCCGCGGCGGCAACGAACGCGGCCGCGGTCGAGATGTTGAAGGTGTGCGACGCGTCGCCGCCGGTGCCGACGATGTCGACCAGGTGCGTGCGGTCGGCCACCGTCACTGGCGTCGCGAACTCGCGCATCACCTGCGCCGCCGCGGCGATCTCGCCGATGGTCTCCTTCTTCACGCGCAGGCCGATGGTCAGCGCGGCGATCATCAGCGGCGACATCTCGCCGCTCATGATGCGTCGCATCAGCGCCAGCATCTCGTCGTGGAAGATCTCGCGGTGCTCGATGACGCGCGTCAGGGCTTCGGTGTCGGTGATCGGCATGGTGCTCCTTCGATGAGGACTCTGGCGGTGCGCGGCCCCGGCACGCTCAAGCGTTTGCCGGCGCGCGGCTGGCGCGCAGGAAGTTGCGCAGCAGCGCGTGGCCGTGCTCGGTGAGGATCGACTCGGGGTGGAACTGCACGCCCTCGAGCGGCGTCGGGCTGCCGGCCAGTTCGCGGTGGCGCACGCCCATGATCTCGCCGTCTGGCGACGACGCGGTGATCGCCAACGCGTCGGGAAGCGTGGCACGCTCGATCACCAGCGAGTGATAGCGGATCACGGTGAACGGGTTGGGCAGGCCGTCGAACACCCCCCGCGCGTCGTGCGTGACGCTGCTGGTCTTGCCGTGCATCTGCGTCCTCGCGCGCACGATGCGCCCGCCCAGCGCCGCACCGATGCACTGGTGACCGAGGCACACGCCGAGGATCGCGATGCGTCCGGTGAAGGCGCGGATCGCCTCGACGCAGATGCCCGCCTCGGCCGGCGAGCACGGCCCCGGCGACAGCACGAGCCGGTCCGGGTTCATCTCCGAGATGCCCTCGAGCGTGATCTCGTCGTTGCGCACCACGCGCACCTGCTCACCCAGCTCGCCGAAGTACTGCACCAGGTTGTAGGTGAACGAGTCGTAGTTGTCGATCATCAGCAGCATGTGCGCTCTAACCCTTTGATTTCATTGGATGTTCCGAGGAGCATCCTGATTCGGTACCCGCTTTGATACCCGCTTTTTGCGACGCTGGCGAGGCCGGCGCGCCGTGCTGGGTGGGGACGAAAGGCGCCCGCTGCGGGCGCGTAGGGGTTGTCAGGCTGATGGCTTGCGCCAACGCCAACCGGAGCGCGCTGCGGTGATGGCACGGATCGCAGACATGCGTGCATTATGGCCGCGGTGCGCGGCTCCTACTCTGCGACCGGGCAGGTTGCTAGACAAGCCTCGCGATTGGCGTTGTCTAGTAACCCCGCCCTCGTTATCTAGTAACCCCCGCCGTCGGTGAGCGGACCAGTTCTGCCGAAATGTCACCCCGCCGGGGAAATGTCTCGCGCCAATGTATGCCGCGACATTGGCCTGACTGATGCGCCCAGCACGCCGCGGTTCATCGTGCTCAAGCATCCCAGTCCTCGTGCCCGAGTGGCGCAGCGTTCAGCAGCCTCTGCGTCGCCGCCCAACGTGGCAGGTGACGATTCATGAGTGCAATGAAGCGCACACCGTGGTTGGGCTCGGCCAGGTGCAGCAACTCGTGCACGACGATGTACTCGATGCACTCGACAGGCTTCTTGGCCAGCTCGGAGTTCAGCCAAACGCGGCGGCTGGCCGGGGTGCAGCTGCCCCACTTCGTCTTCATCCGCTTGATGCCCCAGGCGCTCGCCTGGACGCCGAGCTTGGCCTGCCACGTCGCGAACATCGGCGTGATCAAGGCCTTGAGCTGCTCGCGGTACCAGCGGTCCAACACAGCTGCACGCTGCGCTTGGCTCGCGCCCGGGCGCACGAAAAGGTCGAGCGATGCGATCCCTCGCATTGCCACCCGCGGCGCGCCCTCGGCCTCGTACACCCGCAGCCTGTAGCGGCGGCCGAAGACGTAGTGGCTCTCGCCCACCGCCATCTCGCGTTCCGACTGGCGCGGCTGCTGCTCGAACTTCGCGCGCTGCAGCTTGATCCAGGCCAGCTTGTCGATCACCGCCAGGCGCACCGCCTCGTCACTGATCACCAGCGGCGCCGCCACCCGCACACGCCCCGCCGGCGGGTAGACGCCCAGGTGCAGGTTCTTGATGTCCTTGCGCACCACGTTGATCGTGAGGCCGGCCACCTTCAGCACGGTCTCAGTACTCATGCTGGTTCTTGGCCAGTTCGAGCACCTTGTCGGTCGCCGCCTCGATGTCAGCTGGCGACACACCGAGCGAACCCTGCGGCGCCTCCTGCGCCTGCCCCGGCTGCGGCTCGACCAATCGCGCCGCATGCTGGGTCATGACGGCATGGATCGCAGCGCGCACACGCTTGAGCTTCATCGCGTTCGACCGCCACCCGTCCTGGCGACTCGTCTGCAAGGCCGCGTCGATGGCCAGGGTCAACGTGCCGTCCTTGCCGAGGTTGTTGTACAGCGCCCGCTTCGCCGGTGTATCCACGGCCGGTGGATAGCTCGCCGGCGCGCCTCCCGGCGTCGTAGCCGCCTTGGTCAGCGCCGCGATCTCGTCCAGGTACTTCTTGTAGTCGATCACCCCTTGGCGCCGCTGGGCGATCAGCGCGTCGAGCAGCTTCGACATCTTCTCGTAGTACGCCGGGTCCACCGGCGACTCCTTGACGATCAGGCGCCGGACGTTGTTCTCGATCGTTTCGGCCACCGCCGTCTGGTTCTTGCGAATCGAGGCCGGCAGCGCGTCGACCGCCGCAGCGCCCCGATCGACGATCAATTGGATCAACGACAGATCGTCGAAGGCCGAGATCTTCTCGCTCTCCTCGGCGCGGATGTACGTGTCGATCAGGTACCGCATCGCAGGCTCGAAGGCCTTGAGGTCGATGTAGTCCCCGCTGGCCAGGCGCACTTCGTCGCGCACCTTGGTGAAGTGGTCCACCTCGGTCTTGATCGTCTGTACGTCGGCGGCCGTGTAGCCCGCCGCTTCAAGCTCGCTGGCCAGCGCAGCGTAGGCGCGCAACAGCGCTGCTGTGTACTTGTAGAGCTTCAGCCGCCTGGGCTCATTGGCCTTCAGCTGCTCGGCATTGCCTGACTCCACCGCACAGAAGAAGCGCATGTAGGCAGCAGAGTCCCTGGGCTGCTGCACCGGCTCGCACAGCGCCTTGATGGCCTCGCGCGCCTCCTCCAGGTCTTGCCGGGCCTCGGCCAGGCGGTCCTTGAGCAGGCCCTTCACATCGTCTTCGTCGAAGGCGTCGAACGCGCCGCTGGTGTAGTCGCGCACGGCGCCTTCCAGCGGCTTGAACAGGTCCTTGTAGTCGATGATGTAGCCGTACGGCTTGTCTTCGCCGTCCAGGCGGTTCACGCGGCAGATGGCCTGGAACAGGCCGTGGTCCTGCATCTTCTTGTCGATGTACAGGTAGGTCGCCGGTGGCGAGTCGAAGCCGGTGAGCAGCTTGTCCACCACGATCAGCAGCTTCAACTGTCCAGGTTGCTCGATGAAGCGCTTCTTGGCCTGCTTCTCGAACAGCTCGGCCTTCCCGGCCGCCACGTCCTCGGGCTCGTTGAACCAGTCGGCCAGCATCTGCCGGTAGACCTGGTACTTGCGCAGGTTGTCCGTCTCGCCCTCGCCGGTCGCCTCACCCTTGGCATCGGCCGTCGTGGGCATGTAGCTGGTGACGATGGCGCACCTGCCCTTCAGCTCGGTCTTCGCGAACAGCTCGTAGAACTTGCACGCCTCGTAGATGCTGCCGGCCACCAGCATCGCGTTGCCGTGGCCGTCCATCAGGCGAGGCCGGGTGCTCATGTCCAGCAGGATGTCGGCCACGATCTTCTCCAGCCGCGACTGGCTGGAGAGCACACGTTGCATCGTGCCCCACTTCTGCTTCAACTGCGCTTTGGCCAAGTCGTTCAGGCCCTTGGTCTTGGCCTCGAACCACTCGTCGATCTTCTTCTGCGCGGTGATGGACTGATCGATGTCCCGCGCCTCATAG
Organism: uncultured Azohydromonas sp.; assembly: GCA_964618555.1. Taxonomy (GTDB): domain Bacteria; phylum Pseudomonadota; class Gammaproteobacteria; order Burkholderiales; family Burkholderiaceae_C; genus Calidifontimicrobium. The sequence goes on from CAZUBF010000173.1 coordinate 6,274, forward strand.
CGCAGGTCGAGCACCACACCCTCACGCACCGCCTGGTCGAACTTGTAGGTGTGGATGTAGCGCCCGAACACCTCGATGCTGCGCGCCTTGTCGGCCTTCAGCAGCGGTGTGCCGGTGAAGCCGATGAACAGGGCGCTCGGCAACAGAGCCTTCATGGCCTTGTGCAGGTCACCGCTTTGGGTCCGGTGGCACTCGTCGACGAAGACATGCAGGTCGCCCTGCGCCTTCCACCCTGGGGGCACCCTGCGCAGCGCCTCGACAAAGGCCTTGGTGGCCGCCGCGCCATCGGCTGCGTCGTCATCGTCCTTGCCGCCGAACTTGTGCACCAGCGTGCAGATCAGCGACTCTTCAGCCTGGCCGAGCGTCGTGATCAGATCGGCCCCGCTCTTCGTGCGGTAGATGTTCTCGCTGACGCCGAGGAACACCTTTTCGATCTGCTCGTCCAGCTCAGTGCGGTCGGTGATGATCAGCACGCGGGCACCCGAACGGTTTTCGCGGATCCACTTGGCCAACCACACCATAGTCAGCGACTTGCCGCTGCCCTGGGTGTGCCAGATGATCCCGCCCTCGCGCCGGCGGATGAACTCCTGCGCCGCCACCA
>CAZUBF010000174.1:0-6856 GCA_964618555.1 uncultured Azohydromonas sp.
GGTCTCGCTGTTCGGGCCGACGATCGTCACCGTGACGATCGCCATCGGCATCGTCAGCTGGCCGGGCACGGCGCGGCTGGCGCGCGCGGAGTTCCTGAAGATCCGCAACATGGAGTTCGTGCGCGCCGAGCGCTCGATCGGCGCACGCGACGCCCGGTTGATCTGGAAGGTGATCCTGCCGAACGCCTTCCCGCCGCTGGTCGTGTCGGCCACGCTGGCCATCGGCGCGGCGATCCTGTTCGAGGCCGGACTGTCCTTCCTGGGCCTGGGCGACCCGAACCAGATGAGCTGGGGCCTGATGATCGGCTCGAGCCGCCAGTACGTGCTGGCCAGCTGGTGGGCCGTCACCTTCCCCGGCATCGCCATTTTCGTCACGGTGCTGGCGGTGAGCCTGATCGGCGACGGGCTGAACGACGCGCTCAATCCGAAACTGAGGGAACGCTGATGGCTGCCGCTGCGGACCAAGCACTGCTCGACGTGCGCGACCTGCGCGTCGAGTTCAAGACCCGCCGCGGCACCGCCATGGTGCTCAATGGCGTCGACTTCCGGCTCAACGCCGGCGAGACGCTGTGCGTCGTCGGCGAGTCGGGCTGCGGCAAGAGCATGACCGCGCTGGCGCTGCTGCGACTGATCCCGTCGCCGCCGGGGCGCATCGCCGGCGGCCGCATCGAGTTCCAGGGCGAGAATCTGGCACAGGCGAGCGAGGCGCGCATGCGCGAGGTGCGCGGCGATCGCATCTCGATGATCTTCCAGGAGCCGATGACCTCGCTGAACCCGGTGTTCACCGTCGGCGACCAGATCGCCGAGACGCTGCGGCTGCACGCCGGGCTGGACGCAGGGGCCGCGCACAAACGCGCCATCGAGATGCTGCGCCAGGTCGGCATCCCGGCGCCCGAGCGGCGGGTCGACGAGTACCCGCACCAGATGTCCGGCGGCATGCGCCAGCGCGTGATGATCGCCATGGCGCTGGCCTGTCGGCCCGACATCCTGATCGCCGACGAGCCGACGACCGCGCTCGACGTGACGGTGCAGGCGCAGATCTTCGAGCTGCTGCGCGAGCTGCAGCACGACAAGGGCACGGCGATCCTGATGATCACGCACGACATGGGAGCGGTCGCCGAAATGGCCGACCGCGTGATGGTGATGTACGCCGGCCGCGTGATCGAACAGGGGACGACCGAACAGGTGCTGCGCGAGCCGCGCCATCCGTACACGCAGGGGCTGATCGAATGCCTGCCCGAGCTCGGTTCGAGCCGCCTGGGCGCGCGCCCCGAACTCACCGAGATTCCCGGCGTCGTGCCGTCGATCTGGGAGCTCGGCCAGGGCTGCGCCTTCCGCGAGCGCTGCCGCTTCGCGATCGCCCGCTGCGGCGTCGAGGTGCCGCCGATGTTCGGCAGCGGTGGTGGCGGCCACGCCGCGGCGTGCTTCAGGGTGGCGTACCCCCAGGAGTTCCAGCCATGACATCGATCGACCAGGCGCCGCCGCTGCTCGCGGTGCAGGACCTGAAGGTGCACTTTCCGCGCGGCAGCGCCGGCTGGTCGCGCCGGCCGGACGACGTGGTCAAGGCGGTCGACGGCGTGTCCTTCGAGATCGCCCGCGGCAGCACGCTGGCCGTGGTCGGCGAATCCGGTTCGGGCAAGACGACCTCGGCGCTCGCGGTCATGCGGCTCGCACCGATCACCGCCGGCACGGTCCGCCTGGGCGACACCGACCTCGGTACGCTCGACGGCGAAGCACTGCGGCTCGCACGGCGACGGCTGCAGATCGTGTTCCAGGATCCGTTCAGCTCGCTGAACCCACGCATGCGCGCCGGCGAGGCGGTGCGCGCGCCGCTCGAACTGATGGCCATCGGCACCAAGGCCGAGCGCGACGCGCGCGTCGCCGAACTGTTCATGCAGGTCGGACTGCGGCCCGAGCAGCAGCATCTGTTCCCGCACCAGTTCTCCGGCGGGCAGCGCCAGCGCATCAACATCGCGCGCGCGCTGGCGACCCAACCCGAGCTCGTCGTCTGCGACGAGCCGGTGTCGGCGCTGGACGTGGCCATCCGCGCGCAGATCCTGAACCTGCTCGCCAAGCTGCAGCGCGAACTCGGGCTGACCTACCTGTTCATCTCGCACGACATGGCGGTGGTCGAGCACCTGTGCGACGAGATCGCGGTGATGTACCTCGGGCAGATCGTCGAGCGCGCACCGCGCCGGATCTTCTTCGCCAACCCGCTGCACCCGTACAGCGTGGCGCTGATGTCGGCGGTGCCGACGGTGCACGGCGGCCGCGAGCGTGCGGCCAAGCGCATCCGGCTCGCCGGCGACCCGCCGAGCCCGATCAACCCACCCCCCGGCTGCCGCTTCGCCGGCCGCTGCCCGGCCGCCGAGCCGGCATGCTCGGCCGGGCCGCTGCCGCTGCGCGAGCTGACGCCGGGGCACTGGGTGCGTTGCCGGCGCATCGACGTCGTCGACGGTGTCGCGCAGCCTGTGCTGAGGCTGCAGGACGCATGAGCGCGCCGGGCCGCTCCCAAGCGCTCATCCCGCAGCGCGAAGCGCGGAGGGTAGCCCAGTGAACGAGCTGCGCATCGAGGGCGCGCGGCGCTGGGGCGACCCGGCACCGACCGCGCTCGCGATCCGCGGCGGCCGCATCGTCGCGCTCGGCGCCGACGCCGCCGCGCAGCCGGCATCGGCGACGATCGACGCGCGCGGCCAGCTGGTCCTGCCCGGCCTGGTCGACGGCCACGCCCACCTCGACAAGACGCTGTGGGGCGAGCGCTGGCATCCGCACCAGGCGGGCCCGACGATTGCCGAACGCATCGACAACGAGCGCCGTGTCCTGCGCGGACTGAAGCTGTCTGCGGCGCAGCAGAGCGCGCGGCTGCTGCACCACATGGTCGCGCGCGGCACCACGCACGTGCGCACGCATGTCGACGTCGGGCCCGAGATGCGCTTGACACACCTGCACGACCTGATGCACACGCGCGCGGCGTACGCCGACGCAGTGGACATGCAGATCGTGGCCTTTCCGCAGGGCGGCGTGGTGCGCCAGCCGGGCACGCTCGACCTGCTCGACGCCGCAGTGCTGCACGAGCGCGGCGAGCAGGGCGCGCGCTCGATCGGCATGATCTGCGACCGCACCCAGGCGCTCGGCTTGCACGGACGGGTCGCGATCGGCCATGCCTTCTGCCTGGGCGAGTTGCCGCCGGCGGCGCTGGATCCGCTGCTCGAACGCCTGGCGGCGCTGGACATCGCCGTGATGACCCACGCCCCCGGGGGCTACACGCCCTTCCCGCCGGTGCGCCGGCTGGCCGAGGCCGGCGTGCGCCTGTTCACCGGCTCGGACGGCGTGCGCGACACCTGGACGCCGATGAACACCGGCGACCTGCTGGAGCGCGCCTACCTCGTCGCCTACAACAGCGGCTTCCGCGACGACGCCGGGCTCGAACTCACGCTCGGCATGGCGACCCACGGCGGCGCACGCGTGATGCGGGCGCCGGACTACGGGCTGGATGTCGGCTGCTGCGCAGACCTCGTGCTCGTCGACGCCGAATGCGCCGCCGAGGCGGTGGCCGCGCACCCGCCGCGGCGCCTGGTGCTCAAGCGCGGCCGCATCGTCGCGCGTGACGGCATCGCGCTGCTGCCGGCGGTGGCCTGACATGCATCCGCTGGCGCTGCTCGTCGTCGCTGTCGCCGTGGGCGCCGCGGTGCCGATGCAGTCGGCGGTCAACGCGCAGATGGGCCACACGCTCGGCCACCCGCTGTACGGCGCGCTCGCCAACACCTCGGTGGCCACGCTGATCCTGCTCGCCTTCATGCTCGCCTTGCGCCTGCCGGCGCCCAGGTTCGGCGCCGCCGCCAGCGGCCCGTGGTGGCTGTGGAGCGGCGGGCTCGTCGGCGCCGCCTTCGTCTTCGGCGCGCTGTTTGTCGCGCCGCGCATCGGCGCCGCCTCGTTCTCCGCGGCCACGGTCTTCGGCACCGTCGCCGCGTCGCTGCTGATCGACCATTTCGGGCTGCTGGGCTTCCCCTTGCAGCCCGTCTCGCTCATGCGGCTCGCCGGCGCCGCCTGCGTGCTCGCCGGACTCGTGCTGCTGAACACCCGTTGAACCCCTCCCCGCCCACGCCACCGCCATGACCCACACCACCGTCTACGTCGCCCGCAAGATCCTCACCATGAACCCGCGCCAGCCCGAGGCCACGCACGTCGCGGTGCGCGAGGGCCGCGTACTCGCAGTCGGCGACCTCGAGCGGATGAAGGCCTGGGGTGCCTTCGACCTCGACGAGCGCTTCGCCGACCGCGTGCTGCTGCCCGGCTTCGTCGAGGGCCACTGCCACCTGAAGGAAGGCGGCATGTGGGTCTGGCCCTACCTCGGCTGGTTCGAGCGCCGCGGCCCCGACGGCCGACGCTGGCCGGGCGTGCGTTCGATGGAGGCCGCGGTCGCGCGCCTGTGCGAGATCGACGCCGAAATGAGCGCCGCCGGCCGGCCGGCCGACGAGCCGCTGATCGCCTGGGGATTCGATCCGATCTACTTCGGCGCCGAGCGCATGACGGTCGAGCACCTGGACCGCGCCTCGCGCACGCGCCCGATCGTCGTCTCGCACTCCAACGGTCACTTGATGACGGTGAACTCGGCGATGCTGCGCTGGGCCGGCATCACGCGCGACACCGACATCGTCGGCGTGATGAAGTTCGCCAACGGCGAGCCGAACGGCGAGCTGCAGGAACCCGCCGCGATGTTCCCGGTGCAGCGCAAGGTCGGCAACGCCGGGCTGCTGGCGCCGATGAACGATGCCGGCATGCAAGGCTTCGCGCGGATCGCGACGATGACCGGCGTCACCACCGCGACCGACCTGGTCAACCGGCTGGGCGACGAAGACGTCGCCATCCTCGAGCGCCACGCCGCGGACGCGTCGTACGCGGTACGCATCCTGCCGGCCTTCCAGGCCTTCCATGGCACGCACGGCGCGGCCGACGGCGCCGGGCACGTCAAGGCGCTGGCCGAGCGCAACAGCGACAAGCTGCGCTTCGGCCTGGTCAAGATGATGCTCGACGGGTCGATCCAGGGCTTCTCGGCGCGGCTGCGCTGGCCGGGCTACTTCAACGGCGCGCCCAACGGCATCTGGGTCACCGACCCGGCGCAGTACGAAGCCGACTTCGAGACCTACCACCGCGCGGGCCTGCTGATCCACACCCACACCAACGGCGACGAGGCGAGCGAGACGGCGGTCGACGCGATCGGCCGTGTGCTCGCGCGCGCGCCGCGGCCCGACCACCGGCACACGCTGCAGCACGGCCAGATGATCGACGCGGCGCTGTTCCGTCGCATGGCGGCGCTCGGGCTGTCGGTCAACCTGTTCGCCAACCACGTCTGGTACTGGGGCGACCAGCACGCCGAGGTGACGATGGGCCCGGACCGCGCCGAGCGGCTCGACGGTTGCCGCAGCGCGCTCGACGCCGGCGTGCCGCTGGCGATCCACTCCGACGCGCCGGTGACCCCGCTCGGGCCGTTGTTCACCGCCTGGTGCGCGGTCAACCGGGTGACGCCGTCGGGCCGGGTGCTCGGCGCGGCCGAGCGCATCACGGTGCCCGAGGCGCTGCGCGCGATCACGCTCGGCGCGGCGGCGACGCTCAAGCTCGACCACGAGATCGGCAGCGTGGAGATCGGCAAGCGCGCCGACTTCAGCGTGCTCGACGACGATCCGCTCGCGGTCGACCCGATGACGCTGAAGGACCTGCGCGTTCGCGGCACGGTGCTATCCGGGCGCGTGCACGACGCGCCGGACCTCTGATGGCCGGGACGCGCATCCCTCTGATCGTCATCGGCGGCTTTCTCGGCGCCGGCAAGACGACGCTGCTCAACCGCTGGCTCGCCGAGGCCGACGGCCGGCGGCTCGCGGTGCTGGTCAACGACTTCGGTGCGATCAACGTCGATGCCGCGCTGGTCGCGTCCAGCGCCGGCGACGCGATCGCGCTGACCAACGGTTGCGTCTGCTGCTCGATCGGCGACGACCTCACCGCCGCGCTGATCCGCGTGCTCGACGTGCAGCCGCCCTACGATGCGATCGTCGTCGAGGCCAGCGGCGTGTCCGACCCCTGGCGCATCGCCCAGCTCGGACTCGCCGACCCCATGCTCGAGCTCGGCGGCGTCGTCGTCGTCGTCGACGCGGCAGCCGCCCCGATGCAGTCGAAGGACCCGCGCCTCGCCGACACCTTGGCACGGCAGCTCGCGGCAGCCGACCTCGTCGTGCTGAACAAGACCGACCAGGCGACGGCCGAAGAGCTCTCATCGGCGCGTACCTGGGCGGCAGCGCATGCGCCCGGTGCGCCGCAGCTCGAGACCGTCGAGTCGCGCGTGCCGCTCGCAGGGCTGGTCGCGCGGCCGCACGCGAACCTGCCGCATGTCCACGGCGCGGACTGCGACGACCACGACCACGACCACGAGCATGCGGACCATGCAACGCAGTTCGAAAGCGTCGCGCTGCGTCCGTCGGCCGCGTGGACGCCCGACGCGCTGCGCGAACGCATCGCCGCGCTGCCAGGCGGCGTGCTGCGGCTCAAGGGCTTCGTGCGCCGCGATGACGGTCGTTTCACCGAACTGCAGTACGCCGGCCGTCACGCCTCGCTGCGTCCGGCCGCGGCGGCGCCCGATGGCGGGCCGGTGCTCGTGGCGATCGGGCTTCGCGGGCAGCTTCCGGCCGCCGAGCTGCGTGCGCTCTTCGACGCGGATGCGGCAGCCTGATTCGGGCTGCCACGTGCCGGCCGCATCGATGCGCTCACGGCGCGGTGCCTGATACGCCCCCTCTTCAAACGCACAGGAATCGGCGCCTGCTGATGGCGCATCGCTGACGGTTCGTCCCGTTCAGCGCGGGCCGAG
>CAZUBF010000175.1:0-6676 GCA_964618555.1 uncultured Azohydromonas sp.
GCGCGGCCAGCGGCGCGATCTCGAGGAACGGCGTGTCGGGGTCGAGCAGCATCTCGACGCGCTCGCGCGGCGGCAGCTTGCCGCGCGCGCTGTGCTTGGCGCGCGCCTCGGCGCCGCCGCCCTCGGCCACCTGCGCGAGCTTCGCGTTCAGGTCGCCGACGAGCGCGCGCATCGCCGCCGCATTGGCCTTGAACTCGTCGGATCGCGGCTCGAGCCGCGAGGGCAGCGTGGGCATGGGGTCTCCTGGGTCGACCGCGCGCATCGTGCCCGGCGGCGGTGAATTGACGTTTACGTTAACGTCAATTCTACGGAGCCGCCATCGGGGTCGCCCCGGGCCGCGCGCCGAGCGCCGTCAGCGCAACCGCGCCGCCAGCGCGTCGACGCCGGGGTACGTGTCGCGCGGCAGCGCCGACTTGCGCGCGAACCGGCCCCAGGGCTCGCCGGCGGCGAGCGCGCGGCAGAAGCCCGCGGCGTCGACGATCCACGCGCCGCCCATCAGCGTGACGCCGCGCGCGAACAGCGCGTCGGGCAGCACGCCGGCGCCCGGGCCGATCATCGCCAGCGCGCGGGCCCGGGCGCAGCGCGCGAGCACCGCGTCGAGCGTGTCGTTGAGCAGCACGGTGCTGGTCATCAGCACCTTGTCGCAGCCCTCGAGCTCGGCCGCATCGAGCGTGATGCGAAAGCCCGCGCGGTCGCCGGCGAGCTCGGCCTTCAGCTCGAGCACCGTCAGCCGCGCGCCGCGCGCGGTGACCTGCTTCACCAGCGGCGGGAAGAAGCCGACCATGCCGACGTGCTCGCCGGGCTGCGGGTCGAGACCGCCGATCGAGTCGGTGGCCTCGGGCGGTGCGTACCCCGCGCGGTCGAACAGGCTGCGCGTCAGCGCATGCGCCGCGGCGAAGCCCAGCGTGCGCCGCACGCCCTCGCCCTGCGGCCAGGCACGCGCCAGTTCGAGCGCATCGACGCCGACCACGCCGCCGCCGTCGCCTCGGCCCGCACCGTGCAGCGCCGCCAGCGCGCCGTCGAGCAGCACGTAGCTCAGCCCCAGTGCGCCGTCGTCGAGCTCGAGCGCGGCGAACTCGGCGTCCTTGCTGCCGTTCCACGGCGAAGGCGGCAGGTGCAGCGCGCGCACGCGCGGCCGCGGCAGCGCCGCGAAGGCGCGCGCCAGCGCATCGACGGTCTCGGCGGCCGCGGTCACCGCGTTTTCGCGGCGCGCGCCGGCTTGGCCGCCACCGGCGCGCCGGAGCGCTTCCACGCGTCGAAACCGCCGTCGATGTGGCCGACGTCGTCGAAGCCCATGTCCTGCAGCGTCTTCGTCGCCAGCGCCGAGCGCCAGCCCGCGGCGCAGAACAGCACCAGCTTCCTTCCCGACGAGAACACCGGCTTGTGGTACGGGCTGTCGGCGCAGGCCCAGAACTCGAGCATGCCACGCGGGGCGTGGAACGCGCCGGGGATCACGCCGTCGCGCTCGAGCTCGCGCACGTCGCGCAGGTCGACGAACTGCACGTCGTCCATGCCGTGCAGCGCCTGCGCGTCCTCGATGCTGTAGGTGGTGATGACGTCCATCGCCTCCTGCACCATCGACTTCACGGTCTTCTTCATCGCCTCGCTCCGCGCTTCAGAACGGCCCCTGCGCCAGCCAGCGCTCGATCTGCGTCCTGCGGTCGTTACCCCAGAACGGCTCGCCGTCGACGACGATCCACGGCGCGCCGAAGATCCCTGCGGCGACCGCCTGCTCGTTGACCTGCTTCAGGCGCGCCTTCCAGCGCGGATCGGCCCACACCGCCTCGGCCGCCTCGGGGTCGAGGCCCGACTCGCCGGCCAGCCGCTTGAGCGCCGCCGCGTCGTCGAGCATCACGCCGCGCGCGAAGTACGCGCGCAGCCCGGCGTGCGCCCACGCCGCGGCGCGCGCCGGGTCGTGTTCGTCGTGCAGCCACCAGAACACGCGCGCCGCGTTCTGCGTGGCGATCGGGAAGCGCTCGGGCGGCGTGTAAGGCACGCCCTCGAAGCGCGCCGAGCGCGCGAAGTCGCGCACCGAGTACTCGCGCTTGAGCGGGTACGACACCGGGCTCTTCAGCTCGGCGGCCTGGAACGTCGCGCCCAGCAGCATCGCGTGCCAGCGCACCGTGCGCCCGTGCCGGGCGGCCAGCGCCTCGACCCACTCCGACGCGACGTACGAATACGGCGACGAGAAGTCGAACCAGAAGTCGATCGCCGGCCGCGCCGCGTGATTCGCCTGCCTGTCCATGCGGCAAAGGTACCACGCGCGCGCCGCCGCGTTGCACGCCCCATCGCCTTGACACACGTCAACATCCACGGGGCGCGGCGCGGCACGATCGGCGCCCTGCGACACGACGGCGGCGGCGCGATGGCGGTGTGGGAAGGGTTGTGCGTGCTGGGCGCCGCCGCGGTGGCGCTGGCGTTCCGCCCGTGGGCGATGCTGGCGCGCGCGCCGCTGCGCCACCCCTGGCTGGGGGCGCTGGTGCTGCTGCCGTGGCTGTGGCGCACCGAATCCCTGCTGCCCGGCGGCCTGCCGCTGCAGCTGTCGCTGGCGTCGCTGCTGGTGCTGATGTTCGGCTGGCCGCTGGCGGTGTGGACCGCGCTGGCCGCCGCGGCGGTCGCCGCGTGGATCGGCGACCCCGCGTGGGCATCCGGGCCGGCGGCCTGGGCCGCGCAGGCGCTGCACCTGGCGGCGTGGAACGGCGTGCTGCCGGCCAGCGTCGCGCTGATCGTCGGGCTGGCGACGCGGCGCTGGCTGCCGCGGCACCTGATGGTCTACATCCTCGCGCGCGGCTTCGGCGCGACGCTGGTGGCGATGAGCGTCACCGGCGCGCTGTGGGTGGCCACGCAGCCGGCGCCGCCGGGCAGCGAGGCGCAGCTGCTGATGGTCGGCCGCTGGCTGATCGCCTGGGGCGACGCCTTCACCACCGGCATGCTGACCGCGATCTTCGTCGCCTTCCGCCCGGACTGGCTCGCGACCTATTCCGACCGGCGCTACCTGCCCTCGCGCTGAGCACCGCCGGCGGGCGCGCCGCGCAGCCACGCGTCGACCGCGTCGACGACGATGCGCTGGTGGCCGAGCAGCAGGTGTCCGCCGCGCTCGAAACCCAGCAGCCGCGCGCCGGGGATGTGCCGCGCGCTGTACTGCGCCGACGCGAAGGTGCCGAAGCCGTCGTCGCGCGCGCTGATGCACAGCGTCGGCGCGCGGATCGACTCGAGCGCCACGCGCGCCGCGCCGGTGGTCAGGCGCGAGTCGTTGCGCAGGCCGCCGCGGCGCGCGCTGACCGGCTGGATCTGCGCGAGCAGCGCGTCGGCGCGCGCGCGTTCGCCGGCGTCGGCGCCGTCGTACGCCGACGGCGGGGTCGCCAGCACCAGCCGGCGCGCCGTGCCCGGCGCGAAGCGCGCGAGCAGCCACAGCGGCAGGTCGGCGCCGACCACGGCGTCGAGCAGCGGCAGCGCCCACGCCGGCATCGGCACCGCGGGGTCGGGGCGGTGGACCGCCGGCACCATCAGCACCAGCGCGCGCGTGCGCGGCGCGTGGCGCAGCGCGAAGTGCAGCGCCGACACGCCGCCGGCCGACACCCCCAGCACCGCGACGTCGGGCACGCCGAGCGCGTCGAGCAGGCACGCCAGGTGGTCGGCCTGCCGCTCGCCCGAGGGGTCGTCGGGCAGCGGCGTGCGCAGGTAGCCGAAGCGCGACGGCGCGATCACCCGGTGGCCGCGCGCGGCGTAGTCGCGGCCCAGCAGCAGCCCCTGGTCGAAGCCGCCGCCGCTGCCGTGGATCACCAACAGCGCCGGCCCGGCGGGGTCGCCGGCCTCGGCCACCTCGACTTCGCCGCAGGCGGTGTCGATCACGCGGCTGCCGTGGGCCACGCGCTCGACGTGCGCGCGCAGGTCGCGCCGGTACTCGACGCCGATCCACGCGGCGAAGCCGGCCAGCGCGAGCAGCGCCGCGGCGATGGCCGTCGTGGTCGGCCGCATGCCCGCGCCGGCGCGCCGCGCCCCCTCAGTCGACCTTCGCGCCGCTGAGCCTGACCACGCGTTCGTACTTCGCGCGCTCGCGCTGCATGAAGGCGTCGAACTGCTCGGGCGTGCTCGGCGCGGGTTCGGCCATCAGCGCGGCGAAGCGCGTCTTCACCTCGGGCGAGTTCAGCGCCGCGACGAAAGCCGCGTTGAGCTGCTGCACCTTCTCGCGCGGCGTGCCGGCCGGCGCGATGAGGCCCCACCAGGTGTCGATCTCGAAGCCGGGCAGCGTCTCGGCCACGGTGGGCACGTCGGGCATCGTGCCGGCACGCTGCGCGGTGGTCACCGCCAGCGCCTTGAGCTTGCCGGCGCGGATGTTCGGCGCCGCGGTGGCGAGGTTGTCGATGTTGAAGTCGACCTGCCCCGACAGCAGCGCCAGCTGCGCCGGCGCGCCGCCGCCGTAGGGGATGTGCACCGCGAAGATGCCGGCCTGGGCCTTGAGCATCTCGCCGGCCAGGTGGCCGGCGCTGCCGTTGCCGCCCGAGCCGTAGTTGAGTCTGGCCGGGTGGGCCTTGGCGTAGCGGATCAGGTCGGCCAGCGTGGCGATGCCCAGCCGCTGCGCCGTCTCGGTGTTGATGACGACCACGTTGGGCACGCGAAGCATCTGCGTGATCGGCGCGAAGTCCTTCGCCGGGTCGTACGGCAGCTTGGCGAACAGCCAGGGGTTGATGCCGTGCGACGCGGTGGTCGCGATGCCCAGCGTCAGCCCGTCGGGCGCGGCCCGGGCCACCGCGTCGACGCCGATGTTGCCGCCGCCGCCCGGGCGGTTCTCGACCACCACCTGGCCCAGCGTCGCGCGCACCTGCTCGGCGAGCACGCGCACGGTGACGTCGATCGGCCCGCCGGGCGCGAACGGCACGACGATGCGCGTGGTCGCGGTCTGCGCGAGGGCGGGCAGCGCGGCGATCGGGGAGAGGGTGGCGGCGGTGAGCAGGGTGCGTCGTTGCATGCGTCGGGCTCCGGGGATGGACGGCGCGCCTTCGCGGCGCGGCGAGGCGCCGATTCTGGCGCGCCCCGGCGCACGAACCTCAGCGCGCCAGCCCCAGCGCATCGAGCGCGCCGCGCAGGTGCGCCCCGCCGTCGGCGTAGACGAACAGGTGCGCCGCCACGGCCAGCACGGCCAGCGCCGCGGCGAACGCCAGCGTGGTGCGCCGCCGGCGCGCGGCCAGCGGCGCCGCGGCGCCCGGGTGCACCGCGTGCGCGGGGTGCCGTGGCGACGCGCCCACGTCGATGCGCCGCGGCAGCGTGCGGAAGGTGCCGGCCACGGTGACCCGCTCGCCCGGCGCGACCACGCGTTCGGCGAAGGTCCAGGCGCGCTCGTCCAGGCGGCGGCGCAGCGCCGCGGCGTCGGGCACCGCGCCGACGTCGAAGCCCAGCGCGTGCTGCGCCTCGGCGTTCATCAGGTGCACCTGCGTCGGCTCGTCGGCACCCGCGCCGGACGGCGCGGCGAGCGCTTCGGCGTCGCCGATCGACGCCGCGTCCGGCGCGCGCCGCCAGGCCGTGGCGCCCAGGTGCTGCACCGCACGCTCGCGCGCCGCCGCGTCGCCGAGCTGCTGCTGCGGCCAGTCGCGCACCGGCGGCATGCCGTGCAGCGCGATCTCGCCCCAGGGGCCGCGCAGCAGCGCCGGCGCCGCGATGCGCCCGCGCCAGTGCGGCCGCTGCGTGGGGCTCACGTCGCCCGCCACGTCGACGCCCCAGGCGGCGTAGTCGACGTAGACCGCGCTGCGCCCGCTGAACGGCGCACGCGGCGGCTCGCCGCGGACCTGCAGCGTGCCTTCGACGAACACGGCGTCGCCGTCGCGCCAGGCCGCGGGCTGCGGTGCCGCGCCGCCGGTCGCGCGCAGCGACTGCACCACGCCCTGCACGCTGCCCAGCGCCAGCGTCGCCAGCAGCGCCAGCAGCGGCGCCGCCACCGCGCGCCCCGGCACCCCGAACGTGCCGGCCAGCCACCACTCGACGCCCAGCGCGACGCCGAGCAACCCCACCAGCCACAGGCAGCCTCGCATCATCGGGCGCAGGGCGGTCGCATCGGCGGCGGCGGCGGCGAAGGCACGCCTACTTGCGCCAGAACTGGCGCGTGAACAGCACCATGAACGACAGCAGTTCGACGCGGCCGATCAGCATCGCCAGCGTCAGCACCCACTTCTGGAAGTCGGTGAAGCCGGCGTAGTTGCCCGCCGGCCCGGCCGCGCCCAGCCCCGGGCCCATGCAGTGCAGCGACGCCACCGCCGCGCCGATCGCCGTGTCCAGGTCCATCTCGGACAGCAGCAGCAGCATGATGAAGCCGATCAGCGTGCCGCCGTAGACCAGCATGTAGCCGAGCACCGCGAAGATCACGTTGTTGTCGACCGCGTGGTCGCCCAGCGTCACCGGGCGCACCGCGCGCGGGTGGATCAGCCGCGTCAGCTCGCGCCGCGACTGCTTCACGAGGATCAGCAGCCGCACCATCTTGATGCCGCAGCCGGTCGACCCGGCGCTGGTGGCCACGCCCGACAGCAGCAGCATCAGGATGGGCGGGAACACCGGCCACTGCAGGTAGTCGACGGTGGCGTAGCCGGTGGTCGAGGCGACCGAGATCACGTTGAACGCCGCGTGGCGCAGCGCGGTGAACGGATCGTCGTAGACGTGGTGCCACCACAGCACCGCGGTCACCAGC
>CAZUBF010000176.1:0-6666 GCA_964618555.1 uncultured Azohydromonas sp.
ACCGCAGCAAGGACATCATCATCAGCGGCGGCGAGAACATCAGCTCGATCGAGGTCGAGGACGCGCTGTACCGCCACGCCGCCGTGCTGGCCTGCGCCGTGGTCGCCCGGCCCGACCCGAAGTGGGGCGAGACGCCCCTGGCCTACGTCGAGATCAAGCCCGGCTCGAGCGCCACCGCCGACGAGCTGATCGCGCATTGCCGGCAGCACCTGGCCAGCTACAAGGTGCCGCGCGAGATCCGCTTCGAGGAGATCCCGAAGACCTCGACCGGCAAGGTGCAGAAGTTCCAGCTGCGCCAGCGGGCGAAGTCCGCCTCGGCGATCGAGTAGGGAGGAACGACCATGCTGACCACCGACGACCCGCTGGTGCGCTACTCGAAGGACTCGCGCGGCGTCGTCACGCTGACGCTGAACCGACCGCAGGCGTTCAACTCGCTGTCCGAGGCGATGCTCGACGCGCTGCAGCGCGAGCTCGACGCGATCGCGGGCGACGAGGGGGCGCGCGTGGTCGTGATCGCCGCGGCGGGCAAGGCCTTCTGCGCCGGGCACGACCTGAAGGAGATGCGCGCGCAGCCGTCGATCGACTACTACCGGCGCCTCTTCGGGCAGTGCGGCCGCATGATGATGAGCATCCAGAAGCTGCCGGTGCCGGTGATCGCCAGCGTGCACGGCATCGCCACCGCGGCCGGCTGCCAGCTGGTGGCGATGTGCGACCTCGCGGTGGCCGCACGCGGCGCCCGCTTCGCGGTCAGCGGCGTCAACCTGGGGTTGTTCTGCTCGACACCGAGCGTGGCGCTGAGCCGCAACCTGGGGCGCAAGGCGGCGTTCGAGATGCTCGTCACCGGCGAGTTCATCGACGCCGACGAGGCGCGCGCCAAGGGCCTCGTCAACCGTGTCGCCGAGCCCGCGCAGCTCGACGCCGAGGTCGAGAAGCTGGTCCAGGCGATCGTCGCCAAGCCGCGCACGGCGGTCGCGATGGGCAAGGCGCTGTTCTACCGCCAGCTCGAAAAGGGCATCGAAGCCGCCTATGCCGACGCCGAACAGACGATGGCGTGCAACATGATGGACGACGCGGCGCTCGAGGGCGTGCAGGCGTTCATCGACAAGCGCAAGCCGAGGTGGGCGAGTGGCTGAGGACGGCGGCGCCGTGCCCTCGGCGCCGGGCGGCACCCGCGGCGCGCTCAGGCCATCGGTGGTGCGGCGGTTGCGGGATTCGACGCCGACGGCTGCACGCGCTGCAGCCACTGCGCCAGCTCGGTCGGGAACGGGAACACGATCGTCGAGCTGTTCTGCATGCCGATCGTCGCCAGCGTGCTGAGGTAGCGCAGCTGCATCGCCTCGGGCGCGCCGCCGAGGATGCGCGCCGCCTCGAGCAGCTTCTGTGCCGCCTGTTCCTCGCCCTCGGCATTGATGATCTTGGCGCGCCGCTCGCGTTCGGCCTCGGCCTGGCGCGCCATCACGCGCACCATGCTCTCGCCGAGGTCGATGTGCTTGATCTCGACGTTGGCCACCTTGATGCCCCAGGCGTCGGTCTGCGCGTCGAGGATCTCCTGGATGTCGCTGTTCATCTTGTCGCGCTCCGACAGCAGTTCGTCGAGCTCGTGCTTGCCGAGCACCGAGCGCAGCGTGGTCTGCGCGAGTTCGCTGGTGGCCTGGTGGAAGTTCTGCACCTGCACCACCGCCTTGCCGGGGTCGACGACGCGGTAGAAGATGATCGCGTTGACCTTGACCGAGACGTTGTCGCGCGAGATCACGTCCTGGCTCGGCACGTCGAGCACCGCCACGCGCAGGTCGACGCGCACCATCTGCTGCACGTACGGCACGAGCAGGATCAGCCCGGGCCCCTTGACGCCCGTGAAGCGCCCGAGGGTGAACACGACGCCGCGCTCGTACTCGCGCAGGATGCGCACCGACATGCCCAGCACGACGATCGCGAGCACGACGAAGGGCAGGTAGAACGCCAGGTCGAAGATCATGTCGAGGCTTCCGAAGGGGTCGTTCATGGTTGTCGCGGCGCCGGCGGCGCCCCGGAGAAGGCTTGCACGCTGACCTGCAGGCCGCGGACTGCGCAGACGCTCACCGCCTGGCCGGGCTGCAGCCCTTCGGGGCCCACGGCCGACCAGCGTTCGCCGACGGCGAACACGTGTCCCTGGCGCCCGTTCCAGTCGAGCACGCGTGCGTCGGCGCCGATCAGGGCCTCGGCGCCCGTGACGACGCGGCGCCGACGCGACTTCAGCGCCAGTCGCACGATCAGCAGCGTCAGCCCCAGGCTGGCCAGCGCGACGCCACCGACGAGCGGCAGCGACACGCCGAAGCCGGGTGCCTCCGCGTCGACCAGCAGCGTGGCGCCGAACACGAACGCGATCACCCCGCCGATGCCGAGCACGCCCACCGACGGCGTGAACGCCTCGGCCACCATCAGCGCGATGCCCAGCAGCAGCAGCGCCACGCCGACGAAGTTCACCGGCAGCGCCGACAGCGCGTACAGACCCAGCAGCAGGCTGATCGCGCCGATCGTGCCCGGCACCAGCGCGCCCGGGTTCATGAACTCGAAGATCAGGCCGTAGATGCCGACCAGCATCAGGATCAGCGCCAGGTTCGGGTTGGTGATCGTCGCCAGCAGGCGCGAGCGCCAGTCGGGATCGATGCGCTGCAGCGCCAGGTCCTTCGTGTCCAGCGCCAGTCGGGCCTCGCCGAGCCGCACCTCGCGGCCATGGGCCTGGCGCAACAGGTCGGGGACGCTGGTGGCGACGAAGTCGATGACGCCGCGCTTGAGCGCGTCGTCGGCCCCCAGGCTGGCGGCATCGCGCACGGCGGCCTCGGCCCAGTCGGCGTCGCGCCCGTGCAGTTCGGCCAGCGAGCGGATGTACGCGATGGCATCGTTGAGCACCTTGGCTTCCATCGCGCCCGCACCGCGGCGAGGGCTGCGCACGGCGCCCTCGGCGGGGCCGCTGGCTGCGCTGGCAGCGGCATCGGGGCGCTGCGGCGACATGGGCCGCTCCGGCGACGGCGGCTCGTCCGCCGGGCGACCCGGCAGCGGCACCCCGCCGCCGATCTGCACCGGCGTCGCGGCGCCGAGGTTGGTTCCCGGCGCCATCGCGGCGACGTGGCTGGCGTACAGGATGTACGTGCCGGCGCTGGCGGCACGCGCGCCGCTGGGGGCGACGTAGCTCAGCACGGGCAGCGGCGACGCGAGGATGTCGCGGATGATCTCGCGCATCGACGTGTCGAGCCCGCCCGGCGTGTCGATCTGCAGCACCACGGCCGCGGCGCCCGACTCGCGCGCCTTGGCCAGGCCGCGCCGCACGTAGTCGGCGCTGGCCGGGCCGATGGCGCCGTCGATCGTCAACACGTAGGCGCTGCGCCCGCCATCGGCCGCCGTGAGTGACGCCAGCGCCCACAGCAGGGCACCGAGCAGCAGCAGCGCCCAGGCCGGCGAACGCAGCGGCGAGCGCGAGGCAGGGGGCAGGCGTCGGGCGTCGACCATCCGGCGCATCATAGGCCGACCCTCGACAACCCTGCCGCGTGCATCAGAACGCGCCGAATGCCTTTGCCAGCACCAGCATCGCGACCAGCGCCGCGATCGGGAACACGACCGCGACCATGAAGATGTCCTTGTAGGCCTGCCGGTGCGTCAGGCCGCAGATGCCCAGCAGCGTGACCACCGCACCGTTATGCGGCAGGCTGTCGAGCCCGCCGGTGGCCACCGTCGTCACCCGGTGGAGGATCTCGGGCGACAGCCCGCCTGCGCGGGCCAGCTCCAGGTATTCCGCGCCCAGCGTCTGCAGCGCGATGCTCATGCCGCCCGACGCCGACCCGGTGACCCCGGCCAGCAGGTTGACCGCCAGCGCCAGCGAGACCAGCAGGTCGCCGCCGCCGAGGCCCTCGACGAAGTCCTTGATCGACCCGAAGGCGGGCAGCGCGGCGATGACGGCGCCGAACCCGACCAGGCTCGCGGTGTTGAAGATGGGCATCACCGACGCGTTGGCGCCGTCGTCCAGCGTGCGCTTGAGGCCGCCGAAGCGCTGCCAGCGCAGCGCGATCAGCAGCACACAGGCCACCGTCAGCGAACCGATGATCGCCCACACGCCGCGCACGCTGTCGATCGTGGTGGCGCCGTAGCGCGGCTCGGCCAGGTAGGCTGTGTCCAGCGCCGAAATCAGGTGCGCGCTGAAGACGTAGTTCAGCACGATGACCACGACGATCGGTGCCAGCGCCAGCGAGACCGGTGGCAGCCCGCGCGGCGCGGCGTCGGGCCCGACCAGGCTGACGTCGAACCCTTCGCGGGCGCTCAGCTCGCGCTGCTGCTTGTCGAAGCCGGGCGGCCGGTCGTCGTGCACGCCGTAGCCCTCGCCGGCCGCCTTCGCGCGCGCGGCCTGGCGTGACAGCCACCACTGGCCGAGCGCGAACATGATCAGCGCGGAGACGAGGCCCAGCCCCGGCGCGGCGAACGGCGTGGTGCCGAAGTACGGCATCGGGATCGCGTTCTGGATCGCCGGCGTGCCCGGCAGCGCCGTCATCGTGAAGGTGAACGCGCCGAGCGCGATGGTCGCCGGCACCAGACGCTTCGGGATGTCGGCCCGGCGGAACAGCGCCGCGGCGATGGGGTAGACCGCGAACGCGACGACGAACAGGGACACCCCGCCGTAGGTCAGCACCGCGCAGGCGACCACCACCGCCAGGATCGCGCGCGCCTCGCCGAGCCGCTGCACGATGCGCAGGGCGATGGCCTCGGCGCCGCCGCTGTCGTCCATCAGCTTGCCGAAGATCGCACCGAGCAGGAAGAGCGGGAAGTACTGGACGATGAACGCGCCTGCCGCCGGCATGAAGACCTGCGTGTAGCTGGCCATCAGCGGCGTGTCGGCAGCGAACGCCACCGCCAGCAGCGCCATCAGCGGGCCCAGCAGCAGCACGCTGACGCCGCGGTAGGCGAGCACGATCAGTCCGCCGAGCGCGGCCAGGACGCCGAGCAGCCCCGTCATGCGCCGGTCCCACCGGTCCTGCCGGTGCCACCGCGGCCACGGGTACCGCCGGCGCCACCGTCCGCCCGCCCACGCCCCGTGCCTTGCGCCTCGCCGTCCGGCGGCGGCGCCGCTCCCACGGGTTTCAGGCTGTCCTCGAGCAGCCACGACAGGTCGAAGGTCGAGCGCACGCCGATGTCGGCCCCGTGCCGGCGCAGCCAGTGGTCGGTGCGCGTGCGCCCCAGGTCGCGCAGGTGGCACAGGTAGGCCCACTCGGCGTTGAGCTTGCTCGAGGGCTCCAGCGCCACCAGATCCTCGTCGCCGTGGATGCGGTGCAGCCGCATGTCGCGCCAGCGCTCGTCCTCCAGGCCCTCGGCCTCGATGCGGTCGCGCAGCAGCAGGATCGCGCGCAGTTCCTTGACCAGGCTGGCGTTGAAGGTGATCTCGTTGAGGCGGTCGACGATCTCGCGCGAGGTGCGCGGCAGGTCGGGCCGGTAGAAGGGGTTGATCTGCACCAGCACCAGGTCGCGCGCGCCACACTCGTCGACCAGGGGGAACAGCGCCGGGTTGCCGGTGTAGCCGCCGTCCCAGTAGGCCTGGCCGTCGATCTCGACCGCCTGGAACATCAGCGGCAGGCAGGCTGAGGCCATCACCGCGTCGACCGTGATCTCGCCGCGGCGGAAGATGCGCGGCCGCCCGGTGCGCACGTTGGTGGCGGTGACGAACAGCTCGACCGCGGTGCAGCGGTTGACGCGGTCGAAGTCGACCAGCGCGGCGACCAGGTCGCGCAGCGGGTTGAGGTTCAGCGGGTTGAGCTCGTAGGGCGAGAACATGCGCGACAGCTGGTCCATGAACCAGTAGCCGGGCGAGTTCGCCAGGCTCCAGCTGCCGCTCAGCCGGTCCCACAGGCTGCGCTGGATCGGGCTGGCCAGCGCCGCGTCGCTGACCGCCTTCCAGAAGCGCGCCAGCGCGGCGCGCGCCGCCTCGGGCCCGCCGGCCTGCAGGCCGTCGGCCAGCACGACGGCGTTCATCGCTCCGGCACTGGTGCCGCTGACGCCCTCGATGCGCAGGTCGGGTTCCTGCAGCAGGCGGTCGAGCACGCCCCAGGTCAGCGCGCCGTGGGCGCCGCCGCCCTGCAGCGCCAGTTCGATCGTGCGGGTGACTGCGGTCATCGGTGGGTCGCGTCGATCCTCCATCGTCGCGGCATGCAGGCCGCGACGGCCGGCGGGGGGTGACGCCGCAGCGCGTGCGGACCCGGCCACCGCCCGAAGGTTCCTGCGCGGCGAGGGCACGGTCCGGCCGTCGTGCGGGCGGCAGGCGGAAAAAAAGCGGCCGGCAACTGCCGGCCCGCAGCGGCGCGCCGGCCACGGCGGACCGGCGCGACGGTCGCGCGACGGGTCAGGGCCGCGCGGTGGGCGCCTGACCGACGACGACCGACGTCGTGACGGCCGACGTGGCGACGGCCGATTGGACGATGGCCGTCGGCTCGACCCCCTGGGCGTGCGGCTTGCCGCCGCCCGAAGCCGGCAGCAGCGGCACGATCAGCAGCGCGACGATGTTGATGATCTTGATCAGCGGGTTCACGGCCGGGCCGGCGGTGTCCTTGTACGGGTCGCCGACGGTGTCGCCGGTCACCGCCGCCTTGTGCGCATCGCTGCCCTTGCCGCCGTGGTGGCCGTCCTCGATGTACTTCTTGGCGTTGTCCC
>CAZUBF010000177.1:0-6590 GCA_964618555.1 uncultured Azohydromonas sp.
ACCCCCACCATGTCAAGGTGGTGCTCTAACCAGCTGAGCTACGCGCCTGAAAGGCCGCGAGTATAGCCAAAGTCCGCGGCACCGGCCGGCGCGTCATCTGCGCCGCACCGTGCGCACGCCCGGCACCTGCGCGACCTGGCGCAGCACGTGCTGCAACCGCGTCGTGTCGCCGACCTCGACGGTGAAGCTCATGCGCGCGCTGACGCCGCGGCCGTCCTTCACGTTGAGCGTGTTCACGCCGGTCACGTTCATCTTCTCCTTCGCGAACACCTCGCCGATGTCGCGCAACAGGCCCGAGCGGTCGCCGGCCTCGACCAGCACGTCGACCGGGTACATCGCGGCGTCGCCGCCGCGCCCGTGGCCCCACTCGACCGGGATCACGCGCTCGGGCGATCGAGCCGCGATGTGGCGGTAGTTGCTGCAGTCGGCCCGGTGCACCGCCACGCCCTTGCCGCGCGTGACGAAGCCGCCGATGACGTCGGGCGGCGCCGGGCGGCAGCAGCGCGCCAGCGTGGTCAGCAGCGAGTCGATGCCGACCACCAGCACGCCGCCGCGGCCCGCCGCAGCCGTCGGCCGCGCGCGCTTGAGGGCGATCGCATCGTCGGCCGGCGCGGGTTCGGCGGGCCTGAGCAGTTGCTCGACGTGGCGCAGCGAGTACTCGTCCTTGCCAACCACCTCGAACAGCGCCGCGGCACTGCGGAACCCCAGCTGCGCGGCCAGGTCGTCGAGCTTGAGCGCGGTGCGCCCCTCGCGCTGCAGCAGCTTCTCGACCGCCTCGCGGCCGCGCGCGACGGTCTGCTGCTGCGCCAGCGCGTTGAACCACGCGCGCACCTTGGCCTTCGCGCGCGCGCTGGCCAGGTAGCCGAGCTCGGCGTTGAGCCAGTCCAGCGACGGCCCACCCTCCTTGGCGGCGACGATCTCCACCGTCTGCCCGTTGGCCAGCGGCGTGTTCAGCGGCACCATCGCGCCGTCGACGCGCGCGCCGCGGCAGCGGTGGCCCAGTTCGGTGTGCAGCGTGTAGGCGAAGTCCACCGGCGTCGCGCCGGCGGGCAGCTCGATCACCGCGCTCTGCGGCGTGAACACGTAGATGCGGTCGTCGAATCCCGCGCCGTCGGCGCCGGGCGCGTCGCCGCCGGCGCGCACGAAGTCGCGCTCCCATGCCAGCAGCTGGCGCAGCACCGCCTTGCGCGCCTCGGCGACGCGGTCCTCGAACGCGCCGGCGGCGCTGACACCGGCATAGCCGCGCGCGCCCGCCTCCTTGTAGGCCCAGTGCGCGGCCATGCCGTGTTCCGCGTGCTCGTGCATCGCGTGGGTGCGGATCTGCACCTCGACCGGACGGCGGTCGTCGTCGAGCACCACGGTGTGCAGCGACCGATACCCGTTGGGCTTGGGCTTGGCGATGTAGTCGTCGAACTCGCCCGCCACCGCGGCGTAGCGCTGGTGCACGCACGCCAGCGCCGCGTAGCACTGCGCGACGTCGTCGACGAGGACGCGCAGCGCGCGCAGGTCGAGCACCTGCGCGAAGTCGAGCTGCTTGCCCTGCATCTTCCTCCAGATGCTGTACAGGTGCTTCGGCCGCGCCTGCACCGTGGCCCGGCCGAGCCCGGCGCGCGACAGCTCGGCGGCGAGCTGCGCGCGAAACGCGTCCAGACGCGCCTCGCGCTCGCTGCGCTTCTCGTCGAGCAGCGCGGCGATGCGCTTGTAGTCGTCGGGCTGCAGGAAGCGAAACGACAGGTCCTCGAGCTCCCACTTGACCTGCCAGATGCCCAGCCGGTTGGCCAGCGGCGCGAACACCTGCTGCGTCTCGAGCGCGAGCGCTCGAGGGCAAGGCGTCCTGCTCTGGGCGTGCCAGCGCAGCGTTTGCAGCCGCGACGCCAGCCGCAGCAGCACCACGCGCAGGTCGCGCGAGAACGCCAGCAGCATCTTGCGCACGCGTTCGGTCTGCAGCGCGCGCTGCTCGGCGCCGATGCGCGCGTCGCGCGCCGCGCGCTGCACCTGCACCAGGCGCCGCGTGCCGATCACCAGCGCGGCGTACGAAGCGCCGAACGCCTTGGACACGACTTCGTCGGGACGATGCAGGTAGTCGGCGGCGTACACGAGATACGCCGCGGCCTGCATCGACGGCGCCGCGCCGATCGCGCCGAGGATCGCCGCCACGCCGTCGGCATGGGCCCACGCGTTCTCGCCCGTGTCGAGCTGCTGCGGCGCGAGCAGCGGCTCGGCGAAGGCGCGCGCACGCTGCAGCGCGGCCGCGCCTGCCTCGTCGGCGGCGGATGCGCCGGCATCGGGCGCGGCGACGTCGGCGTCGCCGACGTCGGCGATCTGCACGATCGGCGCGAGCTCGGCGCGCGTGGCCGCCGGCGGGGCCGCCGCGGTCTTCATGGCGAACGAAGGAACTCGCGCACGACCGCGACCTGTTCGGGATGCACCAGCGTCGGCGCGTGCCCGACGCCGGCGATCTCGACCAGCTTGGCCATCGGGCCGCGCGTGGTCATCGCCTGCGCGGTGGCGCGCGACAGCAGGTCGGACGACGCGCCGCGCAGCAGCAGCGTCGGCGCGGTGATGCGGTCGTAGGCGGCCCACAACAGCGCCTCGCCGGCGGCGGCGAGCTCGGCGGTGATGTCGCGCAGCGGCAGCGCGATCGCCGGGTCGTAGCGAGGCACCAGGCCGCCGGCCGCGTCGGACTTGAGCTGCGGCGCCGTCAGCGCCAGCCACTGCTCGCGCGTGTGTGGCCCGAACCCTTCGGAGATCGACCACAGGTAGTCGGCCGCCTCGTCGAGGTTCGCCCAGCGCATCGGCTGACCGACGTAGGCGCCGATGCGCTGCAGCGCCGCCGGCTCGATCGTCGGGCCGACGTCGTTGAGCACCAGCCTGCGGATCGGCGAGCCGCCGGCGGCCGGCAGCGACGCGAGCGACAGCCCGATCAGCCCGCCCATCGACGTGCCGACCCAGTCGAGCGTGGCCGCGTCGAGCCGCGCGATCAGCGTGACCATGTCGGCGACGTAGTGCGGGATCGCGTAACCCGCCGGGTCGGCGAGCCAGTCGGAGCGCCCGCGCCCGACCACGTCGGGGCACACGACGCGGTACTCGTCGGCCATCGCGCGCGCCAGCGTGTCGAAGTCGCGCCCCTGGCGCGTCAGGCCGTGCACGCACACCAGCACCTTCGGGTTCGCCGCGTCGCCCCACTCCCAGTAGGCCATGCGGTGCAGCCCCCGGCTGCCGAGGCACTGCACGTGGTTCAGGCGCGGTTCGGTCATGGCGTGGGCGGGCTGCGGGCGGCGATCGGCATCGATAATCGATGGTAGCAACCCTCGGGAGAACGACATGCTCGAACACAAGACCGCCCTCGTCACCGGATCGACCAGCGGCATCGGCCTGGGCATCGCGCAGGCGCTGGCGCGCCAGGGCGCGAACCTGCTGCTCAACGGCTTCGGCGATGTCGATGCGGCGCGCGCCGCGGTGACCGCGGTGGCACGGCCCGGCGCGAAGATCGCCCACCACGGCGCCGACATGAGCCGCAGCGCCGAGATCGAGGCGATGATGGCGCTGGCGCAGTCGGAGTTCGGCGGCGTCGACGTGCTGGTCAACAACGCCGGCATCCAGCACGTCGCGCCGGTCGAGGACTTCCCGCCCGACAGGTGGGACGCGATCATCGCGATCAACCTCAGCTCGGCGTTCCACACCACGCGGCTGGCGCTGCCGCACATGAAGGCGCGCAACTGGGGACGCGTGATCAACGTCGCCTCGGTGCACGGGCTCGTGGCTTCGGCGCAGAAGTCGGCCTACGTCGCCTCCAAGCACGGCATCGTCGGCTTCACGAAGGCGGTCGCGCTCGAGACCGCGACCAGCGGCGTCACCGTCAACGCGATCTGCCCCGGCTGGGTGCTCACGCCGCTGGTGCAAAAGCAGATCGACGACCGCGCGACGCGCGAAGGCATTTCGGTCGAACAGGCGCAGCGCGACCTGCTCGGCGAGAAGCAGCCGTCGCTGCAGTTCACCACGCCCGAGCAGCTCGGCGAGTTGGCGCTGTTCCTGTGCTCGGCCGCGGCCGACAACATCCGCGGCGCCGCGTTCAACGTCGACGGGGGCTGGGGCGCGCAGTGACGCCGCGCCCGCGGCGCCGCGGCAGGTTCACCTCATCTGGACCGAGCCGCTCACCGTCGCGCTGACACTGCCCTTGCCGAGTTCGACCGGCAGCGCTGCGTCGGCGGCGGTGGCCATGGCTTCGGCACGCATCATCGGCATCGGCCGATCGCCGTCGCCGCCCACGTTCACCGTGACCTCGCGCAGCGTGTAGCCCTGGTAGCCGAACTGCCGCGACATCGCTGCAGCCTGCGCGCCGAAGCGTTCGATCGCCTGCGCCGTCACGTCGGACTCGACGCGGCGCTGCGCGTCGGGCGACAGGCGGTGCGACACCCCGGCCACGCTCAGCGTCGTGATGCGCCCGGCGAGCCGGCCGATCGCGTCGACGTCGCGGCCGCTGACGATCATCTCGGCGCGGCCCTGCCAGCCGGCGATGCCGCCGGTGCGCGGGGCGTAACGCGGGCCGAGCGAGAAGTTGCCGGTGGCCACCTCGAGCTGCTGCGGCTGCGCCGCCTTGCGCGCCTCGGCCAGCGCGGCATCGAGCGCGGCCTTCAGCTCGGACTGCACCGCGGCGGCGTCGTTGCCGTCGCGCGTGGTCGCGAAGGTCAGCACCAGCACGTCGCGCGTGACCTCGACGCTGGCGCTGGCGGCCAGGTGCAGCACGCCCCGCGGGGCGGCAGGCCCTTCGGCGACCGCGTGGCCGGCGCCGGCGACCCACGCCAGCGACACGGCAGCACGCCGCAGCGCCCGCAACCTGGACGGATGGAACATACCTGAACTCCTATGAAAGTGATCACCGCACCGCCCCCAGTGCTCCTGGAGCCCCGCGGTCGGCGCTCGCGAGACCCCGCCGACGGCACGCGCGGCGGGCGGCTTCGACCATAGCGCGGCGTGACGCATTTGCGTTGACCGCCACCGCCGTGCGGCGGGCGGCGAAAGAGATGTAACAGAGGGTCAGACCGCGCCGATAACCCCTTGTCGCCGCGTCCACAATGCGTCTGTTACAAATTCGGAGCTGCCCATGAACACGGCCGCCAACCACCGCCCCGACCGCATCGTCGTCGTCGACGACGACGCGCGCATCCGCGACCTGCTGCGCCGCTACCTGACGCAGGAAGGCTTCGAGGTGCTGCTCGCCGAAGACGCCAAGGCGCTGAACAAGCTGCTCACGCGCGAGACGATCGACCTGATCGTGCTCGACCTGATGCTGCCCGGCGAGGATGGGCTGTCGATCTGCCGGCGGCTGCGCGCGGCCAGCGACCGCACGCCGATCATCATGCTCACCGCCAAGGTCGAGGACGTCGACCGCATCGTCGGCCTCGAGGTCGGCGCCGACGACTACCTGCCCAAGCCGTTCAACCCGCGCGAGCTGCTGGCACGCATCCACGCGGTGCTGCGCCGGCGCCCGCCGACCGAAGCCCCGGGCGCGCCGTCGAAGGAGCCGCAGGTGGTCGCCTTCGGCCCGTTCGAGTTCGACCTGTCGATGCGCCGGCTGACCAAGAGCGGCGAGACGATCCCGCTGACGACCGGCGAGTTCTCGATGCTCAAGGCGCTGGTGCGACATCCGCGCCAGCCGCTGTCGCGCGACAAGCTCGCGCAGCTGGCGCGCGGCCGCGAGTTCGAGCCGTTCGACCGCAGCCTCGACGTGCAGGTCAGCCGGCTGCGCAAGCTGATCGAACCCGACCCCGCGCAGCCGCGCTACATCCAGACCGTGTGGGGCGTGGGCTACGTGTTCGTGCCCGACGGCGCCGGATGACGGCTGGTTCATGACGCGCGGCCCGATCGCGCTGAGCCTGTTCTGGCGCACCTTCATCCTGCTGGCGGTGCTGCTGGCCGGCGGCATCTTCGCGTGGGTGCAGACGCTGCGCGCGCTCGAGTTCGAGCCGCGCGCGGTGCAGGCCGCGCAGGAGATTGCCAGCCTGGTGAACCTGTCGCGCGCGGCGCTGCGCTACAGCGACCCGATCGACCGCGTCGCGGTGGTCAAGACGATGAGCGACCAGGAGGCGATCAAGGTGCTGCCACGCGAGCCCGGCGACACCTGGGAGCCGTTCGCCGTCGACCGCTTCACGCGCCGCGTCGGCAACGAGCTGCGTTCGCGGCTGGACCAGTACTCGATCCTCGCGCGCAGCGTCAACGGCCAGCCGGGGCTGTGGGTGGGCTTCACGATCGAGAACGATCCTTACTGGCTGCAGGCCGAACCGACGCGCATCCAGACGCTGACGCCGGGCACCTGGTTCGTGTGGGTCGGCATCGCGCTGGCGGCGACGCTGCTGGGCTCGGTGGCGATCGCGCGGCTGATCAACCGTCCGCTGCAGGAGCTGTCGTTCGCCGCCAGCCGCATCCGCGAGGGCGAGTTCGACTCGCGCCTCGACGAGGACACGATGACGCACGAGATCCGCCAGGTCAACATGGGCTTCAACCGCATGGCGCGCGAGCTGGCCAAGATCGAGGAGGACCGCGCGGTGATGCTCGCCGGCATCAGCCACGACCTGCGCACGCCGCTGGCG
>CAZUBF010000178.1:0-6502 GCA_964618555.1 uncultured Azohydromonas sp.
CAGGTGTGCCCGACCGGCATCGACATCCGCAAGGGACTGCAGTACGAGTGCATCGGCTGCACCGCCTGCATCGACGCCTGCGACGGCGTGATGGACAAGATGCAGTACCCGCGCGGGCTGATCCGCTACGCGACGCAGAACGGCATGGCCAACCACTGGAGCCGCGCGCAGATGCTCGCGCGCGTGCTGCGCACGCGCGTGCTGGTCTACACGGCGGTGCTGGTGCTGGTGGCCGGTGCGCTGATGACGAGCATCGCGATGCGCAGCCCGTTCAGGGTCGACGTCGTGCGCGACCGCGCCTCGCTGGCGCGGCTGGTCGATGCCGGCTACATCGAGAACGTCTACCGGCTGCAGGTGATGAACGCGACCGAGCGCGAGCAGCGCTACACCGTCGGCGTGCGCGGCATGGACGGTGCGGTCGTCGATGCCGGCGGCGAGCTGCGCGTGGGGCCGGCGCAGGCGCGCTGGGTGCCCACCGCGGTGCGCATCCCGCCGCAGGCCGCGCAGTCGCTGGGCGGCGGCGCGCACCCGGTGGAGTTCGTCATCGAACGCGTCGCCGATGGCGACCAAGCCGCGGCACGGGTGGTGGAGAAGTCCACCTTCGTCGTGCCGCGATGAACGCAATCGTTCAGAAGGAGAAGCGCATGCACCGTCGCGATGCCGCCCCGGAGTCGACGCCCTGGTGGCGGGTGGGCATGGTCTGGCTGGTGATCGGCGGCCCGCTGGCGGTCGTCGTCGCCGCGATCGTCACCGCCGTGATCGCCGTGCGCGGCGCCGACCCGGTGCTCGACACGTCGGCGAGGCGTGCATCGATGGCGCCGACGGCGACGTCGCCGGCGGTGCAGGCGCGCAACCACGCCGTCACGCCGGCGTCGCGATGAGCGCCGTGGGCCGACCGCCCGAAGGCGGTGCTCGCCCTGGGCCGGCGGCGGGGCCGCACCGGAGGACCGTGCCGTGAGCCCCCCGTTCGGCCGGCGCCTGCAGACCGTGCTGTGGCCGGCGTTCCTGATGGCCGGCGTCCTCGAGATGCTGGTGTTCTCCGTCGTCGACCCCGGCAGCCTGCACGGCTTCGGCGGCGCGTCGCTCGGCTGGCCGCCGCTGGCGGTCTACAGCGTGGCGTTCCTGGTGTTCTGGGCGGTCATTGCCGCGGCCGGCTTCATCAGCCAGCTGCTCGCCTGCTCGGCACGCGAGATCAACGAAGGGCGGCTGTCGCCCGACGGCTCCTGATCGCGCCGAAGCGACCGGCGCTCAGCAGGTGGCGCCGTTGACCAGCTGCTGCAGCCCGCCCTGGTCGAGGATCGTGATCTGCCGCTGCTTGACCTCGAGCAGACCGTCGTCCTGGAACTTCGAGAAGGTGCGGCTGACGGTCTCGAGCTTCAGCCCCAGGTAGCTGCCGATCTCCTCGCGTGTCATGCGTAGGATCAGCGACGTGCCCGAGAAGCCGCGCGCCTGCAGCCGCTGCGTCAGGTTCAGCAGGAACGCGGCCAGGCGTTCCTCGGCGCGCATGCTGCCCAGCAGCAGCATCACGCCGTGGTCGCGCACGATCTCGCGACTCATGATGCGGTGGAACTGGTGCTGCAGGTTGTTGAACTCGCGTGACAGCCTCTCCAGCTCTTCGAAAGGGATCACGCACACCTGCGAGTCCTCGAGCGCGACGGCGTCGACCGTGTGGCGGTCGGTGCCGATCCCGTCGAGCCCGAGCAGTTCGCCGGCCATCTGGAACCCGGTGACCTGGTCGCGCCCGTCCTCGGCGGTGACGCATGTCTTGAAGAATCCGGTGCGCACCGCGTACAGCGACTGGAACGCGTCGCCGCTGCGGAACAGCTGATCGCCGCGCGCGACGCTGCGGCGCGTGGCGACCAGCGTGTCGAGGTGTTCCAGGTCGTGGGGGTTCAGCCCGACCGGCAGGCACAGCTCGCGCAGGCTGCAGCTCGAGCAGGCGACCTTGAACGAATCGGGGCGGATCGGGGGCTGGGTGGTCATGGCGCGAGGCGGCGGTGCGTGAAGCCGAGGTGGGCGGGTCGGTGTCGACAGGGGGCCGGTGGGCTCGATGGACCGCATGATATGCCTCAAATCAGCCGGGATTCTTCGCCGCAGGCCCCGCTGCCCGCTTGACGCATGTCAACCCCCAGGATTGCGGCTTTGGCACAGTCGACGACATGCAAGAACTGGTCGAACAGGACGCGCCGGTCGAGCCGGTGCTGTCCGAGGCGTTGCTCGCCCGGCTCGACAGGCCGGGGCCGCGCTACACCTCGTATCCCACCGCCGACCGATTCGTCGAGGCCTTCGGACCGGCCGAGTACGCGCAGGCGCTCGCGCAGCGCGCGCAGGGGGCCACCGTCGGCGGCACGCCGCCGCTGTCGGTGTACGTGCACATCCCGTTCTGCGAGTCGGTGTGCTATTACTGCGCCTGCAACAAGGTCATCACGCGCCACCACGAGCGCGCCGCGGCGTACCTGGACGCGCTCGACGTCGAGATCGGGCTGCACGCGCAGGCGCTGGGCGCCGGACAGTCGGTGTCGCAACTGCACTTCGGTGGCGGTTCGCCGACCTTCCTCAGCGACGCCGAGATCGACCGGCTGATGGGCTCGCTTCGGCGGGCGTTCCGCGTCGCGCCAGGGGCCGAGGTGTCGATCGAGGTCGATCCGCGCACCGTGACCGCCGAGCGGCTCGCCCAGCTCGCGCGCGCCGGCTTCAACCGCATCAGCTTCGGCGTGCAGGACTTCGACCCCGACGTGCAGAAGGCGGTGCACCGCGTGCAATCGTTCGAGATGGTGCGCGACCTGATGGCCAGCGCGCGCGCGCTGGGCTTCGAGTCGACCAATGTCGACCTGATCTACGGGCTGCCGCGGCAGACGCCGGCTTCGCTGGCGCGCACCATCGCCCAGGTGGGCGAACTGCGCCCCGACCGCATCGCGCTGTACGCCTATGCGCACCTGCCGCAGCGTTTCAAGCCGCAGCGCCGCATCGACCCGGCGCAGCTGCCGCCGCCGGCCGACCGCGTGACGATGCTCGGCAGCGCGATCCGCGGCTTCCTCGGCATGGGCTACGCCTACATCGGCATGGACCACTTCGCACTGCCCGGCGACTCGCTGGCGGTGGCCAAGCGTCAGGGGCGGCTGCACCGCAATTTCCAGGGGTACAGCACGCAGCCCGACTGCGACCTCATCGGCCTGGGCGTGTCGGCGATCGGGCGCATCGGCGCCACCTACAGCCAGAACGTGAAGACGCTGCCGCAGTACTACGACGCGATGCGCCAGCGGCTGTTTCCCACGGAGCGCGGGTTGGCGCTCGGCCGCGACGACCTGGTGCGCCGCGCGGTGATCATGGCGCTGATGTGCCAGGGGCGGGTCGACTTCGAGTCGATCGAGCTGGCGCACCTGCTGCGCTTTCGCGACTACTTCGCGAGCGAGCTCGAGCAGTTGCGCTCGCTGGCCGAGATGGGGCTGGTCGAGATCGACGCCGAGGGGGTGTCGGTGACGCCGCTGGGCTGGTACTTCGTGCGTGCCGTGGCGATGACCTTCGACCGCTACCTGCAGGCCGACCGCACGCGCGAGCGCTTCTCCCGCATCATCTGACCGGCCCTGGCTGGTGGACACCGCCCTCGCGCTGAGCGCGCTGCTGATGGGCCTGGCCGGGTCGCCGCACTGCGTGGCGATGTGCGGGGCCGCGTGCGCCGGCATCGCCGGGCGCTGCGGTGGCGCGCGTCTGCAGCGCGCGCTGCTCGCGCTGCACCTGGGCCGTCTGCTGAGCTACGCCGCCGGTGGCGCGGTGGTGGCCACCGGTGTCGGCGCGCTGGCCGACATCGCGGCCTGGTCGCCGGCGCTGCGCCCGCTGTGGACGCTGGTGCACGCGGCCGCGCTGGCGCTGGGGGTGTGGCTGCTGTGGCGCGGCCGCCAGCCGGCCTTCCTCGAGAACCTCGGGCGCGGCACGTCGCGCGACCTGGCGGCCGCCGGCGCGCAGCAGCCGGTGCACGGCCCGACGCCGCAGGGCGCGCACTGGCGCGGCCCGCTGAAGGCCGGCGCCGCCGGTGCGCTGTGGCTGGCCTGGCCCTGCGGGCTGCTGCACTCGGCGCTGGTGATGGCGGCGCTGGGTCAGGGCGCGCTCGGCGGCGCGTCGATCATGGCGGCCTTCGCGATCGGCACCTCGGTCGGCCTGTGGATCGGACCGTCGCTGTGGTGGCGCATCGGCGCACCCGGTGCCGGCTGGCTGGCCGGCGGCGGCGCGGTGCGGCTGGCCGGGCTGGGGCTCGCGGCGGCGTCGGCCTGGGCGCTCGGCCACGACCTGGGCGCCAAGGTGCTCGCGTACTGCCTGTCCTGATTCCAGATCCCGCGCGCGGCCCGGGAGGCGTCAGGCCACCGACAGCCCGCGGCATAGAATCGCCGTCCAGTCGTAGCGCACCCCCACCACGGAGCCGGGATTCATGTACCAGCACATCAAGGTGCCCGCGAGCGGGCAGAAGATCACCGTCAACGCCGACTACTCGCTCAACGTGCCCGACCAGCCGATCATCCCGTACATCGAGGGTGACGGCACCGGGTTCGACATCACGCCGGTGATGCTCAAGGTGGTCGACGCCGCGGTCGCCAAGAGCTACGGCGGCCAGCGCAGGATCCACTGGATGGAGGTCTACGCCGGGGAGAAGTCGACCAAGGTGTACGGTCCCGACGTGTGGCTGCCCGAGGAGACGCTGCACGCGGTGCGCGACTACGTGGTCAGCATCAAGGGCCCGCTGACGACCCCCGTGGGCGGCGGCATCCGCAGCCTGAACGTGGCGCTGCGCCAGGAACTGGACCTCT
The DNA here is from genome assembly GCA_964618555.1 of uncultured Azohydromonas sp. Taxonomy (GTDB): domain Bacteria; phylum Pseudomonadota; class Gammaproteobacteria; order Burkholderiales; family Burkholderiaceae_C; genus Calidifontimicrobium. The sequence continues at coordinate 4,800 of CAZUBF010000178.1, forward strand.
ACGTGTGCCTGCGCCCAATCCAGTACTTCAAGGGCGTGCCCAGCCCGCTGAAGGAGCCGGAGAAGACGAACATGGTGATCTTCCGCGAGAACTCGGAGGACATCTACGCCGGCATCGAGTGGGAGGCCAAGAGCGAGAAGGCGAAGAAGGTCATCAAGTTCCTGATGCAGGAGATGGGCGTCACGAAGATCCGCTTCCCCGAGAGCAGCGGCATCGGCATCAAGCCGGTGTCGATCGAGGGCACCGAGCGGCTGGTGCGCAAGGCGATCCAGTACGCGATCGACAACGACAAGCCCAGCGTGACCCTGGTGCACAAGGGCAACATCATGAAGTTCACCGAGGGTGGCTTCCGCGACTGGGGCTACGCGCTGGCCGCACGCGAGTTCGGCGCCCAGCCGATCGACGGCGGGCCGTGGTGCAAGTTCAAGAACCCGAGGACGGGCCGCGACATCGTCGTCAAGGACTCGATCGCCGACGCGTTCCTGCAGCAGATCCTGCTGCGCCCGGCCGAGTACAGCGTGATCGCGACGCTGAACCTCAACGGCGACTACGTCAGCGACGCGCTGGCCGCGCAGGTGGGCGGCATCGGCATCGCGCCGGGCGCGAACCTCAGCGACAGCGTCGCGATGTTCGAGGCCACCCACGGCACGGCGCCGAAGTACGCGGGCAAGGACTACGTCAACCCCGGCTCGGAGATCCTGTCGGCCGAGATGATGCTGCGCCACATGGGCTGGACCGAGGCCGCCGACCTGATCATCTCCAGCATGGAGAAGGCCATCCTCAGCAAGAAGGTCACCTACGACTTCGCGCGCCTGATGGAAGGCGCGACGCAGGTCTCGTGCTCGGGGTTCGGGCAGGTGATGATCGACCACATGTGATCTCGCTCCACGGCGTCTCATGACGCCCCGTAAGCCCCTGATTTTGTTGAAGAAATCAGGGGCTTCGTCTTTTCAGCACGTCTCACGGCAGACCACGAAATCCCGCCATTTTGGAGGGGAAATTGACGGGAGACGGGGCCCGAAACGGCCCAAATTCCTCCACTTGGAGGTGGCTGAAAAGTGTCGGGAGACGACGCATGCGACTGAGCAACTACACCCTCACGCCCACTCGGATCAACAACGCCAAGGCGAAGGCGCGGCTCTACAAGCTAAGCGATGGCGGGGGGCTTTTCGTCGAGGTCAGCACGACCGGCCAGAAGACCTGGCGCTACCAGTACCGATTCGCCGGCAGCCGCCGAGACGTCAAGATCGGGCGATACCCGGAGATCGGGGTGGCCGACGCCCGGGCGCGGCACTTCGAACTCAGGTCGCTCCTGGAGCGAGGGGTAGACCCCGCCGAAGTTCGTCGCCAGGAGACTGCGGAGCGTCGGCAGCAGGCCAAGGACTGCCGGCCCGCTGCCGACCAGTTCGAGGCGTTCTCCCGGCGCTGGATCCGGGAGCGCCTGATGACCAGGTCCGAGACCTACCGGAACCAGATCGAGTCCCGGCTCGAGCGCTTCGTATGGCCAGCGATCGGCGAGAAGCCGCTGGGCGGCGTCCGGCCCGCCGACGTGCTCGCGATCATCGAGGACTTGAGAGGAACGCCGAAGACGGCGGAGGGCGTCAGGCAACACATCCAGCAGATCTACAACTACGCGATCCAGAAGCTGCTCGTCGAGGTCAACCCGGCCTTGCCACTGCGAGGCGTCATCGAGGTGCCTGCTG
>CAZUBF010000179.1:0-6479 GCA_964618555.1 uncultured Azohydromonas sp.
AGCAGCAGCACCTTCACCTTGTTGTGGCGCTCGGGCACCATCTTGATGTCCAGCATGCCGGCGTTGGCCGCGGTGCTGTGGATGGTGTCGTCCAGGTCTAGTTCCAGCTCGTTGCCCTCGCGCGCGAAGCGGCGCAGCCGGCGCAGCGCGACCTTGATGTTGCGCGTGCCCAGCTCCTTCGTGTCGTCGTAGTCCTTGTAGGCGCGCTGGTCCCACACCTTCACCGCGCTCTTGTTGCGCCCCTTGTCCTGGCCGATGCGGATGCCCTGCGGGTTGACGCCGAAGGCGCCGAAGGGGCTGGTGCCCCCGGTGCCGATCCACTTGCTGCCGCCGGCGTGGCGCTCCTTCTGCTCCTCGAAGCGCTTCTTCAGCGTTTCCATCAGCTCGTCCCAGCCCATCTTCTCGATGGCCGCCTTCTCCTCGGGCGACAGTTCGAGCTCGAGCGTCTTGCGCAGCCACTCCAGCGGCACCTCCTTGCTGAAGTCGGCGAGCATCTCGACGCCCTTGAAGTAGGCGCCGAAGGCGCGGTCGAAGCGGTCGTAGTGCGCCTCGTCCTTGACCAGCGCGGTGCGCGCGAGGAAGTAGAAGTCGTCGACCGACGGCCCGATGACCTCGGCCTTCAGCGCTTCGAGCAGCGTCAGGTATTCCTTCACCGACACCGGCAGCTTCGCGGCGCGCAGCGTGTAGAAGAAGTCGATCAGCATGGCGGCCAGGTTCGCGGGGCGGGCCGCCGATTGTGGACCAAGGCGCACGCCGGCGCCGCATCCGGCCTGCGCGGGGGCCTGCGCCGCCTCCGGCCTTCACTTCGGCGCCCCGCGGCCGATATGCCGATGGCACGCGGCGTTCCCGTCGCGGCGTGCGCGCCATGACGAACGTCCAGGTCCTGATCGCTATCGTGCTGCTGCAGCAGGGTTTTTTCGGCCTGCTGTGGCTGGGCGCGGCCTGGCTGCGACTGGCACGCCGGCCCGCGCTGCACTGGGGCGCGACGACGCTGCTGCTGGCGGCGGGCATGGCGCTGCTGATCGAGCGCGACGCCGTCGGGCCCTGGGCCGGGCGCGTGCTGCCGTACGTGCTCAACGTGCTCGCGTTCGCGGTGGCGCGGCGCGGCGTGCAGCTGTTCGCCCGCCTGCGCGTGACCGATGCCGAGCACGCCGGCGTGGTCGCGCTCGCGGCGGCGGCGGTCGCCGCGTCGGTGGCCGGCGTGGTCGATCCGGCGCTGGCGCGCGTCGCCGGCACAGCGGGCATGGCCTGGAGCCTGCTGCGCGGCGGCGCCGAGGTGGTGCGCGGGCTGCGGCGCGAGTTCGGCGCCCTGTCCGCCTGGACCTGCTCGGTGCCGCTGTGGCTGATCGCCGCGCTGCTCGCGCTGCGCGGTGCCAGCCCGCTGTGGAGCGGGCATCGCGCCGGACTGCCGCTGACCGCCGACAGCGCGGTCAACGTCGCGCTGATGTTCGCCTTCATCGCGCTGGGATTGATGCTCAACGCCGGGCTGTGCGCGATGGTCGTGCTGCGGCTGGTGCGCCGGCTGCAGCACCTGTCGCGGCACGACGCGCTGACCGGCGTGCTCAACCGCCGCGGGCTCGAGCTGGCGCTGCAGGCCGAGCACGAGCGGCTGCGCCGCTACGGCCGACCCTACGCGCTGGTGGCCGTCGACGTCGACAGCTTCAAGCGCATCAACGACACGCACGGCCACGCCGCGGGCGATGCGGTGCTCGTGGGCCTGGCCGACACGCTGCGCGGCAGCTGCCGCGAGCTGGACCACGTCGCGCGCACCGGCGGCGAGGAGTTCTGCGTGCTGCTGCCCGAAGCGGACCGCGACGCCGCCGAGCGCGCCGCGCGCCGGCTGCTCGCCGAGGTGCGCTCGCGCCGCTTCGACGTCGCCGACGGCAGCCTGCGCGTGACGGTCAGCCTCGGCGTGGTCGTCGCCGAGGATCGCGACGAGTCGATCGACGCGCTGTGGCGCCGCGTCGACCGCGCGCTGTACGCCGCGAAGGACGGCGGGCGCGACCGCGCGGTGCTGGCGGCGCACGGCGCGTCAGCGCCGCGGCCGCTGCCGGCGTGACGCGCGCGCGGGGCCCGCCCGCGCGTGCCGCTCGAGCCAGGCGAAGAACTCCGCGTACCACATCCGGCTGTTGCGCGGCTTGAGCACCCAGTGGTTCTCGTCGGGGAACCACAGCAGCCGCGCGTCGACGCCCTTGGCCTTGAGCGTGTTGTAGTAGGCCAGCCCCTGCGCATCGGGCACGCGATAGTCGAGCGCGCCGTGGATCACCAGCGTCGGCGTGGCCATCGCCGCGGCGAAGGCGTGCGGGCTCTGCGCGTGCACGCGCGCCATGTCGTCCCAGTAGTTGGCGCCCAGCTCCTGCGGGAACCAGGTGTAGGCGTCCTCGGCGAACATGCTGACCCAGTCGAAGCAGCCGGCGTGGCACACGTAGGCGGCGTAACGTCCCGGCGGCACGTGGCCGTTCATCCACGCGACCAGGTAGCCGCCGTAGCTGCCGCCGCTGGCGTAGATGCGCTCGCGGTCGACCCAGGGCTGGCGCTGCAGCCAGTCGGTGGCGGCTTCCAGGTCGGCCAGCTCGAGCTGGCCCCAGCGGTGCGTGATGCTGTCGAGGAACGCGTAGCCGAAGCCCGACGAGCCGTGGTAGTTGACCGCGGCGACGACGTGGCCCTGCGCGGCGAACACCGGGTTGTTCCAGCGGTAGTGCCAGGTGTCGCCGGCGGCGGTGTGCGGGCCGCCGTGGATGACGTGCAGCACCGGGTGCTTGCGCGCGCCGCGGCCGCCGCGCCCGAAACCCGGCGGATAGACCAGCCACATCTGCACCGGGTCGGGCGTGCGCCCGTCGGCGCTGGCGCCGTCGAACCACACCTCCTCGACGCGGCCGAGGTCGACGCCGGCGAGCAGGGCGTCGTTGAAGCGCTCGATGCGACGCGCCGGCTGGCCGGGCAGGTGCGCGTGCACGCGCACCGGGTGCAGCATCGCGTCGGTGGCGGTGACGAGCACGCCGGCCGCCTTGTCGAATTGGTGCACCCAGCCCCCGGCGACGAGCACCTCGGCGCGACGGTCGGGCAGGTCGAAGCGCCACAGGTGGCGGCGGCCCTGCTGCTCGGCGGCGAACAGCAGCGCCTGGCCGTCGTCCTCCCAGTGCAGCGGGGCGTTCACGGCGTGGTCCCACTCGGCGCTGACCACCTCCCACGCGCCGCCGTCGCGCTGCCACAGCGCCAGTTGCGCCGGCATCGTGTGCTTGCGGCCCTGGTGGCTGGCGAGGAACGCGATGCGATCGCCGTCGGGCGCGTAGCGCGGCGCGGCGAAGTCCCAGTCGGCGTGCTGCGCGACGACGCGCACCGCGCCGCTGGACAGCTCGATCTCGCCGATCGCGAAGCGGTTGTCGAGCCGCTTCTCGGGCGCCGGGTCGAAGGCGAACGCGATGCGCCGACCGTCGGGCGAGACGTCGAAGGCGTCGGTGTCGGGCTCGGCGCGGCTGAGTTCGTACGGCGTGCCCTCGAACAGGTCGCGCGGCAGCGGTCGCTTGGCGTCGACGTCGATCAGGTGCAGGTGCGGCACACGGCCCATCGGCACGTGGTGGTCCCAGTAGCGGTACAGCGCCTCGCCGGTGGCGTAGCCGCTTTCCTTGCGCTGCCTGAACGCCTTCAGCCGCTGCGCCTGCGCCTTCGCCCCCTTCGCGTCGGGCCACACCCACGAGACGAAGGCGATGCGCCGGCCGTCGGGCAGCCACCTGAAGGCCTCGACGCCGGTGGCCACCTCGGCGACGCGCCGGGCCTCGCCGCCGTCGGCGTCGATCACGTACAGCTGGCTCTCTTCGTCCTTGTGCCCCTGCTGCTCGCGCCGGGCGACGAAGGCGATGCGGTGGCCGTCGGGGCCGAACCGCGGCGCGCCGTCCTTGTCGCCGGACTGCGTCAGCGCGCGCGGCCGCCCGCCGAGCGTCGACAGCAGCCACAGGTTCGAAGTCGCCTTGTTGTCGTCCATCGAGTGGCGAGTCACCGCGACGACGGCCTGCGCACCGTCGGGCGACAGGCTCGGCGCGCCGACGCGCTCGATGCGCCACAGCAGATCGACGCCCATCGTGCGGCGCTTCGCGGGGGTCCTGTTCTTGTCGGTCATCGGGTGGCCTCGCGGTGGAGCAGGGCGGACTCTCAGCCGTCGCCGGGCGGCAGGTGCCGCTGGAAGTGGAACTTCTCGATGCCGGGGGCGAAGCCCACGATGCGGTGCGTCTCGTCGTAGCCCAGGCGACGGTAGAGCGCCGGCGCCTGGAAGCTGAAGGTGGTGCAGTACACCAGCGTGCAGCCGCGCTCGGCGGCGCGGGCCTCGAAACGACGCACCAGCGCGGTGCCCAGACCGCGGCCGCGACGCCGCGCGTCGACCCACAGCTGCTGCAGCTCGGCGCACGCGCCCCAGGTGCGGCCGACGGCGCCGCCGATCAGCGTGCCGTCGGCGTCGCGCGCCACGCAGGCCAGCGCGCGCACGTCGGCCAGCTGCGGCGCGGCGCGCCGGTTCGCGTCGTCGAGCCCGAGGTCGACGCCAGCCAAGGCGTCGTCGGCGGGGTCGTCGTCGAAGCGTGGCGCCGGCTCAGGCATCGCGGGGACGCTCCAGCTGCCAGCGCAGGTGCGATCGCACGGCGGGCCACTCGGCCGCGGTGATGCTGTACACCGCGGTGTCGCGCAGCGTGCCGTCGGCGGCGCGCTGATGGCTGCGCAGCACGCCGTCGAGCTGCGCGCCCAGTCGTTCGATCGCGCGCCGGCTGGCGGTGTTGAAGCGGTGCGTGCGGAACTCGACGGCGATGCAGTCGAGCGCGTCGAACGCGTGCGCGAGCAGCAGCAGCTTGCACTCGGTGTTCAGCGGCGTGCGCTGCACGCGCCGCGCCACCCAGGTGCTGCCGATCTCGACGCGGCGGTGCACCGCGTCGACGTTCATGTAGGTGGTCATGCCCACCGGCGTGCCGGCCGCGTCGAGCACCGTGAAGGGCAGCATGCGGCCTGCGGCCTGCAGCGCCAGGCGGCGCTCGATCTCGGCGGCCATGCCGTCGGGCGAGGGGACCGACGTGTACCACAGGCGCCACAGCGCGCCGTCGCTCACCGCGTCGGCCAGGGCGCCGCGGTGCGAGGCGTCCAGCGGCAGCAGTGCCGCGTGGCGTCCCCGCAGGATCACGGGCGCGGGCCAGGTCATCGGGGCCGCGTCTCGTGCTCGGCAGCCGGGCGGCGGCGCGCTCAGCGGTTGTGCCGCTGCATGAACACCAGCTTCTCGAACAGCGAGACGTCCTGCTCGTTCTTCAGCAGCGCGCCCACCAGCGGCGGCACGGCGACCTTGTCGTCCTTGCTGTGCAGCGCCTCGGCGGGGATGTCCTCGGCCACCAGCAGCTTGAGCCAGTCGAGCAGCTCCGAGGTGCTGGGCTTCTTCTTCAGCCCGGGCAGGCCGCGCACGTCGTAGAAGCTCTTCATCGCCGCGGCGAGCAGCTCGCGCTTGAGGCCCGGGAAGTGCACGTCGACGATGCGCTGCATCGTCTCGGCGTCGGGGAACTTGATGTAGTGGAAGAAGCAGCGGCGCAGGAACGCGTCGGGCAGCTCCTTCTCGTTGTTCGAGGTGATGAACACCAGCGGGCGGTGCCTGGCGCGCACCAGCTCGCGCGTCTCGTAGACGAAGAACTCCATGCGGTCGAGTTCGCGCAACAGGTCGTTCGGGAACTCGATGTCGGCCTTGTCGATCTCGTCGATCAGCAGCGCCACCGGCTGCTCGGCGGTGAAGGCCTGCCAGAGCACGCCGCGCACGATGTAGTTGCGGATGTCGCGCACGCGTTCGGCGTCGGCGCCGGCGAGCTGGCTGTCGCGCAGCCGGCTCACCGCGTCGTACTCGTACAGGCCCTGCTGCGCCTTGGTCGTGCTCTTGATGTGCCATTGCAGCAAGGGCAGGTTCAGCGCCCGCGCCACTTCCTCGGCCAGCATGGTCTTGCCGGTGCCCGGCTCGCCCTTGACGAGCAGAGGACGCTGCAGCGTGACCGCGGCGTTGACCGCCAGCATCAGGTCCTGGGTGGCGATGTACTGGTCGGTGCCGTGGAATTTCATCGTGGGGGTGGCGAGCGCCGAGGCGGGGCGATTCAGTATAAGGGTCTGCCTATAATCGCCGCCGCATTCAAGCGCCGTGACCGCAGCGGTCGCACAGGCCCGCCAGACGACCCAACCTCCTTCGACGATGACCAAAGCGTTCCACCTCCTGCTGGCCCTGGCCGGCGCACTGTTCACGGCCGCCGCCGCCCAGGCGCAGGATGCCGCCGCCGGCGAGAAGAAGGCGGCCATGTGCATCGGCTGCCATGGCATCCACGGTTACCAGGCCAGCTTCCCCGAGGTGCACAAGGTGCCGAAGATCTCGGGGCAGGGCGCCAAGTACATCGTCGCTGCGCTCGCCGCCTACAAGAAGGGCGAACGCAAGCACCCGTCGATGCGCGGCATCGCCGGCGCGCTGAGCGAGCAGG
>CAZUBF010000180.1:0-6390 GCA_964618555.1 uncultured Azohydromonas sp.
GCCTCGTCGGAGAACAGCACCGCGTCGCCGTCGAAGGCGATGCGCACCTCGTGCGTGTGCCGCTGCGACGCGCGTGCGCTGTGCGGGTAGACGCGCGCAGCGGGCACGCCGGCGGCCAGCGCGGCGCGCACGTCGGGCTCGTTGGCCGACAGGAACAGGTTGGCCTTCAGCGGCCGCAGGTAGCGCCACGGGCTCTCGCCGCGGGTGAACACGCCGCGGTCGATCGACAGCGCGTAGTGGCGCGCCGAACGGAACACGCGCAGCCCCGACACCGGGTCGTTGCGCGACAGCACGACGACCTCGACGCGTTCGCGCGCCGCGGCGTCGGCGTTGAACGCCAGCAGCTTGTGCACCAGCGAGAACGCGACGCCGGGCTGCGCCGGTTCGTCGAGCCGGGCCAGCTGCAGGCGCATGTAGGCACGGTCGTCGCCGGCCTCGAAGACCCGGTTCTCGTCCTCGAAGTCGAACAGCGCGCGCGACGAGATCGCGACGACGAGCCGGTCATCGAGGGAGGCGGGCATGCGGCGATGGTACGGGCGCCGGCGTCACGTCCCCCGGCGGCGCGCCGGCGGCCGCCGCGCCGCCCGCGTCCGCGGACGCAGCCTGCCCGGGTGCCGCGGGGTCCCGGCCGCTCGCGGCACCCGCGGCCCGGGCGGGGCTCAGTGAACGAAGCCGATCGGCGCGCGCTTCGCGCCCGCCTCGGGCAGGTCGCGCACCTCGATGGCGTCGCGGCCGTCGAGCCGGGCGTTGCCGAAGGCGGTCATCCACGCGCGGCGCATCTCGCGCGGCGCCAGCTCGGCCATGCGCTCGAGCACCGCGTCGACCGGCTGCGGTTCGAAGCGTTCGCCCCAGGCGTGCGCCTGCCGGATGCCCGTGTACAGCCGCAGCGCGATCGAGCGCGCGGCGTCGCGGTCGGGCATCTGCACCTCGAACACGTTCATGCGGTTGAGGATGGGCTCGGGGATCGCGCGTTCGTCGTTGGCGGTGGCGACCCAGATCACCTGGCTCGCGTCGATCGCGACCTCGGCGAACTCGTCGGTGAAGTGGTGCGCGGTGTCGTGCTCGAGCAGGCTGTACAGCGCGCCCAGCGGGTCGTAGGCGTGCTCGCCGCGCGCCTTGTCGATCTCGTCGACGACGATCACCGGGTTCGCGTAGTTGCCGTCGACCAGCGTCTCGAACACCTTGCCCGGGCGTGCCCCCTTCCACTGGCTGGAGGCGCCCGACAGCACCCACCCGGCGGTCAGCGAGCTCATCGAGACGAACCCCAGCCCGGTGCCCAGCAGCTGCGCGACCTCGCGCGCGAAGTGCGTCTTGCCCACCCCCGGCGGGCCCAGCAGCAGCATCGGCGTGATCTCGAGCGCGTCGCGGCTGTCCTGGCACAGCGCGAGCTGGCGCTTCACGTCGTCGAGCGCCGGGTGGAAGTTCGGCAGATCGTCGTACAGGTGGTCCATCGCCGGCAGCCCGGCGGGCTTGACCTGGAAGCGCTCGGGACCCTTCTCGAGCATGCGCTCGTAGGTGGCACGCAGCGACTCGTGCTCCTTCGGCGGCAGCTTGGCCAGCCGCTTCTCGACATCGCCGACGCGGTAGACGTTGCGCATCTGGGCGATCGGGATCGCCGGGCGGTCGACCGGTACCAGTTCGTGCGACGACGGCATGCACACCTCCAGACCATGCACACGTGCTTATGATTCAAGCAAACCTTGCCGGGTTTCAACCCCGGAGCAGCGGGGAATTCCCCGACAACTGCACGCCGCAGGCCGGCCTGCACGCCGGCGGGCCGGCCCGAAGGCGTCACCTGAAGGCTCGTCACCGCACCCAGGTGTTGAGCTGGATGATCGGCAGCAGCACCGCCAGCACGATCAGCATCACCAGCACGCCCATCACGACGATCAGCAGCGGTTCGAGGATCGTCGCCAGCGCCAGCGCGCGGCGCTGCACCTCGGCGCCCTGCTGGTCGGCGGCACGCTGCAGCATCTGCGGCAGCGTGCCGGTCTGCTCGCCCAGGCGCGCGAACATCGCCAGCAGCCCGGGGAAGCGCTTCTTCGCCGCCAGCGCCGCGGCCAGTGGCGCGCCTTCGCGGACCTGCACCAGCGCGTCCATCGCGTCGGCGCGCAGCGCGCGGTTGCCCAGCGTCTCGGCGGCGGCCTGCAGCGCCTTGAGGATCGGCACGCCGGCGCCGGCGAGCATGGCCAGCGTGCCGCCGAAACGCGCCGCGTTGTATCCGCGCGCTAGGCGCCCGACCAGCGGCAGCTGCAGCCAGCCGGCGTCGAAGCGCTCGCGGAAGGCGTCGCTGCGCAGCGCCAGCGTCAGCGCCGCGCCACCGGCGGCCAGCGCCAGCAGCACCAGCCAGCCCCAGTGGCGCACGAAGTCGCTGACCGCCAGCATCGCCACCGTCAGCGCCGGCAAGGCACGCTTCGAGCCGGCGAACACGCTGGCCACCTGCGGCACGACGTAGGTGACGAGGAACACGACGATCGCCACCGCGATGACCGAGACGATCGCCGGGTACAGCGTCGCGCCGACCAGCCTGGCCTTGAGCGCCTGGCGCGCCTCGAGGTCGTCGGCCAGGCGTTCGAGCACCGCGCCGAGCGCGCCGCTGTGCTCGCCTGCGGCGACCACCGCGCGGTAGACGTCGTCGAACTCCCGTGGCGCCGCGGACAGCGCGCGCGCGAACGTGCTGCCGGCGTTGACCTCGGCGCGCAGGTGCGCCACCAGCTCGCGCTGGCGCGTGTCGTCGGCCTCGTCGGCGAGCGCGGTCAGCGCGCGTTCGAGCGGCAGCCCCGACGCGACGAGGCCGGCGAGCTGGCGCGTCCACACCGCGAGCGTGGTGGCGCTGAACACGCGCCGCCCGAAGCGCACCGCGCGCGCATCGCCGGCGGCCACCGGCGACACCGCCAGCGGCACCAGCGCCTGCGCGCGCAACTGCGCACGCGCGGCCTTCGCGTTGTCGGCCTCGAGCAGACCCGTGGCCGACTTGCCGGCGGCGTCGAGCGCCTCGAACCTGTACGCGGGCATCGCGTCAGTCGCGGGTCACGCGCATCACCTCCTCCGGCGAGGTGATGCCCTCGGCGACCAGGCGTTCGCCGTCCTCGCGCATCGAGTGCAGCCCGGCGGCCTCGGCGGCGACGAACAGCTGGCTCTCGGCGGCGCGCGCGTGGATCAGCGCGCGCACCTTGTCGTCGGCCATCATCAGCTCGTACACGCCGGTGCGGCCCTTGTAGCCGGTGTGCCCGCAGGCCGGGCAGCCCACCGGGTGGTAACGCCCGCGGTCGTCGCGGCGCCGGCATGCGGGACACAGCTTGCGCACCAGGCGCTGCGCGAGCACGCCCAGCAACGAGCTCGACAGCAGGAACGGCTCGACGCCCATGTCGGTCAGCCGCGTCACCGCGCTCGGCGCGTCGTTGGTGTGCAGCGTGGCGAGCACCAGGTGGCCGGTCAGCGACGCCTGGATTGCGATCTGCGCGGTCTCGAAGTCGCGGATCTCGCCGATCATGATCACGTCGGGGTCCTGGCGCAGGATCGCGCGCAGCGCCTTGGCGAAGGTCAGCTCGATCCTCGGGTTGACCTGGGTCTGGCCGATGCCGGGCAGCTCGTACTCGATCGGGTCCTCGACGGTGAGCACGTTGGTCGTCGCGGTGTCGAGCGTGAGCAGCGAGGCGTACAGCGTGGTCGTCTTGCCGCTGCCGGTGGGGCCGGTGACGAGCACGATGCCGTGCGGCTGCTGCACCAGGCGGCGGAAGCCTGCCAGCACGTCGCCGCTCATCCCCAGGCTCTCGAGCGTGAAGCGGCTCTCGCTCTTGTCGAGCAGGCGCAGCACCGCGCGCTCGCCGTGCGCGCTGGGCAGCGTCGAGACGCGCACGTCGATGGCGCGCTGGCCGATGCGCAGGCTGATGCGCCCGTCCTGCGGCAGGCGCTTCTCGGCGATGTCGAGCTCGGCCATGATCTTCAGCCGGCTGATCAGCGCCGCGTGCAGCGCCTTGTTCGGCTGCACCACCTCGCGCAGCGTGCCGTCGACGCGGAAGCGCACGCTCGAGCTGCGCTCGTAGGGCTCGATGTGGATGTCGCTCGCCCCGTCCTTGGCCGCCTGCGTGAGCAGCGCGTTGAGCATGCGGATGATCGGCGCATCGTCGGCGGCCTCGAGCAGGTCCTCGACCGCCGGCAGGTCCTGCATCAGGCGCGACAGGTCGACCGCGCTCTCGACCTCGCCGACCACCGCCGCGGCGCTCGACTCGCCGCCGGCGTACACGGCGGCGATGCGCTGCGCCAGCGTCGCCGAGGGCTCGCGCTCGAAGGTCCCGACGTCGAACACGCGCAGCACCTCGGACAGCGCCGACGGCGGCGTGGTCTCGCCGGCCCACAGCGTCAGCGTGCGGCCGTCGTCCTCCAGCAGCAGCGTGTTCGCCTTCGCGAAGGCGTACGGCAGCGGGTGGCGCGCGCCCATCGTGCCCGCCTCAGGGCACCATCTGGCCGCTGGGCAGCACCGTGCCCGACGGCTGCGGCTGCGGCTGCGGCTGCGGCTGCGTCGCGGCGGGGGCGGCGGGGGCGGCGGTCGGGGGCGGCACCACGGGCGGCGCTGCCGGCGCCTCGCGCAGCGGCGGCAGCACGGGGGCCTCGTTGATCGGCAGCACCTGGCTCGGCGTCGGCTGCGCGTCCTTCTGCTGTGCGCGGATCAGGTCGTAGCGGTCCAGCGACAGGCGTGCGCTGCTGTCGGCGTCGCGCATGATCACCGGGCGCAGGAACACCATCAGGTTGGTGCGCTGCTTGGTGCGGTTCTGGTTGCGGAACAGCGCGCCGACGACCGGCAGGTCGCCGAGCACCGGCACCTGCGAACGGCTTTCCTCGAAGCGGTCCTCGATCAGGCCACCGAGCACGAGGATGGCGCCGTCGTCGACGACCACCGTCGACTCGATCGAGCGTTTGCTCGTCGACGGGCCGGCGTTCGACGTGCCCGGCGCGACGCGTGCGTCGACGCTCGACGACTCCTGGTAGATGGTCATGCGCACGCTGCCGCCCTCGCCGATCTGCGGCTTGATGCGCAGCGTCAGGCCGACGTCCTTGCGCTCGATCGTCTGGAACGGGTTGGTCACCGCGCCGGTGCCGGTGTTGGTGAACTGTCCGGTGACGAACGGCACGTTGGCGCCGACGACGATCTTCGCTTCCTCGTTGTCGAGCGTGATCAGGTTCGGCGTCGAGACGATGTTGGTGTTGGTCTGGCTCTGCAGCATGCGCGCGATCGCCGCCAGCGCGTAGGTGCCGCCGTAGTTGCGCAGCAGGGCGAAGTTCAGCCCCTCGCCCAGCGAGACGCCCTCGACGTTGCCGCCGGCGGTGCCGGTGGTGATGCCGACGATGTTGCCGGTGCTGCCGAAGTTGGTGCCGGTGCCGGCGACGAAGCGGTCGCCCTTGCTGCCCAGCAACCCCTGCCACTGGAAGCCGAAGTCGGCGGCGTTGTCGCCCTTGACCTCGACGATCATGCTCTCGATGTAGACCTGCGCGCGGCGCGTGTCGAGCTGCTCGATCATCGCGCGCAGCTGGCGGTACATCGGCTCGGGCGCGGTGATGATCAGCGAGTTGGTCGACGGGTCGGCCTGCACGAAGCCGCCGGTCGACGGCCCCGCCGACGACGACACCGGCGCGGCGGCCGGCGTCGCGGCGCCCCCCGCCAGACCGGGCGTGGCCGTCGTCGCCGGCGTCATCGGCGTCGACGACACCGCCGGCGCCGCGGCGCCGGCCCCGCCGGCGCCGCCACCGGTGGCGAAGGCGGCGCGCAGCACGGTGGCGAGCTTGGTCGCGTCGGCGTTCTTCAGGTGCACGACCCAGATCTGGCCGGCCGGGCCGGCGCCGGCGGCGGGCACGTCGAGCTTGTCGATCAGCGCGCGCACCTGGCCCAGGCGCGCGTTGTTCGGCGCGCGCACGATCAGCGCGTTGGCGCGTCCGTCGGGCAGCACCTGCACCGCGCCGGCGCCGCCGATCGCCGCGGCCGGCGCGCCGGGCACCATCGCGACACCGCCCTCGGCGGCCAGGCGCTGCACCAGCGGCGCCAGGTCGGCGGCCACCGCGTGCTTCAGCGGCACCACCTCGACGTCGGCCGACGACGGCTGGTCGAGCGCGGCGATGATCTTCGCGATGCGCTGCAGGTTGTCGGCGTAGTCGGTGATGACCAGTGACGCGCTCGACGGGTTGGCGTTGATGGTGTTGTTCGGGCTGATCAGCGGGCGCAGGATCGCCACCAGGTTGTTCGGGTTCTCGTAGTTCAGGCGAAAGATCTGCGTGAGGATGGTGTCGCCGCGCGCGGTCGGCGCGTCGACCGAGACGGTGCCGGTCTGCAGCTTGGCGTCGGCCTCGGGCACCACCTTGAACAGGCCGTTGTTCTCGACCACCGTGAAGCCGAGC
>CAZUBF010000181.1:0-6302 GCA_964618555.1 uncultured Azohydromonas sp.
GCCGACTCGGGCTCGTGGACCGAGAGCACCTACCGCGCCAACGAAGCCGACTTCGGCAGGATCAAGCTGCGCCAGCGCGTGGCGGTGAACATGGAGAACCGCACGACGGCGACGACGATGGTCGGCGTGCCGGTGCAGATGCCGGTGGCGATCGCGCCCACCGGGCTGACCGGCATGCAGCACGCCGACGGCGAGATCCTCGCGGCGAAGGCGGCCGAGAAGTTCGGCATCCGCTTCACGCTGAGCACGATGAGCATCTGCTCGATCGAGGACGTGGCCGCGGCGACCACGCAACCGTTCTGGTTCCAGCTGTACGTGATGCGCGACCGCGGCTTCATCGAGCGGCTCATCGACCGCGCCAAGGCCGCCGGCTGCGACGCGCTGGTGCTCACGCTCGACCTGCAGATCCTCGGCCAGCGCCACAAGGACCTGAAGAACGGCCTGTCGGCGCCGCCCAAGCTGACGCTGGCCAACATCGCCAACATGATGACCAAGCCGCGCTGGTGCCTGGGCATGCTCGGCACCCGGCGGCGCCAGTTCGGCAACATCGTCGGCCACGTCGAGGGCGTCGGCGACATGGGCAGCCTGTCGGAGTGGACCGCCAAGCAGTTCGACCCCCAGCTCAACTGGGGCGACGTCGAGTGGATCAAGAAGCGCTGGGGCGGCAGGCTGATCCTCAAGGGCATCCAGGACGTCGAGGACGCGAGGCTCGCCGCCGACTCGGGCGCCGACGCGCTGATCGTCAGCAACCACGGCGGGCGCCAGCTCGACGGCGCACAGAGCAGCATCGAGGCGCTGCCGGCGATCGTCGACGCCGTCGGCTCGAGGATCGAGGTGCACATGGACGGCGGCATCCGCAGCGGCCAGGACGTGCTCAAGGCCTGGGCGCTGGGCGCGCGCGGCACCTACATCGGCCGCGCCTTCCTCTATGCGCTGGGGGCGATGGGCGAAGCGGGCGTCACCAGGTGCCTCGAGATCATCCACAAGGAAGTCGACCTGACGATGGCCTTCTGCGGCCACACCGACATCAACCGCGTCGATCGCCGCATCCTGCTGCCGGGCACCTTCCCCACCTGAGGCGCGCCAAGGCGGCGGGGCCGCTGATCAGCCGACGGCAAAGACCCGCTCGAGCTCGGCCGCCCAGCGCCGCTTGTCGGCGTCGGGTGCGAAGCTGGCCTCGAACGAGTTCATCGCCAGCTGCCATGCCTGGCGCGCGCCGAGCTGCGGCAGCGCGGCGAAGGTCTGCACGAAGTTGTCGTTGACGTAGCCGCCGAAGTACGCCGGGTCGTCGCTGTTGACCGTGGCGCACAGCCCGGCGTCGAGCAGCGCCGGCAGGTTGTGCTGCGCGAGGCTCGGGAACACGCGCAGCCGCACGTTCGACAGCGGGCACACCGTCAACGGCACGCGCTCGCGCGCGAGCCGCTGCACCAGCGCCGGGTCGTCGACGCAGCGCACGCCGTGGTCGATGCGCTCGACGTGCAGCACGTCGAGCGCCTCGCGGATGTACTCGGCCGGTCCCTCCTCGCCGGCGTGCGCGACGACGTGAAGTCCGAGCCCGCGGCAGCGCGCGAACACGCGTGCGAACTTGCCCGGCGGGTGACCGAGCTCGCTGCTGTCGAGGCCGACGCCGACGAAGTGTTCGCGGTACGGCAGCGCCTGCTCGAGCGTCGCGAAGGCGTCGTCCTCGCCGAGGTGGCGCAGGAAGCACAGGATCGGCTTCGCGGTGATGCCGAACTCCTGGTGCGCACGGCGGCACGCGTGCTGCAGACCGACGATCACCGCTTCGATCGGCACGCCGCGCGCGGTGTGCGTCTGCGGGTCGAAGAACAGTTCGGCGTGCACGACGTTGTCGGCCGCGGCACGCTCGAAGTAGGCCCAGGCCATGTCGAAGAAGTCCTGCTCCTGCCGCAGCACGCCGGCGCCGGCGTAGTACACGTCGAGGAAGCTCTGCAGGTCGGCGAACGCATAGGCCGCGCGCAGCGCGTCGACGCTGGCATAAGGCAGCGGCACGCGGTGGCGCTCGGCCAGGCGGAAGATCAGCTCGGGCTCGAGCGTGCCCTCGACGTGCACGTGCAGTTCGGCCTTGGGCATGCGACGCAGCAGCGCCGGCAGCCGCTCGCGCGGGATCGCGTCGAAGTCGATGTTGGCAGTCATGTCACTCGTCCCTGGCGCCGATGCGCCACACGCGACCGATGAACCGCACGCGTTCGAGCAACCGCCGCGGAGCCGGCTTTGCCGGTCCGCTGGCGGTGCCCCCTCGAGGGGGAGCGCCGAAGGCGCGGCGGGGGTGGTTCGGTTCAACACACTCCGAAGGTGATGCGCTGGCCCTGCAGCCAGCGGCGGTAGGCGGCGCTCAGCCGGTCGGCGGCGCAGTGCAGCTCACCGCCCGACAGCGGCAGCCGCCGCGGGCGCTGCGACTCGAGCACCGGACGGTCCTGGCGGAAGATCGTGTCCTGGAACGCGAGCAGGTCGGCGTCGGGCAGCCTGTCGTCGCTGGTGAAGATCGTGAACCAGACGCGGCAGGCCTCGGGCTCGGTCGGGCAGGTCCACAGCGCGTAGCCTTCCTGCGGCGCGTCGCCCTCGCCTTTCTTCGTCAGCAGCGCGGCGTACGGCGACAGCACCTGGTAGCGGTAGTCGACCCAGGCGCCACCGGCAGCGGCGGCGCTGCCCTGCGGCTGCCAGGCGCGGTAGTCCGGCACGCCGGGGCGGCCGTGCGCGTCGGCGATCACTTCGTACTCGGGCACCTGCAGGTGGTCGCGCGCGCCGAGCCAGCCCTCGTGCACGACGCCGAAGTGCGCGGTGTCGAGGAAGTTCTCGACCACGCGCGGCGCACTGGTGGCCACGTCGTACGGGCCGCACAGCAGGCGCCGCGACGGCAGGTCGCTCAGCAGCGGCGGGCTGTGCGGCGCATCGGCCGGCGCGTCGGCGGCGGCGACCCACCACAGCCCGTGCGCCTCGCGCAGCGCCCAGGCGACGGCGCGATGGCCTGCCGGCGGCACGAAGTCGGGCAGCGCCGGCACGTGGCGGCAGCGTCCTTCGGCGCCGAAGCGCCAGCCGTGGTACGGGCACTCGAGCTGCCCGTCGATCACGCGGCCCAGCGACAGCCGCGCGCCGCGATGCGGGCAACGGTCGGTGAAGGCGCGCGCCCCGGCGCCGTCGTGCCACAGCACGAGGGGCTGGCCGAGCAGCGTCACGCCCAGCGGGCGGTCGGCGCCCAGCTCGTCGACGCCGGCCACCGGCAGCCACCAGCGGTCTTCGGCACTCGTCGCGGTCGTCGGCATGGCGCAAGCGTACACGCTCGCGCACTGCGCCCGCGGCGGTCAGACGGTGGCGATTCGCATCAGGTTCGTCGTTCCCGGCGTGCCGAAAGGCATGCCGGCGATCGCGACGATGCGCTGCCCGGCCTCGGCGAAACCCTCGCGGCGGACGACTTCGCAGGCCACGCGCGCCATCTCGTCGACGTTGTGCACGTCGTCGATGCGCACCGAGTGCACGCCCCAGACCAGCGCGAGCCGGCGCGCGGTGGCACGCCGCGGCGTCAGGCTCAGCACCGGACACTCGGGGCGCTCGCGCGCGGCGCGCAGGCTGGTGTGGCCCGAACTCGTGTAACACACGATCGCCGCGGCGTGCAGCAGCGCCACCGCGCGGCGCATCGCGCAGCACACCGCCTCGGCGACGTCGCCGCCGGGCCGCGCGGCGCTGTGCGACGCGTCGATCAGCTGGCGGTACAGCGGGTCGGCCTCGACCTGCTCGATGATGCGGTTCATCATCGTCGCGGCCTCGACGGGCCAGCGGCCGCTGGCCGACTCGGCCGACAGCATCACGGCGTCGGCGCCGTCGTAGATCGCGGTGGCAACGTCGGACGCCTCGGCGCGCGTGGGCACCGGGCTGGCGATCATCGACTCGAGCATCTGCGTGGCGACGATCACCGGCTTGCCGAGCCGCCGGCAGGTGCGCACGATGCGCTTCTGGATCGCCGGCACGCGCTCGGCGGGCAGTTCGACGCCGAGGTCGCCGCGCGCGACCATGACGCCGTCGGCCAGGTCGACGATGTCGTCGAGCTGGTCGACCGCCGAAGGCTTCTCGAGCTTGACCATCAGCGCGGCGCGGTCGCCGACCAGCGCCCTGGCCTGAGCGACGTCGTCGGGGCGCTGGACGAACGACAGCGCGATCCAGTCGGCGCCGAGTTCGAGCGCCAGCTCGAGGTCGCGCCGGTCCTTGGCGGTCAGCGCGCCGATCGGCAGCAGCACCCCGGGGACGTTGACGCCCTTGCGCTGCGACAGCGCACCGCCGACGACGACACGCGTGTCGGCGAAGTCGGCGCCGCAGCGCTCGACCGCCAGGCGCAGCTTGCCGTCGTCGAGCAGCAGTGCGGTGCCGGGCACCAGCGCGGCGAAGATCTCGGGGTGCGGCAGGTTCACGCGCTGCGCGTCGCCCGGTGCCGGGTCGAGGTCGAGTCGGAACGCCTGGCTCTCGGCGAGCGTCACCGCGCCGCCGGCGAAGGTGCCGACGCGCAGCTTCGGGCCCTGCAGGTCGGCGAGGATGCCGATCGGTCGGCCGGTGTCGTGTTCGAGGCGGCGCAGCAGTTCGACGCGGTGGCGGTGGTCGTCGCCGCTGCCGTGGCTGAAGTTGAGCCGGAACACGTCGACACCGGCGGCGAACAGCCGGCGCACGGTGTCGGCGTCGGAACTCGCCGGGCCCAGCGTCGCGACGACCTTGGCGTTGCGCGTGCGTCTCATGGTGTCGGCGGCACGCCGACCAGCAGCGCGCGGAAGTCGTTGACGTTGGTGTAGGTCGGCCCGGTGGCGACGAGGTCGCCGAGCGCGGCGAAGAACGTGTAGGCGTCGTTGGCGTCGAGGCGCTCGCGCGCGTTCACGCCCAGCGCCGCGGCGCGCGCCAGCGTGTCGGGGCCGACGAGCGCGCCGGCGTTGTCCTCGACGCCGTCGATGCCGTCGGTGTCGGCGGCCAGCACGTGCACGCCCGGCTCGCCTTGCAGCGCCAGCGCGCAGCCGAGCAGGAACTCGGTGGCGCGCCCGCCGCGCCCGCCCTTGGACTTGACGGTGACGGTGGTCTCGCCGCCGCTGAGGATCACGCACGGCGCGGCGAACGGCTCGCCGCGGCGCGCCGCCGCGCGCGCGATCGACGCGTGCACCTTGCCCACGTCGCGGCTCTCGCCTTCGATGTCGTCGCCGAGCACGTGCGCGGCGATGCCGTGCTCGCGCGCCAGCGCCGCGGCGGCCTGCAGGCTTTGCTGCGGCGTGGCGATCAGGTGCAGCGCGTGGCCCGCGAAGCGCGCGTCGCCCGGTTTGGGCGTCTCGAACGCGCTGCTTTCCAGTCCGCGGCGCGCCGCCGCGCTCAGCGCGATGCCGTGGCGCTCGACGATGGCCAGCGCGTCGGCGCAGGTGCTGGCGTCGGGCACCGTCGGGCCGCTGGCGATGACCGCCGGGTCGTCGCCGGGCACGTCGCTGATGACCAGCGTGACCACGCGCGCCGGCGCGCACAGCGCCGCCAGCCTCCCGCCCTTGAGCGCCGACAGGTGCTTGCGCACGCAGTTCATCTCGTCGATCGCCGCGCCCGAGTGCAGCAGCGCGCGGTTGACCGCCTGCTTGTCCTCGAGCGTCAGCCCCTCGGCGGGCAGCGCCAGCAGCGCCGAGCCGCCGCCGGAGATCAGCGCGACGACGAGGTCGTCGGCGGTGAGTCCGCGCGCGAGCTCGACGATGCGCTGCGCGGCGCGCCGGCCGGCTTCGTCGGGCACCGGGTGCGCGGCTTCGACGACCTCGATGCGCCCCGGCCGGGTCTTGTAGGCGGGCGGCACGTGGCCGTAGCGCGTGACCACCAGCCCCGACAGCGGCGCCTCGGGCGGCCACAGCGCGTCGAGCGCGGCGGCCATCGCGCCGCCGGCCTTGCCCGCGCCGAGCACCAGCGTGCGCCCCTTGGGCGGCGCAGGCAGGTGCGCGGCCAGGTTGTGCGCCGGCAGCGCGGCGCGCACCGCGGCGTCGAACAGGGCGCGCAGGAACCCCCTGGGGTCGAGGCGCGGGTCGGGCGTCATCGTCAGGCCTTCGCAACCTCGTGGTTGGCCAGCAGTTCGAGCGCGCGCACCAGCGCCGAGTGGTCCAGGTCGGCCATGCCGTGGGCCGCCAGCGCCTGCATCAGCTGCGCCGCGCTGGCCGTGTTCGGCAGCGCCACGCCCAGCGCCTTGGCGCCTTGCAGCGCCAGGTTCAGGTCCTTCTGGTGCAGCGAGATGCGAAAGCCCGGGTTGAACGTGCGCTTGATCATGCGCTCGCCGTGCACCTCGAGGATGC
>CAZUBF010000182.1:0-6269 GCA_964618555.1 uncultured Azohydromonas sp.
AGGTCTCGACCCCTCAAACGGGCTCAAAACGACCCGGAAGTGTCGAACTTCGGTGACCGCGTCCATTGGCTACCGGACGCAGCGTGTGCGCGACGACGGCATCGACCTGGTCAGACTCGGGCCGAACGGGAGCATGAGCGCGTACGAAGGCCATCCGATCAATCGAAGCGACGGTTTCGTCATCGGGTTTTTCGGGACCTTCTGACGCCGGGGTGCCCGGCGCAGGGTGAAGCGCCGGGTCACTCGCTCCCCGCGAGCAGTTCGAGCAGCAGGTCCACGCGCATCTGCCACGGCGTGCGCGGGTCCACGGCGCCGCTGGCCGCGTCGATCGCCGGGCCGAAGGCGCAGCGCGACGCGACGCGCACCGCCACGCCGGCGTCGCGCGCACGCTGCAGTGCGGCGGCCAGTTCGGCGTGCACCGTGCCGCTGCCGGTGGCGGCGACGACCAGCCCGTCGACGCCCAGCGCCTGCAGCGCGTCGACGACGCGCCCCGACGCACCGGCGTGGCTGGCGATCACCTCGACGCGCGGCCACTGCGCGACGTCGGGCGCGATCGCCTGCGTCCCCAGCGGTGCGACTGCCGGCATCACACGGAACGCGCGCCAGCGGCCGGCTTCGATCGCACCCAGCGCCCCGGCGTCACCGCTGCCGAACGCGTCGAGCCGCCAGCCGTGCAGCTTGCGCACGTCGGCCGCGGCGTGCGCGATGCCGGCCAGCACCACCGCGACACCGCCAGGGCCGTTGCGCGAGACGGTCACCGCGTCGAGCAGGTTCTGCGGCCCGTCGGCCTGCAGCGACGTCGCCGGGCGCATGGCCGCCGTCAGCACCAGCGGCTTGGCCGGCGCCAGCACGCGGTGCAGGAAGTACGCGGTCTCCTCGAGCGTGTCGGTGCCGTGCGTCACGACGACGCCGGCGACGTCGTCGCGCGCCAGGTGATGCGCGCAGCGCTGCGCCAGCCGCTGCCACACCGCGTGCGTCATGTCCTTGCTGTCGACCTGCGCGACCTGCTCGCACTCCAGCGCCACCTCGGCCAGCGCCGGCACCGCGGCGACGAGCCGCTCGACGCCCAGCTGCGCCGCGGTGTAGCCGACCGCGTCGGCGGCGTTCGCCGCGGTGCCGGCGATCGTGCCGCCGGTGCCCAGGATCACGGTCTTGCCGGTGGCACTTGGCATGAGCGGGCACTCTGGATAAAAATACAGTGACTGGATGGATTCACAGACCTGCGTCGGCAGGCCACAGGGACACCGCGATGCTCGACAGCCCCAAGCTCACCGCCCGCCAGCAGCAGATCCTCGACCTGGTGCAAAGCGCGATCGAGCGCACCGGCGCCCCGCCGACGCGCGCCGAGATCGCCACCGAGCTGGGCTTCCGATCGGCCAACGCCGCCGAGGAACACCTGCAGGCGTTGGCGCGCAAGGGGGTGATCGAACTCGTCGGTGGCACCTCGCGCGGCATCCGTTTGAAGTCTGACACATTGCGCGCACTCGCCCAGGCACGTGGCAAGCAGTTCGCCCTGCCGCTGCCGGGCGTCGCGCAACTGACGCTGCCGCTGGTCGGCCGCGTGGCCGCCGGCAGCCCGATCCTCGCCGCCGAGCACATCGACCGCACCTACGTCTTCGAAGCCGGGCTGTTCCCGCGCCGGCCCGACTACCTGCTGCGCGTGCGCGGCATGAGCATGCGCGACGCCGGCATCCTCGACGGCGACCTGCTCGCGGTGCAGAAGGCCAGCGACGCGAAGAACGGGCAGATCGTCGTCGCACGGCTCGGCGACGAGGTCACCGTCAAGCGATTCCGCCGCACCAAGGCCGGTGTCGAGCTGATCCCGGAGAACCCCGAGTTCGAGACCATCGTCGTGCCCGCCGGCGACGGCGCCGAGCCGGCGGTGGCGATCGAGGGCATCGCCGTCGGCCTGCTGCGCAACAACATGCTCACCTGATGCGGAGGGCACCGCGATGACCTTCAAGCGACCGAAGGCGGCCAGCGCCGGCGAGTGCGAAATGCTCGAGCAGTTGCCCAACGTCGGCCCGCGCGTGGCCGCCGACCTGCGCCGGCTCGGCATCACGCGGCCGGCGCAACTGGCCGGTCGCGACGCGTTCGCGCTGTACCAGGCGCTCGGCCGCCTCGACGGCAAGCGACACGATCCCTGCATGCTCGACACCTTGCTCGCCGCCACCGACTTCATGCGCGGCGCCGCGCCGGCGCCGTGGTGGCGCTACACCGCCGAGCGCAAGCGCCGCTACGGCGCGCTGTAGCCTCCGAGGTCGCGCCGGCAGCACCACCGCGGCGCGCGGCGCGAGACAATGCCGGCGATGGAATCGTCGGTGTGGTTCACGTTCTTTGCCGCGTCGTGGGCGATCAGCCTGTCGCCCGGCCCCGGCGCTGTGGCAGCGATGGGCGCCGGGCTGGCGCACGGCTTCCACCGCGGCTACTGGCTCACCGCGGGGCTGGTGCTGGGCATCGTCACGCAGCTGGCCATCGTCGCGGTCGGGCTGGGCGCGCTGATGGCCGCGTCGGGGGTCGCGTTCACGGTGCTGAAGTGGCTCGGCGTCGCCTATCTGGTGTGGCTGGGCGTGCAGCAGTGGCGCAGCGTCGCGGCGCCGGTGCGCGGCGACCACGCACCGGCGGCGGCGACGCGCCGCGCGCTGGTGCTGCGCGGCTGGGCGATCAATGCCGTCAACCCGAAGGGCACGGTGTTCATGCTCGCGGTGGTGCCGCAGTTCATCGACCCGCAAGCGCCGCTGGCGCTGCAGTACGCGGCGATCGGCGCGACGCTGGTGTTCACCGACCTGGTGGTGATGGCCGGCTACACCGCGCTGGCGGCGCGCGTGCTCGCGGCGCTGCGCTCGCCGCGCCACCTGCGCTGGATGAACCGCGGCTTCGGCGCGCTGTTCGTCGTCGCCGGCGCGCTGCTGGCCACGTTCAAGCGCGCCTGACCGCCGCGGCACGGCGTCGGGCCAACGTCAGCGCGTCGGCTGCAGCACCAGCGTGCGGCGCGCCGGCGCGTCGGCCCACAGCGGCACGTAGCGTCCCTGCACCCATTGCGCGACCAGGTCGCGGTAGTGCGCCGACCACGGCAGCCCCGACTGCCCGCTCGAGTGCACGAAGCGCGACTGCGCCGGATCGCCCAGGTCGTACAGCGCGCGCATCGACGGCCCGTGTTCGTTGAGGAACACCTCGCCGGTGGTGGCGTCGGGGCGCAGGTTCACGCGCGACGCGTTGACGGTGTAGGTGTCGCCGCCGATGCCGGCGCGCAGCTCGAACAGCGGCGCCAGCGCCTTCACGCGGCTGAACGGCCGGTGCTCGGCGCGGTAGGTCAGCGCTTCGCCCCAGCGCCACGCGGCGACGTCGTCGCCGTGGCGCGCGCGCAGTTCGTCGAGCGCACGCGCGAACGCCGCGTCGACCTGCATCGCGCAGGTCTCGGGCGCCGGCGTCGTCGTGTCGTCGCACCATCGGGGGTCGTCGCGCGCCAGCACGCCCTCGAGCGCGTCGCGGTACGGCCGCATGCCCAGGGTGCGTTCGTACAGCGGCCCGAGTTCGTCGGCGAACACGCCGGCGGTGAGCTGGCGCACCCAGGCCCAGAAGATCAGCGGCGCGGCGGCATCGGCGCGCATCGTGCCGTCGAAGCCGGCCAGCGCGCGCTGCGCCGCGCCGGCCAGCGGGTGATCGGCGTTGGCCGCCATCAGGTGCGGCAGCAGCGGTGCGGCGGCGAGCGACTTCACGTCGGCCTGCAGCGCCGCCAAGTCGTCGATCGAGTGCTTCGGCTTCGCGCCCAGCACCTGCTCGATGCGCTGCTGCCGCCACGGCAGCGTCCACTCGCTGGTCAGGAAATGGGGATAGTCGGCCGGCACGATGCGTTGGTTCGCGGTGGCGATCCAGCCGCGCGGCGGGTCGAACTCGCGCGGCGTTTCGTCGGCCGGCACCCAGCCGACCCAGTCGTAGCGCGCGTCCCAGCCCGGCGCCGGCACCATGCCGTGCAGGTCGTTGTCGGACGAGCGCAGCGGCACGCGCCCCGGGGCGACCATGCCGATGCGACCGTCGCGGTCGGCCACGACCATGCTCTGCATCGGCGCGACCCAGCCGCGCGAAGCGGCGACGAACTCGGCCACCGAACGCGCGCGGTTGAAGGCCAGCCCCACGCCGACCGCGTCGGCGTCGGTGTCCAGCGCCGTCCAGCGCATGGCGATGCCGTAGGCCGGGCGCTCGCGGCCGACGACGTCGTCGGCCGCGCCGGCGTCCGAGATCAGCGGGCCGTGGCGAGAGACGCGCACGGTCTGCACCACGTCGGTCGCGCCCTTGACCTTGATCACCTCCTGCCGCGTCTCGAAGGCCGCCCAGCCGTCGGGCGTGCGGTAGCGCGTCGGGTCGGCGGGGTCGATCTGCTCGAGGTACAGGTCCTGCACGTCGGGGTTGGTGTTCGTGAAGCCCCAGGCGACCTGCTCGTTCTGCCCGAGCACGACGATCGGCAGCCCCGGCATCGTCGCGCCGGCCACCTTGAAGCCCGGCGCCTCGAGTCGAGCGAAGTACCACAGCGCCGGCGCGCTGAGCTTGAGGTGCGGGTCGTTGGCCAGCAGCGGGCGACCGGTGGTGGTGTGGCTGCCGGCGAGCACCCAGTTGTTCGAGCCGATGCCGTCGAGTCCGGACGGCGGCGCGGCGGCCAGCCAGCGCTCGGCGTCGACGCCGGCGAGCCGGCCGTCCAGCCGCAGTGCACGCAGCCGCGCGGCGTAGTCGGCCGTCACCCGCGGCGCTTCGCCGGGGTAAGGCGGCAACAGTTCGCCGATGCGCGCCACCGCGTCGTCGCCGCCCAGGTGCAGCGCCAGCCGAAGACGCAGCATCTCCGCGTTCCAGTTGGCGCCCAGGTCCCAGGCCATCATGATCGCCCAGGCCAGGCTGTCGACCGGGGTCCAGTCCTCAGGGCGCAGCCCCAGGATCAGCATCTCGGGCGGGCGCGCGGCGAGCGTGCGCACCACCGCGTTGACGCCGCGCGCGTAGGCCTCGAGCAGCGCCGGCGCCTCGGCGCCGGGCTGCCGGCGCAGCCAGTCCCACTGCGCGGCGGCGGCGCGGCGCACGCCGAGCACGCGCAGGAAGCGGTCGTTGTCGACCGCCCCGGGGCCGAAGGCCTCGGCCAGCCGGCCGGCGCCGATGCGGCGGTGCGTCTCGAGCTGCCACAGGCGGTCCTGCGCGTGGGCGACGCCCAGGCCGAACATCAGGTCCTCGACGTTCGCCGCGCGGATCGTCGGCACGCCGTGCGCGTCGCGTTCGATGCGCACCGACTCGCGCAGCCCCGGCAGCGTCAGTTCGCCCTCGGTGCGCGGCGACGCGCGTTGCAGGTAGGCGCCGACCACCAGCACGGCCAGCAGCAGCAGGCCGAGCAGCGCCCAAAGGCCGCGCCGGATCCACCTCGTCATCTCCGTTCCTCCCGTTGGCGCCGCGAGGTTAACCGGCCGGCGCGCGCGAAGCCAGCGAGGCGGGTGCGATGGCCGCAGCGCGATCGCCGCGTGATGAATTGCCGCGCAGGCGCGGCGCTGTTCGTGCGATCCGCACGACCGGCCAACGACGAAGATCGGCTTCAGCCCGGCCAAGCGGGCGCCGACATCGCCACCATGTTCACGTCACGCCGCCCGTCCCCGCCATCGACGCACCGCGCCAGCGGCACGCCCACCGGCCTGCACAGCCGCATCGAGGTCTGCCCGCCGTCGTCGAGCGGCGCCTGGTGGTGGCGCCTGCACGGCTGGCTGCGCGGCGACGCACCGCTGGTCGGCGTCGCGGCCGACACCGTCGACCCCGTGCGGCGCGAGTTCGCCGCCTGCATCGACGACGCGGCCACCGCCCAGGCCGGCACGCTGCTGATGCGCATCAACACCGCACGCTCGCTCCGCGAACTGTGGCACCTGCGCGCCGCGCTGTACCACGTGGTCTCGCTGCAGCACAGCCAGTGCGTCGCCGAGCAGCGGCTCGCCCAGCTGAACCGCCACTTCCCGACGCGCTCGCCGCGCTCGGGCCTGATGCCGCTCGACGGCTGAGACCAGAGGCCCGATCGTCGGGCAACCGTCTCGGCAGCGGCCATGCAGCACGTTGCTGTCTTGGCGAAAGTCTCGTGTCGTTGCGGTGGGATCTTCTGAGGTGGCGCGTCGCGGCAGGCGGCACCCGCTGCGGGCTCACCCTGTGCCGGTCGTCGCTGCGCGACGACTGCGCTGCGCTGCTCGGCCCGGGGTCGCGCGGCCGAACTCGCTGCGTTCGCCTTCGGCTCACTTCGCTCGGACCCCGTCCGC
>CAZUBF010000183.1:0-6259 GCA_964618555.1 uncultured Azohydromonas sp.
CGACCGCAGCAAGGACGTGATCAAGTCCGGCGGCGAGTGGATCAGCTCGATCGACGTCGAGAACATCGCGATGGCGCACCCGGCGGTGGCGATGGCCGCGTGCATCGCGGTGCCGCACCCGAAGTGGGACGAGCGCCCGCTGCTGGTGGTGGTTCGCAAGCCCGGCGCCGAGGTCACGCGCGACGATCTGCTCGCGTTCTTCGAGGGCAAGGTGGCCAAGTGGCAGGTGCCCGACGACGTGCAGTTCGTCGACGCGATCCCGCTGGGGGCCACCGGCAAGATGCAGAAGATGAAACTTCGCGAGCAGTTCAAGGACTACAGACTGCCGAACGGCTGAGCGGCCGGCCCCGGTTGCGGCCGGGTTTCGGGGTAGTTCCCGACCCCCAAGCGCGGGCGCTTCCGCTACCGTGCGCGGTGGGTTGCAGTGCATCATTTCAGGAGACGGCAATGGACTTCAAGAGAAGGTGTTTCGGGTTGGCGGTCGGCGTGTCGCTGGCGCTGGGCAGCACCGCGGTGTTCGCGCAGAAGGGCGAGACGGTGAAGATCGGCTGGATCGATCCGCTGTCGGGCATGCTGGCCAACATCGGCCAGAACAGCCTGAAGACCTTCCAGTACATGGCCGAGAAGGTCAGCGCCAACAACCCGGCGGGCGTGAAGTTCGAGATCGTGTCGTTCGACAACAAGCTCTCGCCGCAGGAGAGCCTGACCGCGCTGAAGGCGATCACCGACCAGGGCATCCGCTACGTCACCCAGGGCAACGGCAGTTCGGTGGCCGGCGCGCTGATCGACGCGATCAACAAGCACAACGAGCGCAACCCCGGCAAGGAGATCGTGTTCCTGAACAACGCCGCGGTCGACCCCGACTTCACCAACAGCAAGTGCAGCTTCTGGCACTTCCGCTTCGACGCCGACACGTCGATGAAGATGGAGGCGCTGACGTCGTACATGAAGGACGAGAAGAACGTCAAGAAGGTCTACCTGATCAACCAGAACTACTCGCACGGCCACCAGGTGGCCAAGTACTTCAAGGAGTCGCTGGCGCGCAAGCGACCCGACGTGCAGGTCGTCGGCGAGGACCTGCACCCGCTGGGCCAGGTGCGCGACTTCGCGCCGTACGTCGCGAAGATCAAGGCCTCGGGCGCCGACAGCATCGTCACCGGCAACTGGGGTTCGGACCTGTCGCTGCTGATCAAGGCGGCCAAGGACGCCGGCCTCGACGCGACCTGGTACACGTACTACGGCGGCGCCAACGGCTCGCCGTCGGCGATCGGGCCGACGATGGACGGCAAGGTCAAGTTCGTCTACATCGGGCACGCGAACATCCCCGATCTCGCCGCGTGGATGAAGGAGTACAACCAGCGCTTCAAGGACGACCTGTCGCTGCTGTCGACGGTGCACGTGCTGCCGATGCTGGCGCAGGCGATGGCCAAGGCCAAGAGCACCGACCCCGTCAAGGTGGCCAAGGCGATGGAAGGCCTGACGATGAAGAGCTTCTCGGGCGACGTCACGATGCGCGCCTCCGACCACCAGCTGCAGCAGCCGCTGTACATCGCGAGCTGGCGCAAGATCTCCGACCCGGCGAAGCAGTACAACGTCGAGGGCACCGGCTTCACCTGGGTGCAGGAGCGCGTGTTCGAGCCCTACGTGTCGAGCACGCCGACGTCGTGCCAGATGAACCGTCCGGCCTGATCGTCGCGTCGCGCATCCGCGCGCGCATCGCGCCGCGCCGGGCCCGCCGGAGGGCTCCCTCCGACGGGCCCTTTTTCGATTCGTCGCACCGACCGCCTTGGACCAGGTCCTCATCAACCTGCTGAACGGCCTCAGCTCCGGGCTGCTGCTGTTCCTGCTCAGCGCCGGACTGACGCTGATCTTCAGCATGATGGGCGTGCTCAACTTCGCGCACGCCAGCTTCTACATGCTGGGGGCGTACTTCGCGTACACGATCAGCGGCGTGCTCGGATTCTGGGTGGCGCTGGTGGCCGCGCCGCTGCTGGTGGGCCTGGCCGGTGCGGCGTTCGAGCGCGGCGTGCTGCGCAAGGTGCACCGGTTCGGCCACGTCGCCGAACTGCTGGTGACCTTCGGGCTGTCGTACGTGCTGCTCGAGATCGTGCAGCTCGTCTGGGGGCGCACCTCGGTGCCTTTCGCGCCGCCGCCGGCGCTCGCCGGCACCGCGTTCACGCTCGTGTCGTCGTCGGCCGAAACGATGCGCGTCGTGCTCGGCGTCGCGCCGGCCGAGGCGTGCCAGCGCACTGCCGAGGTGATGGTCACGTGCACGCGCTACCCGCTCAACCGCGTGTTCCTCGCCGGCGTGGCGGTCGCCATGCTGCTGGCGCTGTGGCTGCTGCTCACGCGCACGCGCATCGGGCTGGTGATCCAGGCGGCGCTGACGCACCCCGAGATGGTCGAGGCGCTGGGCCACAACGTGCCGCGCGTGTTCATGCTCGTGTTCGGCACCGGCTGCGCGATGGCCGGGCTGGCCGGCGTCGTCGGTGGCATCACCTTCGTGACCGAACCGAACATGGCCCACATCGGGCCGATCATCTTCGCCGTCATCGTCATCGGCGGCATGGGCTCGCTGCCCGGCGCCTTCGTCGGCTCGATCCTCGTCGGCATGCTGCAGACGCTGCCGCTGACGGTCGACAAGTCGCTGGTGCACCTCGCGGCGGGGCTGGGTCTCACGGTCGGGCCGGACAGCTGGGCCTACCCGGTGGCCAAGATCACGCTCGCGCAGGCGGCGCCGATCCTGCCGTACCTGCTGCTGGTGCTGATCCTGATCCTGCGCCCGCGCGGGCTGCTCGGCACTCGGGAGGGGTGAGCCGTGACGCACGTGCGCGAGTCCCGGCCGCACTTCCACTTCCGCCCGTGGAACGTCGGGCGCTGGCTGCTGTGGGGGATCTTCGCGCTCGTGCTGGCCGTGGCTCCGATGGTGTGGACCAGCGGGCTGGCGCACACGCTGCTGTCGCAGATCGGCATCGCGATCATCGTGTGCCTGTCGTACAACGTGATCTTCGGCCAGGGCGGCATGCTCAGCTTCGGGCACGCGGTCTACGCCGGGCTCGGCGCCTACCTCGCGATCCACACGCTGAACCTGGTCAGCGCCGGCGGCCTGGCGTTGCCGGTGAGCCTGGTCCCCCTCGTCGGCGGTCTGGCGGGGCTGTTCTTCGCCGCGCTGCTCGGCTACGTGACGACGAAGAAGGCCGGCACGACCTTCGCGATGATCACGCTGGGCATCGGCGAGCTGGTGTGGTCGATGTCGCTGATGCTGCCCGAGTTCTTCGGCGGCGAGGCCGGCGTCACCGGCAACCGCGTCGTCGGCAAGCCGGTGCTGGGCGTGAGCTACGGCCCGCAGGTGCAGGTCTACTACCTGATCGCGGTGTACTGCTTCGTCAGCACCGCGGCGATGTTCGCGCTGACGCGCACGCCGCTCGGGCGCATCCTCAACGCGGTGCGCGACAACCCCGAACGGGTGGAGTTCATCGGCTACAACACGCAGAAGGTGCGCTACCTGGCGTTCATGATCGCCGGCTTCTTCGCTGGCATCGGCGGCGGGCTGACGGCGCTGAACTTCGAGATCGTCACCGCCGACGTCGTCGGCGCGGCGCGCTCGGGCGCGTACCTGCTGTTCGTGTTCCTCGGCGGCGCGACGTTCTTCTTCGGCCCGATCCTGGGCGGCGTGCTGATGGTCGTTGCGCTGGTGCTGCTGTCCGAGTGGACCCAGGCCTGGCTGCTGTACCTCGGGCTGATCTTCCTGTTCATGGTGATGTACGCACCCGGCGGCATTGCCAGCTTGCTGATGATGAACCTGCGCGTGTCGGCGTTCGGCAAGCTCGGCCGCGTCGCCGCGAGCTACCTCGCGCTGGCCGGCACCGCGCTCACCGCGTTGCTGGGCGTGGCCGCGATGATCGAGATGGTCTACCACCGGCAGCTCAACGCCGCGCTGGGCCCCGAGCTGCGCTTCCTCGGCGCGACGCTGAACAGCGAGCGCTTCGAAAGCTGGTTCGGCGCGGTGTTCGTGTTGATCGTCGGCGCCGGACTGTTCGAGCTGACGCGGCGCCACTTCCGCCGCGAGTGGGACACGATCCAGCAGGAGATCGAGCAGGAGATCAAGCGCAGGGAGGCGCTGTGAACAGCCCCGCGGTCGAGCTCGTCGACGTGCGCAAGAGCTTCGGCAAGACCGAGATCATCCGCGGCGCCAGCCTGGCGGTGCAGCCGGGCGAGCGCGTGGCGATCATCGGGCCCAACGGCGCCGGCAAGAGCACGCTGTTCAACCTGATCTCCGGACGCTTCGGGGTGTCCAGCGGCGAGGTCCGCCTGCACGGTGAGCGCATCGACGGGCACACGCCGTTCGAGATCAACCGCAAGGGGCTGGCGCGAAGCTTCCAGGTCAGCAACCTGTTCACGCGGCTGTCGGTGTTCGAGAACCTGCGCTGTGCCGCGCTGTGGAGCATGGGCCACCGCTACGCGTTCTGGAGGTTTCTCGCCGACCTGCGCGACGTCAACGACCGCGTCGAGCAACTGCTCGAGATGATCAAGCTCGATCGCCGCCGCGACGTGCTGGCGATGAACCTGACCTACGCGGAACAGCGTGCGCTGGAGATCGGCATCACGATCGCCGGCGGCGCCAGCGTGGTGCTGCTCGACGAGCCGACCGCCGGCATGAGCAAGAGCGAGACGCGGCGCTTCGTGCAGCTGATCCGCGAGGTCACCGAAGGCAAGACGCTGCTCACCGTCGAGCACGACATGGGCGTCGTGTTCGGGCTGGCCGACAAGATCGCGGTGCTCGTCTACGGCGAGGTGATCGCCTTCGACACGCCCGACGCCGTGCGCGCGAACGCGCGCGTGCAGGAGGCCTACCTCGGCTCGGTGCTGGCCGAACAGCAAGTGGCGGGGGCTTGAAGTGGTTCGCCCCCAGGCTCACTGGCGTTCGCCGCCCCCCGAGGGGGCGCAGCCCTGCCTTGGGGCGGCCCGGCGGGAGGTCTCGTGCTGAAGCTCGACAACGTCCACGCCTTCTACGGCAAGAGCCACGTGCTGCACGGCGTGCACTTCGAGGTGCGCGCCGGCGAGATCGTCGCGCTGCTCGGGCGCAACGGCTCGGGGCGCTCGACCACCGTGAAGACGATCATGGGCATGGTCGACGGCACCGGCGGCATCGCGTGGCGCGATCAGCCGATCATGGGGCGCAAGCCGTTCGAGATCGCGCACTTGGGGCTAGGCTACGTGCCAGAGAACCGCGACATCTTCCCGAAGCTCACGGTGCACCAGAACCTGCAGCTCGGCGAGAAGCGCGGTGCGAAGCGTGCGCGCTGGAGTTTCGACGACATGTACCACCTGTTCCCGCGGCTGAAGGAGCGCCAGCACACCGAGGCCGGCGTGCTGTCGGGTGGCGAGCAGCAGATGCTCACGCTGTGCCGCACGCTGATGGGCGACCCCGACCTGATCATGATCGACGAGCCCACCGAGGGGCTGGCGCCGAAGATCGTCGAGCTCGTCGCCGAGTACCTGCGCGAGCTCAAGCGCCGCGGCATCAGCGTGCTGCTGGTCGAGCAGAAGCTGACGATCGCCCTCGAAGTGGCCGACCGCTGCCTCGTGATGGGTCACGGCCAGATCGTCTTCGAGGGCACGCCCGACGAGCTGAAGGCCAACGCCTATATTCGCAAGGAGTGGCTCGAGGTCTAGCCGGCGGCGACGCCGTCGCGCGAGGCCGCGTTGTCACCGCAGGGACACGGGCTGGCCTTGTTCGCAACCTAGAATCGAACGAGCGTGCTTTTTTGACCGATCCCCACGAGGAGTCCGCATGAGTGCCACCTACGAGCTGCGCGGCGACGTCGCCGTCATCACGCTGAACAACCCGCCGGTCAACGGGCTCGGCCACGAGACGCGCAAGGCTTTCGCCGCCGGCATCGAGCGCGCACAGGGCGACGCCGCGGTGAAGGCGATCGTGATCACCGGCGCCGGCAAGGCTTTCTCGGGCGGCGCGGACATCCGCGAGTTCGGCTCGCCCAAGGCGCTGGCCGAGCCGAACCTGCTGAGCCTGATCAAGCTGCTCGAGGACTGCGACAAGCCGGTGGTCGCCGCGATCCACAGCGTGTGCATGGGCGGCGGGCTCGAGCTGTCGCTGGGCGCGCACTACCGCGTCGCCGCGCCGGGCGCCAACGTCGCGCTGCCCGAGGTGAAGATCGGCCTCGTGCCCGGCGCCGGAGGCACGCAGCGGCTGCCGCGCGTGCTCGGCGTGGAGACCGCGCTGAACATGATCGTCAGC
>CAZUBF010000184.1:0-6243 GCA_964618555.1 uncultured Azohydromonas sp.
CGCGCGCGTGCCGTTGATGCCGACCAGCCAGTCGGCCTCGCTGCGGCTGCGCGCCGCCGCGGCCAGGCCCAGCAGTTGGCGGTCGTCGCGCAGCGCCGCGAAGCCGTCGCGGATCGCCTGCGGCGTCATGCTCTGCAGCCACAGGCGCCGGATCGGCTTGTCCACCGGCTTCTTCTCGCTGCCGGCGTACTGCACGATCAGGCGGAAGATCAACTCGCCCTCGCGCCCCGCGTCGCAGGCGTTGATGATCTCGCTCACGTCCTTGCGCCGCACCTGCCTGACGATCGCGTTCAGGCGCGTCTTGGCCTTGTCGATCGGTGCCAGGTCGAAGTGAGGCGGGATCACCGGCAGGTGCGCGAAGCTCCACTTGCCGCGCTTGACGTCGTACTCGTCGGGCGCCTTGATCTCGACGAGGTGCCCCACCGCGGACGTGACGACGTAGCGATCGCTCTCGAAGTGTTCGTCGTGCTTGTCGAACTTGCCCGCCACGGGCGTCAGCGCGCGCACGATGTCCTGCGCGACGCTGGGTTTCTCGGCAATGATCAGTGCTTTGCTCATGGTCCCACGACATCCGGTGCCCGGCGGTGCTCACCGCGGGGCATGCCTACAATCCATCGACTCCTCGCGCGCACGTGCACGCACGTGCCTGTGCACACACACGCGCGCGCCCATGAACTCAATGTACCGAATGAAGACGAACGTGCAAGCCACCCGTCGCCGCCCGGCCCCTCCCGTCAACGGCACCGCGCCGCACCCAACCCGGGGCGCCCGTGTCGAGGTGCGCGCCTCGGGCGTGCACGGCAAGGGCGTGTACGCGAAGCGGCCGATCGCCGCCGGCGAGACGATCATCGAGTACAAGGGCGAGCACATCAGCTGGGCCGAGGCGCTGCGCCGCCACCCGGTGAACCCCGACGACCCGAACCACACCTTCTACTTCCACATCGACGACGAGCGCGTGATCGACGGCGGCCGCCGCGGCAACGCCGCACGCTGGATCAACCACGCCTGCGAACCGAACTGCGACACCGACGAGGTCGACGGGCGCGTGTTCGTCAAGGCGCTGCGCGACATCGCCCCGGGCGAGGAGCTGTTCTACGACTACCGGCTCATGCTCGAAGGCCGGCACACCGCCAAGGTCAAGCGGGAGTACGCCTGCCACTGCGGCCAGCCCGGCTGCCGCGGCACGATGCTCGCCCCGAAGCGCAGGAGCCGGTCGTGAACGCGCCCGGCCGGTGCGGTCCTGCTGCGCGGATGCACCCGCGCTGACGACCCGGCGATGAGCGACTGGCCCCCGCCTGCCGGCCGACCCCTCGCATGGGACGCCGAACGGCTGTGGCAGCAGCTGCAGCCGCTGCTGCCCGGCGTCACGGTCGAGGTGGTCGCGCGCTGCGAGTCGACGAACACGGCGCTGCTCGACCGCGCGCGCGAGTCCAGCGGCTGGCCCGACCAGCCGATCACCGCGCCGGGTGCGCTCGACGCGCTGCAGGCGCTGCCTGCCGTGCCGCACGGCCGGCGTGCCGGTGACACGCAGCCGTGCCTGCTGGTCGCCGAGCAGCAGACGCACGGCCGCGGCCGCCAGGGCCGGCCGTGGCAGTCGCAGGCCGGCGCGTCGTTGACGTTCTCGCTGAGCCTGCCGCTGGCGCCGGCGGACTGGTCGGGGCTGTCGCTGGCGGTCGGCGTCGCGCTGGCCGACGCGCTCGACCCGCCCGACGCCGGACGCGCGCCGCGCATTGGGCTGAAGTGGCCCAACGACCTGTGGCTCGTCGACGCGCCGGGGCAAGGGCGCAAGCTCGGCGGCATCCTGATCGAGACCGTGGCGGTGGGTCGCAACCGCATGGCCGTCGTCGGCGTGGGCCTGAACGTCGCGCCGCAGCCGGTGCACGACCTGGCCAGCGGCTATGCCTGCCTGCGCGAACTCGACGCCCGTGCCACCGCACCCGCGGCGCTGCACCGCGTCGTGCCGCCGCTGGCGCTGGGGCTGCGCCGTTACGAGCGCGAGGGATTCGCCGCCTTCGCCGACGCCTACGCGCGGCGCGATCTGCTGTGCGGGCGGCCGGTGACGACGACGTCGCCCGGCGCCGCCGAGGGGATCGCGCTGGGCGTGCGCGCCAACGGGGCGCTGCGCGTGCGCAGCCCCGACGGCCGGCTGCACGAGATCACCAGCGGCGAGGTCAGCGTGCGCCCGTCGACGACGGGGCGCGAAGGCTGATGCGCGCGCTGGTGCTGGCGCTGCTGCTGGTCAACGTCGGCCTGTGGGGCTGGAATGCAGGTTGGCTGCCGGCGTTGCTGGGCGTCGCGGCCGACGGCCCGCGCGAGCCCGAGCGGATGAACCGGCAAATTGCCGCAGACGCGGTGCGCATCGTGCGCGACGGCGTGCCCGCGACGACGTCCGTGGTGCCGGCGCCGCCGGCGTCGGCGGCGTCCGACGCGGCCGACTGAAGCTCAGCGCCGTCCGGTGCGCGCCAGCGCGGCCACGGCCAGTGCCAGCGCGACCAGCCAGCCCGGATGGCTGGCGCCGCCGCCGCCACTGCCGCCCGCCGCCGACGCGACCAGTTCGAGGCGCGCGCTGTCCTCGCGCCCGCGGTCGTCGGTGACCGTCAGGCGCACGCGCAGCGTGCCGGCGGCATCGGCGCGCAGCGTCGCGGTGCGTGCGTCGACGGGGCCGTCGAAGCTGGCGCTGCCGGCCTCGAGCACCCAGCGCCAGGCGACGATCTGCGCTCCGAGCGCAGCGCTCGACGCAGCGGCGTCGAGCGTGACCGTCGCGCCGACCCGCGGCGCCGCCGGCACCGCGCCGATCGTCGCCGCGGGCGCCTGCGCCGCGGCCACCGCGGCGGCCGCGTCGAGCAGGCCGGCGCCGCAGGTGTCGGCGCTGCAGTGACATTCGCTGTCCTGCGCGACGTCGTCGAAGCCGGTGGGCACGCGGCACGCGGGGATCGACAGGTCGTCGATGTGCGGCGGGAACGCACGCGAGCCGACACGCAGCCGCGCGGCGACCGCGTCGGGCGTCAGCGCCGGGTGCACCGACAGCATCAGCGCCGCGGTGGCGGCGGCCAGCGGCGACGCGAAGCTGGTGCCGACCGTCGCGTCGGCCTCGCCGCCGGTGTAGCTGGGCGCGAGCGGCGTCGTCGTGCCGGCGTTCGACGTCGTCGTCAGCGGGTACACGCAGGTGCCGACGAGGTTCACGCAGTTGCCCGCCGGCGCCGCCAGCGTGACCTGCGGTCCGAGGTTCGAGTAGCCGACCTTGGTGCCGCTGTGCCTCACGCCGGCGACCGTGACCACGCCGGCACAGTTGCCCGGCTGGTTCACCGCAACCCCCTCGTTGCCGGCCGCGGCGACGACCACCGCACCGACGGCGCGTGCGGCGTCGATCGCGCCCTGGTAGCTGCGGTCGCAGGCGTTGGCCGACCCCAGGCTGAGGTTGATCACGCGCGCCGGATGCGGGTTGACCGGCACGCCGGGCACGCTCAGCCCGGCCGCCCAGCGCACGCCGGCGGCGATGTCGGAGACGTAGCCGCCGCACTTGCCGAGCGCGCGCACCGGCAGCACGCGCACGTCCCAGCCGGCGCCGGCGATGCCGATGCCGTTGTCGGTCGCCGCACCCACCAGCCCGGCGACCTGGGTGCCGTGCCAGCTGCTGTCGGTGACGCCGCAGTCCTCGAACACGCCGGCGGCGTCGTCGGCGGCGCTGATCCAGTCGCCCGGGTCGGACGGGTCGGCGTCGCGGCCGTCGCCGTCGTTGGCGATCGCCGCTTCGCTGACGAAGTCGTAGCCGGGCAGCAGCTTGCCGCCTTCGGCGGCGCGCCCGAGATCGGGGTGGTCGAAGCGCACCCCGGTGTCGACGACCGCGACGACCACGCCGCCCTGCCCACGCGTGACCGACCAGGCGCCGACGGCGTCGATCGCGGCCGCTTCGGCGCCGGTGGGCGCGCGCAGGTACCACTGGCCGGCCACCGGCGTCGTCGGCTGCCCGCCCGGCAGCCGCGGGTCGTTCGGCAGCACCTGCGCGATGCGCTGGCGGCGGTCGACTTCGGCCCACTCGACGCCGTCGTCGGCGGCCAGCCGCGCCGCCAGTGCCTCGGCACCGATGCCGGTGCCGAGCACGACCTGCGTGCGCGCGTCGACGCTCGGCCCGTCGGCCAGCGCGATGCCGCGGCGCTGCGACAGCACCCGCGCCATGCGCAGCGCAGGCTCGACGCCCGGACGTGCCGCGGCGAGCGCGCGCTCGGTGACGGCGCCGGGCTTGAAGCGCACGATCACGCGCGCGCCACCGTCGCCCGGCTGCACCGCGCGTGCCGCGGCCGGCGCGCGCTCGGCGGCCGGCGTCCCCGCGGCCACGGCGCCGGCGGCGGCCAGCGCCAGCGCGACGGCGGCGCGGCGGACGGACTCGAATGCGGGGGTCGGCGGCATGGTCGGGCGGGCTCGGTCAGGGCGTGGGCATCGCGCTGCGCAGGACGCGGCGATTGTGCCCAGCCCGGCGCCGCCGCCCGGTGGCGGGCGGGAAAAAAGAAGGCCGCCTCGCCGGCGGCCCGTCGCGACGCGGCGCGCGATCAGCGTCCGATCACACGCACCATCTCGAGCACCTTGCACGAGTAGCCCCACTCGTTGTCGTACCAGGCGACGACCTTGACGAACGTGGGGTCGAGCATGATGCCGGCGTCGGCGTCGAACACGCTGGTGCAGCTCTCGCCGCGGAAGTCGGTGGCCACGACCTTGTCCTCGGTGTAGCCGAGCACGCCCTTCATCGCGCCCTGGCTGGCGGCCTTCATCGCGGCGCAGATCGCGTCGTAGTCGGTGGCGTTCTTCAGCTCGACGGTCAGGTCGACCACCGACACGTCCGAGGTCGGAACGCGGAACGACATCCCGGTGAGCTTCTTGTTCAGCTCGGGGATCACCTTGCCCACCGCCTTGGCGGCGCCGGTGCTGCTCGGGATGATGTTCTCGAGGATGCCGCGCCCGCCGCGCCAGTCCTTGTTGCTCGGCCCGTCGACGGTCTTCTGCGTCGCGGTGGCCGCGTGCACCGTGGTCATCAGCCCGCGCGCGATGCCGAACCGGTCGTTCAACACCTTGGCCACCGGGGCCAGGCAGTTCGTCGTGCACGAGGCGTTGCTGATGATCGCCTGCCCGGCGTAACTGTCATGGTTGACGCCGTAGACGAACATCGGCGTGTCGTCCTTCGACGGCGCGCTCTGGATGACCTTCTTCGCGCCGGCGTCGAGGTGCTTCTGGCAGCTGTCGAGCGTGAGGAACAGGCCCGTGGACTCGACGACGACGTCGGCGCCGACGTCGCCCCACTTCAGCTCGGCCGGGTCCTTCACCGCGGTCAGGCGGATCCTGCGGCCGTCGACGATCAGCGTGTGGCCGTCGACGGCGACGTCGCCCTGGAAGCGGCCGTGCACGCTGTCGTAGCGCAGCATGTACGCCAGGTAGTCGGGCTCGAGCAGGTCGTTGATGCCGACGATCTCGATGTCGTCGCCGAAGTGCTTGTGCGCGGCGCGGAACACCATGCGCCCGATGCGGCCGAAGCCGTTGATGCCTACGCGGATGGTCATGACGGATCTCCTGGGAAACGAGGGTTGGCGACGATCACTGCGATGAGAGGACCTGGCGCACCGTGTCGGCCACGTTGCGCGCCGTGAAGTGGAAGTGCTCGAACAGCGCCGGCGCCGGCGCGCTCTCGCCGTAGGTGTCGATGCCGACCACCGCGGCGCAGCCGTACTTCCACCAGAAGTCGGTCACGCCGGCCTCGACGGCGATGCGCGGCAGCTTCGGCGGCAGCACCTCGGCCTTGTAGCCGACGCCCTGGCGGTCGAACACCGTGGTGCTGGGCATGCTGACGACGCGCACCGCGATGCCGTGCTGCTGCGCGAGCAGTTGCTGCGCGTGCAGCGCCAGTTGCACCTCGCTGCCGGTGGCCACGATCACCGCCTGCGGCCGCTTCTTCAGCCCGACCTCGCTCGGCTCGGCCAGCACGTAGGCGCCCTTGGCGATGTCGTCGAGCGCGGCCTTCGGCGCGTAAGGCAGGTTCTGCCGCGACAGCAGCAGCGCGCTCGGGCGCGTCGGCTGGCCCAGCGCCATCGTCCACGCGATCACGGTCTCGGCGGTGTCGGCGGGGCGCCACACGTCGAGCCCCGGGATCAGGCGCAGGCTGGCGGCGTGCTCGACGCTCTGGTGCGTCGGCCCGTCCTCGCCCAGCCCGATGCTGTCGTGCGTGAACACGTGCCCCACGCGCTGCTTCATCAGCGC
>CAZUBF010000185.1:0-6214 GCA_964618555.1 uncultured Azohydromonas sp.
CCCCTGGTCAATGTTCAGTCGGCACGGGTGGTCAAAGTTCGGTCGGCGCGCACAGAGCAGGTCCCGCTGCTGGGGTGTCATCCGCAACGTGATGCGAACCCAGTCAGGGGATGCATCGTTCTCTTCCGCCATCGGGATACCTCAGCCCTGAGCCCAAGTCAGGCCATCACGACCTGGGTGCGCACCTCGACCTTCAGCGCGCGCTTGATGGCGGCGAAGATCGCGGACACGTTGGTCATCGTCGGGTTGCCCGACTTCGACAACATCCGGTGCAGGCTCTTGGCCGGCTTGTGAATCGCGTCGGCCAGCGCCTCGAAGCCCACGGTGGCGTTGACGAGATCGCGCAGGATCAGCTTGGCGGATTCCGGCTCGCCGTTGACGAACAGGGTGATGGCCTCGTCCAGCAGGGCTTGCGCGAACGCCGGATCGCTCTGCACGCGCGCTGCCACGGTCTCTTTGAAGTCACGGGTCAGTGCCATGTCACTTCGCTCCTTTCGGGGTTGATGCCTTGCGGCGCTTGTAGTCCTCCCACAGCGCCGCCGCCTGGTCGATGTCATGCTGCTGGCGCTTCTTGGTGCCGCCGCCGATCAGGATGATGATCTTCAGGCCGTCCTTGGCCAGGTAGATGCGCAGCCCCGGGCCCCAGTCGATCTTGTATTCGCCGATGCCACGGAACCACTCGACGTTGGACAGATTGCCCTGCTCCATCCGGCTCACGGCCACTCGCACCTTGGCAGCAGCCACGGCTTCCAGCGAGCCGAACCACTCACCGAAAGGGCTGTCGCCATCGGCCAGCAGCAGTTCTTTGATCTGGTAGGTCACGGGCCACATGGTAACGTAAACGTTCCCATCGTGCGAGCGCGAGGATGCCGCCGGTACCGTTCGATGCTCGGCCGGTCTCCACGGTTGACGATGAACCGCCGCGCGTAAGTCGTTGATTTTGCGAGGCAAGGCGCTGCGCCCACCCGCAGGCCGAACAGAGAAAAGAGACGGCTCTGGCCCGGGAAGTGGCCGATTCCGGGCTTCGTGGCGAGCCCGCACCCGCGGCACAGACGACCGGAACCCCGCGTGGTGCGGGGATCGCAGGCGAAAAAAAGGGCCCGGAGATCATCCGAGCCCTTGTAGATGGTGGAGCCGGGGGGAATCGAACCCCCGTCCGCAAGCCATCACCGGACAGTTCTACATGCTTAGCTCTCTGATTTGAGTCTCGCGACGCCGCCGCGCAGGAGCACGCTGCGGGCGCCACCAGTCACGTCAATCTCGCCCCGACCCGAGTGACCCGGTCCGAAGCCAGCCGATGTGAATGACCTCTCAGCGCTTGCGCGCCCGGCCCATCGGCCAACCGTTGAGAGGCTCACCGGTGTTTAAGCGGCGAGAGCGAAACGTTCGTCGTTCGCAGTTACTTTGTTCCAGTGGATTTACGAGCGAACTGGTGCTCGGCATGCCCTGCGCCGGATCCGCACCCACGTCGAAACCGGGTCGGCCCCTTGCGCTCATTGTAGATGGCGACGGCCACAGGGGTTTCAAGCCCCGGTGGCGATCAGCGCGCCGGCGGCAGTTCACCCAGCAGCCCCAGCAGAGCGC
Organism: uncultured Azohydromonas sp.; assembly: GCA_964618555.1. Lineage (GTDB taxonomy): Bacteria > Pseudomonadota > Gammaproteobacteria > Burkholderiales > Burkholderiaceae_C > Calidifontimicrobium. The sequence continues at coordinate 1,585 of CAZUBF010000185.1, forward strand.
GGGGATGGTCGATCACGACGTCGGCGTTCCACGCAGCGGCGTCGCCGCCGTCGCCAAGATAGCCCCACGCCGCAGCCACCGACGGCATGCCGGCTGCGCGCGCGGCCTCGATATCGCGTCGGTCGTCGCCGACGTAAAGGCACTGCGCGGGCGCCAGGGTCAACCGGGCACAGGCCGCCAGCAGCGGCGCCGGATGCGGCTTGGCGTGCGGCGTCGTGTCGCCAGCAATCACGACACGCGCCGCCGAGAGGCCGAGTCCCGCGACGACCGGCGCCGTGAAGCGCATCGCCTTGTTGGTCACGATGCCCCAGCCGAGCCCGGCGCGGGTCAGCGCGTCGAGCATGTCGGTGATGCCGTCGAACAGGTGCGAGTGCACGTCCAGCGCGGACGCATACTCGTCGAGGAACTCCTCGCGCAGTGAGTCGTAGTCGGGATCGGTCGGCGCCTTGCCCAGGCCCGCAGCCAGCATGCCGCGCGCACCCGATGAGGCGACCGGGCGCAGCCGGTCGATCGGCAGCGGCGCCAGCCCGCGGCGCTCGCGCATGCGGTTGAGCGCCCCGCCAAGGTCCGGTGCGGTGTCGGCAAGCGTGCCGTCGAGGTCGAACAACACCGCCCGCGCGGCGAAGCGCGGCGCCGGCGACGGCATGGCGGGGTGGCTCATGGTCGCCGGCACGCAAAGAGGTAGTTCACGCCGGTGTCGGCGCCGAGCGCATAGCGCTTCGTGAGTGGGTTGTAGGACATGCCGCGGGTGTGCACGACCTCCAGGCCGGCGTCGCGGCACCAGCGCGCGAGTTCGCTCGGGCGGATGAACTTGGCGTACTCGTGCGTGCCCCGCGGCAGCAGGTCGAGGACGTACTCGGCGCCGACGATCGCGAACAGGAACGACTTCGGATTGCGGTTGATCGTCGAGAAGAACACCCAGCCCCCCGGCTTCACCAGCGTCGCCCCGGCGCGCACGACCGATGCGGGGTCAGGCACGTGTTCGAGCATCTCCATGCAGGTGACCACGTCGTAGCGCCCCGGGGCCTCGGCCGCCAGCGCCTCGGCCGAGACCTCGCGATAGTCGACGTCGGTGCAGCCCGACTCCATCGCGTGCAGCATCGCCACCTTCAACGGCTTGCTCGCCAGGTCGATGCCGAGCACGCGCGCGCCTCGCCGGGCCATCGCCTCGGCCAGGATGCCGCCGCCGCAGCCGACGTCGAGCACCTGCCGCCCGGCCACCGGAGCGATCGAGTCGATCCAGTCGAGGCGCAATGGGTTGATCTGGTGCAGTGGACGGAACTCGCTGTCAGGATCCCACCAGCGGTGCGCGAGGTCGCTGAACTTGGCCAGTTCCTTCGGGTCGGCGTTGATCATGAAGACGATGTTATTCGCAACGCGACCACGGCGACGCGTGACGCCCGCCCGTCCCGACGGCCAACTCGGATGCCGGTGACCCCTCATCGCAGCGGGGCGCCAAAACAGAAAGCCCCGCCGAAGCGGGGCTTTCGCAGTTCGAGGGGAGATCAGCGCTTGCGCGTGCCGACCACCTCGATCTCGACGCGGCGGTTCTTCGCCCGGCCCTCGCGCGTCGCATTGTCGGCCACGGGCTGCTTTTCGCCCTTGCCTTCGGTGTAGATGCGATTGCGCTCGATGCCCTTGCTGACCAAGTAGGCCTTCACAGCCTCGGCGCGGCGCACCGACAGACCCTGGTTGTAGGCGTCCGAGCCCACCGAGTCGGTGTGTCCGACGGCGATGATCACCTCCAGGCTGATGCCCTTGGTCTTCTCGACCAGGTCGTCCAGCTTGGCGCGCGCCTCGGGCTTGAGCACCGACTTGTCGAAGTCGAAGAAGGCGTCGGCGGCGTACGTCACCTTCTCGCTGACCGGTGCGGCCGGCGCGGGAGCCGGGGCCGGCGCGGGGGCAGGCGGCGCGACGGCCGGCGGGGGCGGCGGAGGCGGCGGGGGCGGCGGGGGCGGCGGCGGCGGCGGGGGCGGCGGCGGCTTCAACGCACCGTCACATGCCGGATGAGCGGTCGCCGGCGTCCAGCTCGACGAGCGCCAGCACAGCTCGTTCGTCCCGTTCTTCCAGGGCGTGCCGTCGGTCGCACGCCACTGCTGGCTCGAGTCCGATTGAGCGGACACGGCCAGCGGCGCGGCAAGCGCGGCCGATGCAAACAGCATCGCCACCTTGTTCAGTTTCTTCATTGATTCTCCTCTTGAGGAAAGCCGCAGACTTCCTGCGTGGTGTCTAAACCGGAAGCCAGATGATTGCCAAGCAGCCCGGGCTGACGAGCGCTTACCACTGACAATTCATTCTGCCATAGAGCCTCCGCACGGCCCGATTTTGGGCGGCTGGCATCGAACGCGACACCCCGTTGTTGCGTGTCTGCGACAACGCGGCGGGACATAGAATCCCCGGTCTTCCCCTCCGCCTTGCATCGAGCCCCGCCCGCGCGGCGGCGGTTCGCGTTGCCCGCATGACCTCGTTCGCCAAGGAAACCCTGCCGATCTCGCTCGAAGAGGAGATGCGGCGCTCCTATCTCGACTACGCGATGAGCGTGATCGTCGGGCGCGCGCTGCCCGACGCGCGCGACGGGCTGAAACCGGTGCATCGCCGCGTGCTGTACGCGATGCACGAGCTGAACAACGACTGGAACCGCGCGTACAAGAAGAGCGCGCGCATCGTCGGCGATGTCATCGGCAAGTACCACCCGCACGGGGACACCGCCGTCTACGACACGATCGTGCGCATGGCGCAGGACTTCAGCCTGCGCCACATGCTGGTCGACGGCCAGGGCAACTTCGGCAGTGTCGACGGCGACAACGCCGCCGCCATGCGCTACACCGAGATCCGGCTGGCCAAGATCGCGCACGAGATGTTGGCCGACATCGACAAGGAAACCGTCGACTTCGGCCCCAATTACGACGGTTCCGAGACCGAGCCGCTGGTGCTGCCGACCCGGCTGCCGAACCTGCTGGTCAACGGCAGCGCCGGCATCGCGGTGGGCATGGCGACCAACATACCGCCGCACAACCTCAACGAGGTCGTCGACGCCTGCCTGCACCTGCTGAAGAACCCCGACGCGTCGGTCGACGAGCTGATGGAGATCATCCCGGCGCCCGACTTCCCGACCGCGGGGATCATCTACGGCCTGAACGGCGTGCGCGAGGGCTACCGCACGGGACGCGGCAAGGTGGTGATGCGCGCGACCTGCCACTTCGAGGACATCGACCGTGGCCAGCGTCAGGCGATCGTCGTCGACGAGATCCCCTACCAGGTCAACAAGAAGACGCTGCTCGAGCGCATCGCCGAGCTCGTCAACGACAAGAAGATCGAGGGCATCAGCCACATCCAGGACGAGAGCGACAAGTCCGGGATGCGCGTGGTCATCGAGCTCAAGCGCGGCGAAGTGCCCGAGGTCGTGCTGAACAACCTGTACAAGCAGACGCAGCTGCAGGACACGTTCGGCATCAACATGGTCGCGCTCGTCGACGGCCAGCCGAGACTGTGCAACCTGAAGGACCTGGTCGAGATCTTCCTCGAGCACCGGCGCGAGGTCGTCACGCGGCGCACCGTGTTCGAACTGCGCAAGGCGCGCGAACGTGGCCACGTGCTCGAGGGCCTGGCGGTGGCGCTGGCCAACATCGACGAGTTCATCGAGATCATCAAGCGCTCGCCGACGCCGCCGGTGGCCAGGACCGAGTTGATGAGCCGCAGCTGGGACTCGTCGCTGGTGCGCGAGATGCTCTCGCGCGCCGAGAGCCAGACGCCGGGCGGTCGCGCCGCCTACCGACCCGAGGGACTGCCCGGCCACTACGGCATGCAGCCCGACGGGCTGTACCGCCTGTCGGACGACCAGGCCGGCGAGATCCTGCAGATGCGACTGCAGCGTCTCACCGGGCTGGAGCAGGACAAGATTGTCGGCGAGTACAAGGAGGTCATGGCGCAGATCGCCGACCTGCTCGACATCCTCGCGCGCCCCGAACGGGTGACGGTGATCATCGCCGACGAGCTGGGCGCGCTGAAGCACGAGTTCGGCCAGACCAAGCTCGGCGCGCGGCGCAGCCGGGTCGAGCACAACGTGCAGGAACTCGGCACCGAGGACCTGATCACGCCCACCGACATGGTCGTCACGCTCAGCCACGCCGGCTACGTGAAGAGCCAGCCCCTGGCCGAGTACCGCGCGCAGCGCCGCGGCGGGCGCGGCAAGCAGGCCGCGCAGACCAAGGAGGACGACTGGATCGACCAGCTGTTCATCGCCAACACGCACGACTGGATCCTGTGCTTCAGCGACCGCGGCCGCGTGTACTGGCTCAAGGTCTGGGAGGTGCCCCAGGGCGGTCGCGCCAGCCGCGGCAAGCCCATCGTCAACATGTTCCCGCTCAACCCCGGCGAGAAGATCACCGTCGTGCTGCCGCTCACCGGCGAGTTCCGCAGCTTCCCCGGCGATCACTTCGTGTTCATGGCCACGGCGCTGGGCACCGTGAAGAAGACCGCGCTCGACGAGTTCGCCAACCCGCGCAAGGCCGGCATCATCGCGGTCGACCTCGACGAGGGCGACTACCTGATCGGCGCGGCGCTGACCGACGGCCACCACGACGTGATGCTGTTCTCCGACGGCGGCAAGGCGGTGCGCTTCGACGAGGAC
>CAZUBF010000186.1:0-6155 GCA_964618555.1 uncultured Azohydromonas sp.
CATCGAGATCATCGACGGCATCGGCTCGACCGAGATGCTGCACATCTTCATCTCGGCCGACGAGGTGCACGCCAAGCCCGGCGCGACCGGCTTTCCGGTGCCCGGCTACCAGGCGTGCGTGCTCGACGACGACGGCCACCCGCTGCCGAAGGGCCGCGTCGGACGTCTCGCGGTCAAAGGGCCCACCGGCTGCCGGTACCTGGCCGACGAGCGCCAGAAGCACTACGTGCAGCACGGCTGGAACGTCACCGGCGACGCGTACCTGATCGACGACGACGGCCAGTTCGTCTACCAGGCGCGCACCGACGACATGATCATCAGCGGCGGCTACAACATCGCCGGCCCCGAGGTCGAGAGCACGCTGCTGCAACACCCGGCGGTGGCCGAGTGCGGCGTCGTCGGCGTGGCCGACGAGGAACGCGGGCAGATCGTCAAGGCCTTCGTCGTGCTCAAGCCGGGGCACGACGGCAGCGCCGCGATGGCCGCCGAGCTGCAGGACTTCGTCAAGCGAACGATCGCGCCGTACAAGTACCCGCGCGCCGTCGAGTTCCGCGCCGGCCTGCCGCGCACCGAAACCGGCAAGCTGCAGCGCTTCCGCCTGCGCCAGGGGGGCTGATGGCCTTCGAGTCGAGCTGCACGGTGCGTTTCGCCGACTGCGACCCGGCGGGCCTCGTGTTCTTCCCGCAGTACCTGGTGATGGTCAACACGCTGGTCGAGGAGTGGTTCGAGCGCGGCTTGGGCGTGACGTACGCCGAGGTGATCGGCGCACGCCGCATCGGCATGCCCACCGTGCGGCTCGAGGCCGACTTCACCGCGATCAGCCGCCACGGCGACCGCCTCGCGCAGCGGCTGACGTTGACGCACCTGGGCCGCACCTCGCTTCAGTTGCGCCACGAGTTCACCGGCGACGACGGCGTGCGCCTGCGCGCGCGCCAGGTGGTCGTGTGCACCTCGCTGGACACCCACCGGCCGCAGCCGGTGCCCGACGACCTGCGCGCCGCGATGCGCCGCCACTTGGAGAACGAGGCATGAAGACCGTCCTGCAACCTGCCGGCTGGACGCCGCCGAAGGGTTACGCCAACGGGGTGGCCGCGCGAGGGCGGCAGGTGTTCGTCGCCGGCATGATCGGCTGGAACGCGCAGTGCCGCTTCGACAGCGACGACTTCGTCGCCCAGGTGCGCCAGGCGCTGGCCAACGTGGTGGCGGTGCTCGCCGAGGCGGGCGCGGCGCCGCAGCACATCACGCGCATGACCTGGTACCTTATTGACAAGCGCGACTACCTGGCGCGCGGGCGCGAGGTGGGTGCCGTGTTCCGCGAGGTGGTCGGGGAGTACGCCATCGCGATGACTGCGGTGGTCGTCGCCGGGCTGATCGAGGACCGCGCCAAGGTCGAGATCGAGGTCACGGCGGTCGTGCCCGACTGAACGCGGCGCTGCGGCGCCGTGGCGCTACGATGCGCCGATGAACGACACCGCCGTCCCGCCGTCTCCGCTCGAGGGCCTCGAATTCGCCACCGGCCCGGCGCCGACCGCGGCAGTGATCGTGCTGCACGGCCTGGGCGCCGACGGCCACGACTTCGTCCCGGTGACGCAAATGCTGGACCTGGGCGCGGTCGGGGCGGTGCGCTTCGTGCTGCCGCACGCGCCGATGCGCGCGGTGACGATCAACGGCGGCTACGTGATGCGCGCCTGGTACGACATCCTCGCCGACGACATCGGCCAGCGCAGCGCGCGCGAGGACGACGCCGGGCTGCGCGAGTCGATGCGGCTGGTGCAGGCGCTGATCGAGCGCGAGGTGGCGCGCGGGGTCGATTCGCGGCGCATCGTGCTGATGGGGTTCTCGCAGGGCTGCGCGATGACGCTGCTCACCGGGCTGCGCTGCGCGCGTCCGCTGGCCGGGCTCGCCGGCCTGTCGGGCTACCTCCCGTTGGCCGGGTCGACGGCCAGCGAGCGCGCGCCGGCGAACTCCGGCGTGGCGGTGTTCCTGGGCCACGGCCGAGACGACGACATCGTGCCGCTGGAGCGCGGCGTCGCGACGCGCGACGCGCTGGCGGCGCTGGGGCACGATGTCGAGTGGCACGACTACTCCGTCGGGCACTCGGTGTGCGAAGCCGAGGTCGACGACCTCGGGCGCTGGCTGCAGCGCGTGCTGGCTTGACTTGAGGCAAGTCGCACGAGGCGCCGGCGTCGACCGCCCCTTGACGCGGGGTGGCGCGGCGCCCATCTAATGGCGTCGAGGAGGTGCCTATGCTGTTCCAGGCCACCCGTCCCGCCGCGGTGGCGGGGACGTTCTACCCTGCCGAGGCGGGCCGACTGCGCGCCCAAGTCGCCGATCACCTGAGCACGGTGCGCGCCGACGCTGCGGCGCCCCGGCCCGAGATGCTCGTCGTGCCGCACGCCGGCTACGCCTACTCGGGGGCCGTGGCCGCGCGCGCCTACGCACGGCTCGTGCCGTGGCGCCAGCGCATTCGCCGCGTCGTGCTGCTCGGTCCGACGCATCGCGTCGCCGTGCGCGGCATCGCCGCGCCGACGGTCGATGCGTTCGACACGCCGCTCGGCGCGGTGCGCATCGACCGCGACGCGCTGGCTGCGCTGGCCGACCTGCCGCAGGTCGTCGCATGCGACGCGGCACATGCCGCCGAGCACGCGCTCGAAGTGCAACTGCCGTTCCTGCAGTGCGTGCTCGACGACTTCGCGCTGGTGCCGCTGGCCGTGGGGCACGTCTCGGTGCAGGACGTCGCCGCGGTGATCGAGCGCCTGTGGGGCGGCGACGAGACGCTGGTGGTGGTCAGCACCGACCTGTCGCATTACCTGCCTTACGACCGGGCGCGCGCCGTCGACACGCAGACGGTGCAGCGCATCCTGCGGCTCGATCCCGCGCTCGATCACGAGCAGGCCTGCGGCGCGACGCCGCTGGCCGGCGCGCTGCTCGTGGCCAGGGCGCGCGGGTTGCAGCCGCAGTTGCTCGACCTGCGCAACTCGGGTGACACCGCGGGAGACCGGCGCCGCGTCGTCGGCTACTGCGCGATCGCGTTCACCCGGGCCGAACGCGGCGCCGCGCGCGAAAGTGGCGACGAGGGTCACGAAGCCGTCGAAGGCGATGCCGGCGACCCCGCGCTCGGCCAGGCGCTGATGCGCCGCGCGCACAACACGATCCACGTCGCGCTCGGGCTGCCGGCGCTCGACGAGCCGCATCACGACGCGCTGCAACGTCCCGGCGCCACCTTCGTCACGCTGCAGCGCGGCGGTGAACTGCGCGGCTGCATCGGCTCGCTCGAGGCCTGGCGGCGCCTCGACGACGACGTACGTCACAACGCTCGCGCGGCGGCGTTCCGCGACCCGCGCTTTGCGCCGCTGCAGCGCCACGAGGTCGACGCGCTGAGCATCGAGGTGTCGCTGATCGGCGCGTCGCGTGCGCTGGAGGTGCGCAGCGAGGCCGAGGTGCTGCAAGCGCTGCGCCCGGGGGTCGACGGCGTGATCCTCGAGTGGCGCGGCCGCCGCGCGACGTTCCTGCCGCAGGTGTGGGAGCAACTTCCCCAGCCGCACGGGTTCCTCGGCGCGCTGAAGCGCAAGGCCGGTCTCGCCGCGGACTTCTGGGCCCCGGACGTCCGTGTCGCGCGCTACGCCGTGCGCAAGTTCACCCCATCGACGCACCTATGAACGCCGGCGACGACGACCTCGACGTCACCCACCCGGCGCGGTGGTGGCACCCGCTCGACGACGGGCGCATCCAGTGCGACCTGTGCCCGCGCGACTGCAGGCTGCACGAGGGCCAGCGCGGGTTGTGCTTCGTGCGCGCACGCGAGGGTGACGCGATGGTGCTCGCGACCTACGGTCGCAGTTCGGGGTTCTGCATCGACCCGATCGAGAAGAAGCCGCTGAGCCACTTCCTGCCCGGCAGCAGCGTGTTCAGCTTCGGCACCGCCGGCTGCAACCTGGCGTGCAAGTTCTGCCAGAACTGGGACATCAGCAAGAGCCGCGAGATGGACCGGCTGATGGACCGCGCCGGCCCCGCGCGCATCGCGCAGGTCGCCCGGGACAGCGGCTGCGCAAGCGTCGCCTTCACCTACAACGACCCGGTGATCTTCGCGGAGTACGCGATGGACACCGCCGACGCCTGCCACGCGGTCGGCGTGAAGACGGTGGCCGTCACCGCCGGCTATATCCACGCCGAACCGCGGCGTGCGTTCTTCGACAGGATGGACGCCGCCAACGTCGACCTGAAGGGCTTCAGCGACGACTTCTACTTCCGCCAGACCGGCGCGCACCTGGCACCGGTGCTCGACACGCTGCAGCACATCGTGCACGACACGCGCTGCTGGCTCGAGATCACGACGCTGGTGATCCCGGGCCACAACGACAGCGACGCCGAGTTGCGCGCGATGACGCGCTGGATCGTCGACCACCTCGGCCGCGACGTGCCGCTGCACTTCACGGCGTTCCATCCCGACTACAAGATGACCGACGTGCCGCGCACGCCGGAGGCGACGCTGCAGCGCGCGCGACGCACCGCGATCGACGCCGGGATGCGCTTCGTCTACACCGGCAACGTGCACGACGCCGAGGGGGGCACCACGTTCTGCCCGGGCTGCGGCGCGGCGGTGATCGAACGCGACTGGCACCGCATCCTGCACCACGCACTCGACGAACACGGTGGCTGCACGCACTGCGGCACCCGGCTGCCCGGCCGGTACGCGCCCTTCGCGGGCGGCTTCGGTCGCCGCCGCATCCCCGTGCGTGTCGCGGTGGGGTGAGAGACTCGCCGCGGCGCAGGGGCGCGGCGTCAGTGATCCTCGATTCGCGTGTGCGTGCCCTCGGCGAGGGTGCCGGTGTCGGGATCGACCCAGTCGGCCAGGCCGAGTTCGTCCTCGACCTCCTGCAGCGTCTCGCCGGGCCCGATGACCTCGTCGTCGGATGCCGCACCCATGTCGGCCAGCGCTTCTTCGGCGGTGTCGAACGGGCCGAACTGCTGCTTGCCGTCGGCCGCGAGCCAGTACCACCCGTCGGGATGCTGCACCAGCGCGTCGTGCCCGGGCAGGCTCAGGTCGTCAACGGGTGACGCCTCGTCCGCCGTCGGCGACGGGGCCCGATTCCTTCGCGGCGAGGTCATCGTCGTCGTGCTCCTGTCGGTGAGGGCCTGCCAGCCCCGCGCGGTGACAGCGGTCTGCGGGGTGTCGACCCGGGTACCCGAGCTTAAGCCGACGCGGCGCTGCGGCCAAGGGGTGACGCGACCGCCGCGTGTACGAGACACGCGGCGCGTTCACCGGCCCAGCGGCGGCAGCGCCAGGCGCGCACGGGCACGGTCGCAGGCGTCGTCGCCGATGCCCAGCGGCGCGCGCAGTCCGAACTCGCGGCACGGGGCGGGGCGCCACTCGTGGATCGCGCAGCGCACCCGCACGCCGAGACGTCCCACCAGCGCCGCGCATCGTGGCGGTTGGTGGTCGGTGCCGCGCATGCGGCAGGTGGCGGCGCCGACGCGCTCGGCGAGCGTGTCGGGCACGCAGCCGCCCTCGCTGGCGAGTTCGGCGTGCGCAAAGTCGACGCGCCAGCACGCGCAACAGGCGCCGCAGCGGGTGCAGGCGTTGTCGGCGTCCATCGGGCGCGCATCGTCGCACGGCGCGGTCGTGTCAGGCCGACGCAAGCGCAGGCATCACAATCGGCAACCACACCGGCGGCGCGGCCGCGCCGCGATGCCGCGAGCACCGAGGAGACGCACGGATGAACTACGCCGAATTCCACCGCCGCTCGATCGACGATCGGGACGCCTTCTGGACCGAACAGGCGAAGCTGATCGACTGGCGTCGTCCTTTCGACCAGGTGTGCGACTACTCGAACCCGCCGTTCGCGAAGTGGTTCGTCGGCGGGCAGACGAACCTGTGCCACAACGCCGTCGACCGCCACGTGGCCGCCTGCGGCGACCAGAACGCGCTGATCTGGGTGTCGACCGAGGTCGACAAGGAAGTCGTCTACAGCTTTGCCGAACTGCACGCCGAGGTGCAGCGCACCGCGGCGATGCTGCTCGAGCTCGGCGTCAAGACCGGCGACCGCGTGCTGATCTACATGCCGATGGTGCCGGAGGCGGTGTTCGCGATGCTCGCGTGTGCGCGCATCGGCGCGATCCACTCGGTGGTGTTCGGCGGCTTCGCCAGCCACAGC
>CAZUBF010000187.1:0-6047 GCA_964618555.1 uncultured Azohydromonas sp.
GCCCCCTCCCGAGGAGGGGGCACCGCCAGCGGGCCGGCCAAGCCGGATCCGCGGCGATCGCTCGATGGCGTCGGGTTCGTGCGTCGCGGGTCGCGCGAAGCGCGGTGGAGCCACTGAAGTGGATCATCCTTGCGGCGCTTTCGGCGCTCCCTCTCGACAGCGCACCGGCGGCGCGCCGGTGCAACCGGGTCCGCGGCGGTCGCCCGAAGGCACGCGATGCCGTGGCGGCCGGTGCCGTGCGGGCGCCGGGGGTCCAGGCGTGAACGGTCCGCGACCCGTCGGCGCGCGCGCCTGAGCGCGGCAGCGATGCACGAGGCGCTGGCGCGTGCCCTGTACAGCCTTGCGCTGACGCTGCTCACGCCGGCGTACCTGCTGCGTCTGCTGTGGCGCAGCCGCATCGAGCCGGCCTACCGCCGGCGGCTGCGCGAGCGCCTGGGCTGGTACGGTGCACCGCCACCGTCGGCGCTCACGCTGTGGCTGCACGCGGTGTCGCTGGGCGAGACGCGCGCCGCGGCGCCGCTGGTCGATGCGCTGCGTGCGCACCGCCCCGGGCTGCGCCTGCTGCTGACCTGCAGCACCGCCACCGGCTGGGCGGCGGGGCGGGCGCTGCTGCGCGCCGGCGACCTGCACACCTGGCTGCCGTTCGACACGCCCGGCGCCGTGCGCCGCTTCCTGCGTCACCATCGCCCCGCGGTGGGCGTGCTGATGGAAACCGAGATCTGGCCCAACCTGTTGCACGCCGCGCAGCAGCAGCGCGTGCCGATGGTGCTGGCCAACGCGAGGCTGTCGACGAAGAGCCTGCAGCAGGGCGTGCGCTTCGCTGCGCTGCTGCGCCCGGCGGTGGGCCGGCTCGCGGCGACGCTGGCGCAGACTCAGGCCGACGCGGCGCGGCTGCGCGCCGCAGGCGCCGAGCCGGTGTGGGTGGCCGGCAACCTGAAGTTCGACGTCACGCCGCCGCCCCAGCTGGTCGAGCGTGGCCAGCGTTGGCGCCGCGCCGCGGGCCGCGCCGTGGTGCTCGCGGCGAGCACGCGCGAAGGCGAGGAGGCGCCGCTGCTGGCCGCGTGGGCGCAGGTCGCTGCGCCTCGTCCGTTGCTGCTGGTCGTGCCGCGCCACCCGCAGCGCTTCGACGAGGTCGCACAGCTCGTCGAGCGAGCCGGCCTGTCGCTGCAGCGGCGCAGTCGCTGGGCTGAGATGCCGCCGCCGGGTGCGGCGCGCGCCGACGTCTGGCTCGGCGACTCGATGGGCGAGATGCCGCTGTACTACGGCGCGGCCGACGTGGCGCTGCTCGGCGGCAGCTTTGCGCCGCTGGGCGGGCAGAACCTGATCGAGGCCGCGGCCTGCGGCTGTCCGGTCGTGATGGGCCCGCACACGTTCAACTTCGCCGAGGCGGCGCAGCTGTGCCTGGACGCACGCGCCGGCGTGCGCGTGGGCGGCGTCGACGAAGGCGTGACGCGCGCCGTCGCGCTGACCGGCGACGCGCGCCGCGCCGAGTGGACCGAGCGCGCGCTGGCCTTCGCCGCGGCGCACCGGGGCGCGACCGAGCGCATGGCGCAGCGCATCGTCGCGCTGCTGCCGTGACGCAATCCGCGCGTCGCCACCGACAACCATCGCACGCGGCCATGTCCGATCCCGCACCTGCCCCCCGCCTGTTCGCGCTGGTGCCCTGCGCCGGCAGCGGCAGCCGTGCCGGCGCCGACACGCCGAAGCAGTACCGGCCGCTGGCCGGTCGCGCACTCGTCGCACACACGCTGGCCGCGCTCGCCGCGGTGCCGCGGCTGGCGGCGACGCTGGTCGTGCTCGCGCGCGACGACGAGCGTTTCGAAGCCGCCGTGCCGGGGTTCGACGGCGCCCGCGGCTGGGTCGCCCGGGTCGGCGGCGCGACGCGCGCTTCCAGCGTCGCTGCCGGCCTCGAGGAACTGCAGCGCCGCGGCGCGCGCGACGACGACTGGGTGCTGGTGCACGACGCGGCACGCTGCCTGCTGCGCCCGGCCTGGGTCGACGCGCTGATCGACGCCTGTCTCGACCACCCGGTGGGCGGGCTGCTGGCACAGCCGCTGGCCGACACGCTGAAGCAGGCCGACGCGATGGGTCAGGTGGCGTCCACCGTCGCGCGCGACGGCAAGTGGGCGGCGCAGACGCCGCAGATGTTCCGCCTGGGTGTGCTGCGGCGCGCGCTGGCACACGCCGGCGACGCGGTGACCGACGAGTCGGGCGCCATCGAGGCGCTGGGCCTGGCGCCGAAGCTGGTCACCGCGCCGCTGGAGAACTTCAAGGTGACCTGGCCGCAGGACTTTGCGCTGGCCGAGCGACTGCTCACCGGCGTGCATGACGAGGAGGGGGCGATGACCGCGACGCTGCGCATCGGCGAGGGCTGGGACACGCACGCGCTGGTCGCCGGCCGGCCGCTGGTGCTCGGCGGTGTGACGATCGCGCACACGCACGGTCTGGCCGGGCACTCCGACGCCGACGCGCTGGCGCACGCCGTCACCGACGCCTTGCTCGGCGCCGCGGCGCTGGGCGACATCGGCCGCCACTTTCCCGACACCGATCCCGCGTTCGCCGGCGCCGACTCGCTGGCGCTGCTGGCCGAGGCGACGCGGCGGGTGCGCGCCGCCGGGTGCGTCGTCGTCAACGTCGACGCGACGATCGTCGCGCAGGCGCCGAAGATGGCGCCGCACATCCCGGCCATGCGCGAGCGCCTTGCCGCCGCGATGGGCGTGGCGACCGACCGGGTCAACGTGAAGGCCAAGACCGCCGAGAAGCTGGGGCCGGTGGGCGAGGGCCGCGCGATCGAGGCGCGTGCGGTGTGCCTGCTGGTGCGCGGCTGAGACGCTGCCGCCGGCCGCCGACGCGGGGCCGCTGCGCCCTTTTCACTGAGCACAGCATTTGCCCGTGCGGCCGCATCGCGCGCACGACGCTTCGCCACGTCAAGGTGTAGGCGCCGAATCGAAGCGAGCGGTCGCGGTTGGCGTCAGCCGACGCGGATCTGCACGGCACGCGGGCGTGCCGGCTCGCGCTTGCGCAGCTCGACGCGCAGCACGCCGTCGCGATAAGTCGCACGTGCGCCCTCGCTGTCGACTGCCGCCGGCAGCGGCACGCTGCGGTGGAACGCGCCGTAGGCGCACTGCAGCACGCGCCAGCGGCCTTCGGTGCTTTCGCGCTCGAAGCGCTTCTCGCTGCGAACGACCAGCGTGTCGCCGGACACCTGCAGGTCGAAGTCGTCCTTGTTCATGCCCGGCGCCTCGAGGCGCACGACGACGCGGCGTTCGTCCTCGAACACGTCGCCGCCGATCACCGACCATGCGGCGCTGGGCAGGTAAAGGGTGTCGTCGATCTCGTCGCGCGCCGGCAGGTTCGACGTCGCACCGGGCCGGAAACGCGTCAACGCGCCCGCGGCGGACTCGCGCAGGCGCTCCCAGCCTTCGGTCACCGTGTCCCACAGCGAACCGAAGCCGTGGCGGATGTCGTCGATCTTCATCGTCGGGGCTCCTTCCACGAGGGCACGGCCGGGCCGCGTGCGCGGGACCGGCCGGCAGAGGGTGCCGCCGTTCAGCCGACCTGCACCTGGATGCGACGCGGCTGCGCGTGCTCCGCTTTCGGGATGCGCACGCGCAGCACGCCGTGGTTCAGCTCGGCGCCGACCTTGGTCGGGTCGAGCTCCTTGCTCAGCGTGAACGCGCGGCGGTAGCGCGCCAGCTGCACCTCGGCATGGCTGGGCTCCATGCCCTGCGGCAGGGGCAGCACCAGCTCGGCGTCGATCGACAGCGTGTCGCCCTCGACGCGCAGGTTCAGCTTGTCCTTCGGCACGCCGGGCAGGTCGGCGTACAGCGTGATGCCGGTCGGGTCCTCGACGACGTCGACCGGGGGCAGCAGGGCCGGCTCGCGGCGCGCATCGGGTGCCGGGTTCGATGCGGTGGTGACGGTGGTGTCGCTCATGGTGGAACTCCTCGGGTTCATTGCACTTCGATGCGCCGCGGCTGGGCCGATTCGCGGCGCTTGACGCTGACGTGCAGCACGCCGTCGCGGTAGTCGGCGGTCACGGCGTTCGGGTCGACGTCGTCGGGCAGGCTGATCACGCGGCGGAAGCGTCCGGCAAAGCGCTCGTTGACGTGCAGCGTGGTCTTGGCGTCGCCTTCCGGCGCCGTGGCGCGTCGTTCGCCGGCGATCGTCAGCACGCCGCGATCGAGGTTGACCTCGACGCTGGCCGGATCGATGCCGGGCGCGAAGGCGTAGATCTCGACCGCACCGGGCGTGCTGCCGACGTTCAGCGCCGGGTAGCCGCCGCGGGCGAAGCCGCGGATCGCCGGGGTCAGCTCGAACGCCTGGTGCATGTCGCGTGTCAGGCGGTCCATTTCCGCGAACAGGTCGCGGGGGAACAGGCTTCGGTACATGGTCGGGTCTCCTGGGTGGGATGAACACGGACGCCCCGGTGAGGTCGCGGCGCGCCCGCATGCCGACGATGTAGGGACTGCCGGCGCCGGCTTCAAGGGCCGCCGTGATGCGACCGTCCGGCGGGGCTTGAAGGCGCGGCATGCGGTCGCACATGAAGGGGCGAGGAGTGCGGCATTGCAGTTCAAGGACTACTACCAGGTGCTGGGCGTCGCGCGCGACGCCACCGCCGACGACGTCAAGAAGGCCTACCGCAAGCTGGCGCGGCGGTTCCACCCCGACGTCAGCAAGGAAGCCGATGCCGCCGCGCGCATGAGCGAAGTCAACGAAGCGTACGCGGTGCTGTCCGACGCCGAGCGCCGCGCCGCCTACGACGCGATCGGCCAGGGCCACCGGGCCGGGGAGAGCTTCACGCCACCGCCCGATTGGGACGCCGGGTTCGAGTTCTCGGACCGCGGCTTCGAGGGCATGGACGCCGGCGATTTCAGCGACTTCTTCGCCGAGCTGTTCGGCCGCACGGGCCACGGCGCACGACGCGGCGCTCACGCCGGCCACGCGCGGGCCATGCGCGGCGAGGACCACCACGCGAAGATCGTGCTCGACCTCGACGACGCGTTGCGCGGCGCGACGCGCCAGGTGACGCTGAAGTCGCCGCAGGTCGACGCCGAAGGCCGCGTGCGGCTGGCCGAGCGCCGGCTCGACGTGAAGATCCCGCCGGGCGTGCGCCCGGGGCAGATGATCCGGCTGTCCGGCCAGGGTGGCGCCGGCCACGGCGGTGCGCCGGCCGGCGACCTGTTCCTCGAGGTGCAGCTGCGTGCGCACCCGCGGTTCCGCGTCGACGGCGCAAACCTCGTCGCCGACCTGCCGGTGGCGCCGTGGGAGGCGGCGCTCGGCGCCGTGGTGCCGGTCGAGCTGCCCGACGGCTCGACGCTGCGCGTGCGCGTGCCTGCCGGAGCGCAGGGCGGGCGCGTGCTGACGGTCCGCGGCAGGGGTCTGCCGGGCAAGGTGGCGGGCGACCTCGACCTGACGCTGCGCGTCGTGCTGCCCAGCGCGCACGACCCGCGTGCGCGCAGGCTCTACGAGCAGATGGCCGTCGAGCTGGGCGCCGAGTTCGACGCGCGCCGCGTCGCGCGCGCCGAGGACGAGCGGGGAGATTGACGCGATGACCACCGACGCGCTGATCGACGCGATGCTCGACGACGTGATGCTCACGCTCGACGAACTGTGCCGCGCCACCGCCGCGCCGCCGCACTGGGTGCGCCAGCGCGTCGAGCAGGGGCTGCTGGCGACGACCCCCGCGCCGTGGCACTTCGACGCCGCGGCGCTGCGCCGCGCGCGCGTGCTGTGGCGGCTCGAGCGCGACTTCGACGCGGTGCCCGAGCTCGCGGCGCTGGTCGCCGACCTCGAGGACGAGATCGACCGGTTGCGCGTGCGCCTGCGCCGCGCCGGGCTCGAATGAGCCGGCCGCGCGCGTCGACCACGGCACGCGCCGCACTGGCGCTGTGGCTGGCCGCCGCGCTGGGCGCGTGGCTGTGGCTCGACGACGCCTCGCCGTTCGACGCCTGGGCGCGCGGCGACGCCGGCCAGCCGCGTGCGGTCAGCCCGCGCGGTGAACTCGGCGCCGACGAGCGCGCGACGATCGAGCTGTTCGAGCGCTC
>CAZUBF010000188.1:0-6006 GCA_964618555.1 uncultured Azohydromonas sp.
CGGCGGCGTCTTCGCGACGATGTCGTCCCAGCGCGGGTAGCTGCGCTTCGCGTCGTCGGGCGACAGCGGGTGGCTGATGCACGGCAGCGCGGCGGGCACGCCCGGCTTCATGTGCTCCCAGCCGTCGAGCTTGCCGACGAACAGCACCTTCGATCCCGAGTGCTCGAGGATCTGCGAGATCGTCGCCGGCGCCAGCGTCGGGTACAACGGCACCGACACGCCGCCGGCGAGCCAGATCGCGAAGTCGCTCATCATCCAGTGCGCGGTGTTCTTCGACAGGATCGCCACGCGGTCGCCCGGGCCGATGCCCAGGTTGCGCAGGTGCGTGGCCATGCGCCGCGCCTGGTCGCTCACCTCGCGCCAGGTGTAGTCGCGCACCGCCCCGCCGCCCGTCGGCTGCGTGAAGGCGACCTTGTCCGGCGCGGTCGATTCCCAGTGGTACAGGCGCTGCAGCGCGAGGGCGTCGTCGGTGGTGGTGGTGGTCATCGGTGGGCTCTCGGATGCGCGGTCGCGCGGTGGTGGTTGCAGGGAAGGGCGTGAAAGTGTCCGAGGCCGCAAGGTTAGCCCACCCGGCGGGGCGCGGGCGCGCACGGGTCGGATCGCGGCGCGCGGCCCTGCCGCGCGTCAGCGTGGCGGCCGGGTCGTCCCGCGGCGACGCTTCGGCGGCCCACCCCCGCGGGGCGCAGCCCGATCCGGGAGGCGGTCACAGCCACACCACCGCGGTGCCGGCATCGAGCCAGCGCTCGTAGTGCGCGGCATAGGCCTGTTCGATGCGGTTGCGCCTGACCTTGAAGGTCGGCGTGACGAAGTCGTTGTCGACCGTCCACGTCTCGGTCGTGACGACGACGCAGCCCAGCCGCTCGTGGGGGTCGAGCGCGGCGTTGACGGCACCCAGGTGCGCCGCCAGCGACGCCTCGAGTGCCGCGCGCAACGTGGCGTCCGCGGCGCGCGTCGTCGCGCCGGCGTTGAGCATCAGCAGCGCCAGCGGCCGCGCGAGACCGGCGCCGACGACGACGCAGGCCTCGACGTCGGCGTGCATCACCAGGCGGTCCTCGATCGGCGCCGGCGCCACGTACTTGCCCTTGCTGGTCTTGAACAGGTCCTTCACACGGCCGGTGATGCACAGCCAGCCCTCGTCGTCGAGGCGGCCCCGGTCGCCAGTCCTCAGCCAGCCGTCGTCGGTGAACGATTCGCGCGTGAGCTCGCTGTCGCGGTGATAGCCGAGCATCACGCCGGCACTGCGCATCTGGATCTCGCCGCCGACCGGGTCGATGCGCGCCTGCACGCCGTCGTAGGGCAGTCCGACGCTGCCCGGCTTCATGCGACCGGGCAGCGTCGAGTGCGACACGCCGCAGTTCTCGGTCATGCCGTAGACCTCGATCAGCGGCAGTCCGATCCCGGCGTACCAGCGCAGCAGGTCGGGCGGCATCGGCGCCGCGCCGCCGGCGGCAAAGCGGCACCGGTCGAGGCCGAGCGCGGCCAGGATCCGGCGGCGCACCACGCCGCCGAGCAACGGCACCGCGAGCAGCCGCCGCAGCCGCGCCGGCGGCAGCTTCGCGTGCACCCCCTGCTGGGACTTGACCCACAGCCGCGGCACGCTGAAGAACACCGTCGGTCGTGCGCGCTGCAGATCGGCGGTGAAGGTGTCCAGGCTCTCGGCAAAGTACACGCGCATCCCGGTGGCGAGTTGTCCGTGCTCGACCAGCGTGCGCTCGGCCACGTGCGCCAGAGGCAGGTAGCTGAGCATGCGCGCGTCGGCGTCGATCGGCACGCGTTTCAGACCGGCCGCCATGGCCCAGGCGAAGTTCGCGAAGCTGTGCATCACGCCCTTGGGCTGCCCGGTGGTGCCCGACGTGTACATGATGGTCGCCAGGTCGCCGCCGTCGCGCACGGGCTCGCCGCCCAGCGGCGCGGTGGTCGCGACGATCTCGCCCCACTGCGGCAGGCTCGCGCGCGCCTCGGGCGGCGCCAGCGGCATCGCGATGCACGGCAGCGCCTCGGACACCCCCTGGCGCATCGCCGGCCAGCCGTCGAGCTTGCCGACGAACAGCAGCCTCGCGTCGCTGTGCTCGAGGATCTGGCGCACCGTCGCCGCGGCGAGCGTCGGGTACAGCGGCACCGAGACGTGACCGGCGATCCAGATCGCGAAGTCGGCGATCAGCCAGTGCGCGCAGTTCTTTGACAGGATCGCGACGCGGCTGCCTGGAGGCAGGTCGTGCGTGCGCAGGTGCGCGGCCATGCGCCGGGCCTCGTCGGCCACCTCGGCCCAGGTGTGGTCGACCACGACACCGCCACCGACCGGCTGCGTCAGCGCGACCCGTCCCGGGGCGCTGCGCTCCCAGTGGTACAGGCGCTGCAGCGCGAGCGACTCGCGCGGCACGGCAGGCATCGGTGGGGGGGCGGCGACGGACACGACGGCGCAGCCTAGCCGCGCCGCAGCGCCCGACCTAGCGGGTTTGCCTGCAAGCAGCGCCGCCGCCGGCGCGGCGGCGTGCGTTCAGCGCCCGTGGGCGCGCGCTTCTTCGAGGTGCTCGTGCACCTTGCGCGCGGCGCGCAGCACCAGCGTTTCGTCCAGCGGCACCTGCGGCATCAGGCGATGCACGACCGTCTCCAGGTCGTCGGCGTCGCGCATCAGCACTGCGGCGACCGCCGACAGCGCCAGCACCGCGGTGCGCGGCATGCCAGCAGGCAGGTCGCCACCGGCCTGGACGTCGACGTGGTGGCGCACGCTGGCCACTGCCGGGGCCGCCAGGCCCCAGCTCTCGCACAACGCCGCGCCGAGTGCCTCGTGGCTGACGCCGAAGCCTGCGCGCTCGAGCGAGATCAGTTCGAGGTCGTTGGCCGCGGCACGCAGCATCGAGCGGTAGTGATCGCTTGCATGGCGGAACAGCACGGCCTTGCCACACTCCTCGAACAGCCCGGCCGAGTGCGCGGCCCAGCCGTCGACTCCCAGTTGCTGGCCCATCCGACCCATGATCATCCCGCGCACCGCCGCGCGCTGCCAGATCGGCTCGAGTTCGGGCGCCGGCGGGAACGCGGCACGCAACCCCATCTCGAAAGTGATCGCCGCGACCTCGCGCATACCCAGGTAGGTGATCGCCTGCTGCACCGTCTGCACGCGGCCCTTGAGGCCGTACAGCGACGAGTTGACCGCCTTCATCACCGACGCCGCGAGCGCCATGTCGGCCTCGATCAGCGCGGACACCGCCTGCAGGTTGATGTCGTCCTCGGCCAGCAACAGCGACAGCTTGACCAGCGCGTCGGGCTGGGCCGGAATGTCGATGTCGAGGCTGCGCAGTTCGGGGTCGACGGGCATGGCGGGTCGGCGTGGCGGGATCGGCAACCCATGCTAGGCCGGCACGCCGGCGGCGGTCGTCGGAAAAGCCCGCGTCAACCGGCGTTCCAACCCGGCAGGTGGCGAAAAAAGAAAAAGCGCCGGCGGTGCCGGCGCTTCGATCCGCGTCGTCCCGGCATCGCCCATGGCGCGACACCCTCGCGGCGGATGCATCGTTGTCGGGCGATCGGTGTTGTTCAGTCTCCTCGGGCCTCCGTCCAGCCGACCGCGGCGTGACCGGCCGTGGCGCTGCGAGAGCGCGCAGTCTAGGAAGTGACGCCGCGCGCCGAAATCGGGGCTTACCCCCTCCGCCGCCGCACCACCGACTCAGGATGGTCGACGTTCACGGGAAAGCGGGCACTCACAAACCGATGGACTCCTCTTCGATCAACCACTGCGCGGCGCGCTCGGCGATCATCAGCGTCGGTGAGTTCGTGTTGCCGCTGGTGATCGTCGGCATGACGCCGGCGTCGACCACGCGCAGCGCGTCCATGCCGTGCACGCGCAGCCGGCTGTCGACGACCGCCAACGCGTCGTCGGCGCGCCCCATGCGTGTGGTGCCGACCGGGTGGAAG
The DNA here is from genome assembly GCA_964618555.1 of uncultured Azohydromonas sp. Taxonomy (GTDB): domain Bacteria; phylum Pseudomonadota; class Gammaproteobacteria; order Burkholderiales; family Burkholderiaceae_C; genus Calidifontimicrobium. The sequence continues at coordinate 3,910 of CAZUBF010000188.1, forward strand.
ATGGTCGTGCCGATGTCGCCGGCGAGCCGGGCGAGTTCCTCGTCGGACTGGAACTCGACACCGGGCTTGATTTCGCGCGGGCGGTAGCGCGCCAGCGCCGGCATCGCGGCGATGCGCCGCGTCAGCCGCAGCGAATCGGCAGCGACCTGGCGGTCTTCGGGCGTGCCGAGGTAGTTCGGCTCGATGCGCGGCGCGTCTTCGGCGCGCGGCGAACGGATGCGCACGCGCCCGCGCGATGTCGGGTTCAGGTTGCACACGCTGGCGGTGAAGGCGTTGAAGCGGTGCAGCGGCTGGCCGAAGGCGTCGAGCGACAGCGGCTGCACGTGGTACTCGACGTTCGGCCAGCGCCGCTGCGGCGACGAACGGGTGAACGCGCCGAGTTGCGAAGGCGCCATGCTCATCGGCCCGCTGCGCCGCAGCAGGTACTCGAGCGCGATGCCGGCCTTGCCCCAGGGCGTGGCGGCGACGGTATTCAGCGTGCGCACGCCATCGACGCCGAAGACGGCGCGGATCTGCAGGTGGTCCTGCAGGTTCTCGCCGACGCCCGGCAGATCGTGCCGCGGCTCGATGCCCAGGCCCTGCAACAGCGCCGCCGGGCCGATGCCCGAGCGCTGCAGCAGCGCCGGCGTGCCGACCGCCCCGGCGGCCAGCAGCACCTGGGCACGCGCATGCACCGCCGGCGGCAGTCCGGCGCCGCGCAGCTCGACGCCGCAGGCGCGCCAGCGGCCGTCGGCGCCGCGCTCGAGCTGCACGCGCTCGACGGTGGCGCCGGTCCACACCGCGAGGTTCGGTCGCGTGCGCACCGGATGCAGGAAGGCCTTGCTGGCGTTCCAGCGCACGCCGCGCTTCTGGTTGACCTCGAAGTAGCCGACGCCTTCGTTGTCGCCACGGTTGAAGTCGTCGCTGGCCGGGATGCCGGCCTCGCGAGCCGCCTGCGCGAAAGCGTCGAGCACGTCCCAGCGCAGGCGCTGGCGCTCGACGCGCCACTCGCCGCCGTGGCCGTGGTGGGCGCGGAAATCCTCGTCGCCGCCGGCGTCGCCGCGCCAGTGGTCCTCGTGGCGGCGGAAGAACGGCAGGCACTCGTTCCAGCGCCACGCCGGGTCGCCCGTGAGTCCGGCCCAGCCGTCGTAGTCGCGCGCCTGACCGCGCATGTAGATCATGCCGTTGATGCTCGAGCTGCCGCCGAGCACGCGGCCGCGCGGGTAGCGCAGGCTGCGACCGTTCAGGCCCGGGTCGGGTTCGGTCTGATAGAGCCAGTCGGTGCGCGGATTGCCGATGCAGTACAGGTAACCGACCGGGATGTGGATCCACAGGTAGTCGTCGCGCCCGCCCGCCTCGAGCAACAGGACGCGTCGCCGCGGGTCGGCGCTGAGCCGGTTCGCGAGCAGGCAGCCGGCGGTGCCGGCACCGACGATCACGTGGTCGAACTCGTGCGCAGATCCCATCGCACTCGATGCTACCGCCCGCCGTGCGCACCAATCCGGGGCCGACGCGGCGCCGACCCTGGGGAAACCCACAATGACACAAAACAACAAATCGGTGCCGCAAGATTGCGGCGCGGCACCGAAGATTGATAATCAGCAGGCCTGTGTCTGGATGCGGCGCCTTCGGTTGAATGTCTCACGATGGGTTGAAGCTCCACCTGGTTATCCGTGATTGAACAAAAGGGCTTCCCCATGGGAAACAAGTTGTACGTAGGCAACCTCGCCTATAGCGTGCGCGACGAATCGCTCCAGCAGGCGTTCTCGCAGTTCGGCACCGTCACCTCGGCCAAGGTCATGATGGACCGCGAGACGGGGCGATCGAAGGGGTTCGGCTTCGTCGAGATGGGTAGCGACGCCGAGGCGCAGGCGGCGATCAATGGCATGAACGGCCAGTCGCTCGAAGGGCGCGCAGTGGTCGTCAACGAAGCGCGTCCGCGCGAGGACCGACCGGGCGGCGGCGGCGGTGGCCGCGGTGGCTACGGCGGCGGCGGCGGCGGATACGGCGGTGGTGGCGGCGGCAGTGGCGGCGGCTACGGCGGTGGCGGCGGGGGCCGCAGCCCTTACGGTCGCGGCGGTGGTGGCGGCGGCGGAAGCTACGGCGGCGGTGGTGGTG
>CAZUBF010000189.1:0-5903 GCA_964618555.1 uncultured Azohydromonas sp.
TGATGCTGGCCGGCGCGCTGATCCGCCACAGCTTCGTCGCGCGCCACAAGGCGCACGTCGAGCACCGCCGCGCGCCGTGGGAGCACGCCATCGTCGGCGCCGCGGTTCTGCTCGGCATGGTGGTGTGGCTGGCGCCCGCGCCGCCGAGCGCCGAGGCGAGGGCGATGGCCGCGGCGCCGGCCGGCTACGCGCAGGTGCGCGCCATCGTCGATCAGCGCTGCGTGATGTGCCACAACGCCGAGATGCAGAACAAGAACGTCGCGCTGCACACGCCCGAACTGCTCAAGCAGCACGCGCAGGCCGTGTTTCAGCAGACCTCGGTGCTCAAGCTGATGCCGCTGAACAACGCGACGCAGATCACCGACGCCGAACGCGCGCTGGTCAAGCGCTGGTTCGACAACGGCGCGCCGGTGAACTGACCCGCCCGAGACCCCGCGATGACCCCGCGCGACGCGCGGGGCCGCCCACCCCGGGCCGCGACGCGGCCCATCGTCCGCACACCTTGCCGAGGAGACAAGCATGTCCGCAACCGCCGTCCACCCGGTGGACGAGAGACTGCCCGCCGGCCGGCTGACCGCGCTCGGGCTGCAACACGTGCTGGTGATGTACGCCGGCGCGGTCGCGGTGCCGCTGATCGTCGGCCGCGCGCTCAGGCTCAGCCCCGAACAGGTCGCGCTGCTGATCTCGGCGGACCTGTTCGCCTGCGGCATCGTCACGCTGATCCAGTCGCTGGGGTTCACAAAGTACTTCGGCATCAAGCTGCCGGTGATGATGGGCGTGACCTTCGCCGCCGTCGGCCCGATGGTCGCGATGGCCAACGCGCAAAGCGGCGTCGAGGGCGCGCGCGCGATCTTCGGAGCGATCATCGGCGCCGGCGTGCTCAGCGTGCTGATCGCGCCGGTGATGAGCCGGCTGCTGCGCTTCTTCCCGCCGGTGGTCACCGGCACGATCATCGCGATCATCGGCATCAGCCTGATGCGCGTCGGCGTCGGCTGGGCGATGGGCGGTCCGGCGCCGATGGCGCAGAACGTCGACGTGCCCAAGCTCGTCGAGATGACCCGGCTGATCGAGCCGGCGCTGGCCGCCCCGGTGGCCCCCGGTGCCGCGCCGCCGGCGGTGCGCCTGCCCGGGCCGATCCCGATGGTCGACAACCCGGCCTACGGTGCGCTCGACAACCTGGCGGTGGCGGGCGTCGTGCTGCTGTTCATCCTGCTGCTGGTCAAGTACACGAAGGGCTTCGTCGCCAACATCTCGGTGCTGCTGGGCATCGTGCTGGGCTGCGTCGTCGCCGCGGCGATGGGCAAGATGCACTTCGACAAGGTCGCCAAGGCGCACTGGTTCGACGTCGTCACGCCGTTTGCGTTCGGCATGCCGACCTTCGACGTCGTGATGATCCTGACGATGACGCTGGTGATGATCGTCGTGATGATCGAGTCGACCGGCATGTTTCTCGCCCTGTCGGACATCACCGGCAAGAAGATCGGACAGAAGGAGCTCGCTGCGGGCCTGCGCACCGACGGCCTGGGCACGGTGATCGGCGGCGTGTTCAACACCTTTCCGTACACCAGCTTCAGCCAGAACGTCGGGCTGGTCGGCGTCACCGGCGTGCGCAGCCGCTGGGTCACGGTGGCCGGTGGCGTGATCATGATCGTGCTCGGGCTGCTGCCGAAGATGGCGGCATTCGTCGAGAGCATCCCCACCTTCGTGCTCGGCGGCGCCGGGCTGGTGATGTTCGGCATGGTCGCGGCCACCGGCATCCGCATCCTGTCGACGGTGGACTACAAGAACAACCGCAACAACCTGTACATCGTCGCGCTGTCGATCGGCTTCGGGATGATCCCGCTGGTGGCGCCGCGGTGGACGCAGCATATGGCGCACGGCCTGCACCCGCTGCTCGAGTCGGGCATCCTGCTGACCGCGGTGGCCGCGGTGGTGCTGAACCTGTTCTTCAACGGCGCCAAGGGCGACACCGCCGACGCGATCGAGGCGGCCAAGGCGGCGGAGGCGCATTGACGACCCGCCCCCGCAGCGCCTGCGGCGCGGCGCGCCTCTCGAAGGGGTGCCGCCCGCGCACCGGCCCAGCCGAAGGCGCGGCGGTCGCCTGACGCGTGGCGGTCGACGCGCTGCAGCCGCCGGCCTGGCGTGAAGGAGTCGATCGATGTCACGTCCCGTCCGCACCGAGGCCCAGGTCCGCACCGACCTCGCCGCCGCGTACCGGCTGGCGGCGCTCGCCGGCTGGGACGACACCGTCTACACGCACCTCTCGGCCAGCGTGCCCGGCGAGCCGGGCGTGTACCTGATCAACCGCTTCGGGCTGCTGTTCGACGAAGTCTGCGCCTCGAACCTGGTCAAGGTCGACGTGCACGGGCGCGTCGTCGACGCCTCGGGGGCTAGCGTCAACCCGAGCGGATTCGCGATCCACGGTGCGGTGCACGCGGCGCGCCCCGACGTCGAGTGCGTGATCCACCTGCACAGCCCCTGGGCGGTGGCGCTGTGCGCGCTGCCCGACGGGCTGCTGCCGACGTCGCAGTGGGCGATGCGGCTGCACGGCCGGCTCGGCCGCCATCCCTACGAGGGGCTGGCGCTGGGCGCCGACGAGCAGCGCCGCCTGGTGCAGCGCCTGGACACCCTCGACGGGGTGCTGCTCGAGCACCACGGCCCGCTGGTGGTCGGTCGCACGGTGGCCGAGGCGTACATGCTGATGCACCTGCTCGAACACGCGGCGAAGGCACAGTTGCGCGCGATGGCCGCCGCCCCGGGGCGCGTGTGCGGCGTCGACGCGGCGCTGGCCGAGGCGACGCGACGACAATGGATCGGCGACGGCCGCGAGTGGGACGGCGACGTCGAGTGGCCTGCGCTGCGGCGCCGGCTCGACCGCGTCTCGCCCGGCTACCGCGACTGAACGTTCCGGCAGCCGGGCCCGTCCGGCCACGCCCCGTCGGGGTCGAGCACGGTGGCAGAACCTCCGGGCTCGCGACCCCGAACCTTCACCAGGAGACCTCCATGCCGACGATCCGCGTTGAACTGTTCGAGGGACGCACGCCGCAGCAGAAGCAGGCGCTGGCCAGGGAACTCACCGAGGCCTGCGTGCGCGTGCTCGGCGGCAGCGCCGACGGCGTCGACGTCGTCTTCCACGATGTCCGGCGCCACGACTGGGCCACCGGCGGCGTGCTGTGGAGCGAGAAGACCCCCTCGAAGCCGGCCGGCGGCTGAGCGACGCCTTCGCTCAGAACGGCACCGTCCAGCGCGCCGACAGCAGCCACCCGCGCCCGGGCGCCGGCTCGAAGAAGCGCTGGTTCGCCTCGTTGACGATGACGCTGCCGACGACGCGGCGGTCGGCCAGGTTGTCGAGCCGGCCGAGCAGTTCGAGCCGCCCCGTGCCGAGGTCGACGCGCCACTGCGCACGCAGCGACAGCAGCGCGAAGCCGGCGGCGAAGTCGGTGTTGGTGTCGTTGACCGGCACGTCGCCCTGCGCGCGGCCCTCCAGCGCCAGCTCGACGGCAGGCGCAGGCAGCCACGCCAGTTCCGCGTAGCCCCAGCGCTGCAGCGTGCCGGCGATGCGGCGACCGGCCGGTACCAGCAGGTCGTCGGCGTAGGTCGCGTCGAGCCAGGTGGCTGCCAGCTGTGCGCGCCACGCGTCGGCGATGCGCCAGCGCAGGTCCAGTTCGGCGCCCTGGCGCCGCGTGCGCCCGACGTTGCGGAACACCGTGCGCCCGCCGCTGCTCGACGCGACGCCGATCTCGTCGTCGGTGCGCGCGTCGAACCACGCCGCGTCGAGCGCGACGCCGTCGGCCGGCCGCCACTTCGCGCCGAGTTCCCACTGGCGGCTGGTCTGCGGCTTCAGCGCGCGGTTCAGCCCGCTGTCGCCGCCAAGGCGGTAAGCCAGCTCGTTGAAGGTCGGCGACTCGAAGCCGCGCGCGGCGCTGAGGTACACGCGCAGCGCCGGCGTCGCGCGCCATTGCAGCGCCGCCACCGGGTTGGTGTAGCCGAACGACAAGCGTCCCGAGTCGTCGGGGTTCAGCGGCGGGTCGCCGGGGTTCGCCCCGGGGACGACGAAGCGGTCGTCGGAGCGGAAGTCGACGCGGCCGCGGCGCACGCCCAGCGTGGCGGTCCACGCGTCGGCGAAGTCGAACTGCGCCTGCGCGTAGCCGTCGCGCGTGCGCACGCGGTTGCGCTCGTCGCGGCGCAGCGTGCCGGTCACGCCGAGCACGCGCGCTTCCCCGTCGCCGACGAAGTTCAGGAAACCCCGGCGGTCTTCGGCGCTGGCCTCGGTGGAAGCGCCGGCCACCAGCTCGAGCGCACGCTGCCCGGCGATCGTCCAGCGCCAGACGAGGCGTGCGTCGATGCCGCGGTAGTCGCGGTCGAAGTCGATCACCCCGCCCGGGTGCGTCGGGCTGGCCAGCTGCACGGTGTCGGGAATCGACTGCCACTGCGTCACCGAGCGCCGCCCGGCGTAGGCGCCGACCTGGCTCTCGCGCAGCGCGCCGTCGCCGTCGAAGCGGTGCCGCCACTGCACGCCGGCCTGCGTCTGCCGCGTGTCCTTGCGCGTGTTGTAGCGAAAGCCCTGCCCGGGGCGCTGCTGCGGCAGCGCCACCGGGGCGGTCTGGTCGGGGTCGGCCTCGAACTGCGCGCGCGTCAGCCCCAGCGGGTCGAGCGCGGGCTGGTCGATGGCGTTGAGCACCACCACCACGCGGTCGTGCGTGCCGTCCCAGCCCAGCCGCACGTTGCCCAGCCGCCGCTCGGCGCGGCTGTGCGGGCGGAAGCCGTCGGTGTCGAAACGCCCGATCTGCGCGCGCAGGCTGAAGCCGCCGTCGAACGGCGACTCGACGCCGGCGCGCCACTGGCGCAGCCCGTCGCTGCCGACGTCGCCGGCGAGCGTGACGCGACGCTCGGCCGGCGCGGCGCTGACCAGCGACACGACGCCGCCCGAGCTGGGGCCGTACAGCGCCGAGAAAGGCCCGCGCAGCACTTCGATGCGCCGTGCGCCGGCGAGGTCGAAGTGCGACACCTGGCCCTGCCCGTCGGGGCCGCTGGCCGGGATGCCGTCGCTGTACAGCCGCATGCCGCGCACGCCGAAGCTGGCGCGCGCGCCGAAGCCGCGCGAGTGGATCTGCAGGTCCTGTGCGAGGTTGTGGCGGTTGTGCGCCACGATGCCCGGCACGCGTGTCAGCGCCTCCGACAGGTTGACCAACGGCCCGGCCGCGCGCAGCTGCTGGTCGTCGACGACGCCGACCGCGTACGGCGTGTCGAACAGCCGCAGTTCGGTGCCGCTGGCGGTGATCACCACGCGCTCGGCGTCGCCGTGCTGCGCCGAGGCGCTCAGTGCCGTCGCCAGCAGCCACCCCGCCGCGAGCGCGGCGCGTCGGCGTTCAGCGCGGTGGCTGTGCATCGATGCGGATCGCGGCGAACCATGCGGCCAGGTTGTTGATGTCATCGTCGCTGAGTGTCCTGGCGATCACCGCCATCACCTCGTGCCTGCGTGAACCGTTGCGATAGGCGCGCAGCTGCGAGGCGGTGTAGAAGGCCGGTTGCCCGGCGAGGTTCGGCGCGTCGGGCGCCGCCGCGATGCCCAGCGGGCCGTGGCACACGACGCAGGCCTGCTGCGCGCGTGCGCGACCGGCCTCGACGTCGGCGCCGTGCGCGGCGCTCAACACGACCAGGGCGGCGGCGGGCAGGGCGGTGCGTCGGGCCAGGAGCTTCATTCGCGGTTCCGTCCGGCGGCCGCGACGCCGCCGGGCTCGGGACGGCCACTCGTCCGCGGGCGCGCCGGGTGTCGCACCCGCGGGCGATGGCTCAGGGCGCGGTGTAGGTGACGCGGTAGATCGCTCCGGCGAAGTCGTCGCTGATCAGCAGCGAGCCGTCCTTCATCACCGCCACGTCGACCGGCCGGCCGCGGTAGATGC
>CAZUBF010000190.1:0-5886 GCA_964618555.1 uncultured Azohydromonas sp.
GCACCACCTTGACATGGTGGGGGTCGTTGGTTCGAGTCCAATCGCGCCTACCAGAATCGGTAGAAGGTCCAAGGGCTCGGCGGCAACGTCGAGCCCTTCGTCTTTGGCGGCCCGCGCGGCGCCTCAACCGCCACCGAACACGCGGGCAGCGTATTCGCCCAGCCCGCGAGCGACGCTGGCCAGGCGGTCGCCGTGCACCGGGCGGGCCCGAGGGAAGGTCGCGGCGAGCCGGCGCGTCAGCGGCGGCCACCCCGTCGAACCGCCGGTGAAGTACAGGGCGTCGACGGCCTCGGCGGGCAACCCGGCCAGGCGCAACGTCTGCCGCGCGGCCGCGACGATGCGATCGAGGTCGCCGTCGAGCGCGCGCAGCGCGGTGGCCTCGTCCAGCGTCGCCACCAGGGCGGGCTCGACGCGCGACAGGTCGATGAGCGCGGCGCCTGCCGAGCCGGCCTCGATCTTCGCCGCCTCGCTGCGCGCGGCCAGGTCGTGGCCGAGACGCTGGTCGAGCACGTGCATCAGCCGGCGATGCGGCACCGGATCGTCGTACCAGTCGGCCATCGCGCGCACGTCGGCCACGCGCTGGGGGCGGTAGCAGGTGTTGATCAGGTGCCAGGTCGCGAGGTCGTGGTAGATCGCGCTGGGCACCTCACGCGCACCGGCGGCCGCCGGGCCGCGCGCACCCAGGCCCAGCGGCGGCATCACCACGGCCAGCTCGATGCGGCGGTCGAAGTCGGTGCCGGCGACGTGCACGCCGTGGCTGGCCAGGATGTCGGCGCGGCGGTCGACGCGCCTGCGCTGGCGCGGGCCGACGCGCACCAGCGAGAAGTCCGAGGTGCCGCCGCCGATGTCGGCCACCAGCACGAGCTGCTCGCGCGCGGCGGTGCGCTCGAAGTCGAGGGCGGCGGCGATCGGTTCGAACTGGAAGCGCACGTCGGCGAAACCCGCGGCGCGTGCCGCGCGCTCGAGCGTGGCCTGCGCGCGGGCGTCGCGCTCCGGGTCGTCGTCGACGAAGAACACCGGCCGGCCGAGCACCGCGCGTTCGGGCGTCACGCCGCAGGCGCTCTCGGCGAGCTCGCGCAGGCGCCGCAGGTAGCCGGTCACCGCGTCGAGGTAACGCACCGCGTGACCTTCGCCGAGGTCGGTGGCCTGGTCGGCGAGCGAGGATCCGAGGATCGACTTGAGCGAGCGCATCAACCGGCCGCCGGCGCCCTCGACGTAGGCTTGCACCGCGGCGCGGCCGTAGGCGCGGGGCAGCGCGCCGGCGGGCCGCTGCACGCCGGCGCAGTGCGCCGCCTCGTCGGCGTCGGTGAAATAGAACACCGCGGTCGGCATCGTCGCCAGGCCGTTCTCGACCGCGACCAGCGACGCGGCCTGCGCGCTGGGCCGTGCGATGGCCACGGCCGAGTTCGACGTGCCGAAGTCGATCGCACACCAGGACGACATGCACCCGCCGTTCGCGCCATGCAGGGGCGGCGATCATAGTGGGCCGCCGCGGCGCTACATTCGCCGTTCCGGCGGCCGGCGCAGCGGCCGCCCGCGCCACCCGACCGGCGCGCCCGTCGGGCGTCCGGCGAAGGAGACAGCGGATGCAAGCGCGCCAGCGGCAGCACATCGAGAGCGTCATCCGGCTCGCGGCCGAGGGCGGTGCGCTGCCGGCGCAGCTCGCGGCGGTGCACGACCCCGAACAGGTGATCCGCGAGTCGTGGCGGCGCTGCGTGCAGCAGCACCGGCTCGACCCGACGCGGATGCAGGAGGCGGTGATCCTGCCGCTGCACCGCGTGCGCGAGCACCAGGAGCGCATCGACGACTTCCTGCGCATCGCGCGCCACGGCCTGGAGGCGCTGTACCAGCAGGTCGCCGGCATGGGCTACTGCGTGCTGCTGACCGACGCGCGCGGCGTCACGGTCGACTTCATCGGCGACCTGCAGCTCGACGCCGGCCTGCGTCGCGCCGGGCTGTACCTGGGCAGCGACTGGAGCGAGCACCGTGCCGGCACCTGCGGCGTGGGCACCGCGATCGCCACCGGGCGCGCGCTGACGGTGCACCAGGACGACCACTTCGACGCGACCCACATTCCGCTGACCTGCACGGCCGCGCCGGTGTTCGACCCGCTGGGCCGCCTGAACGCCATCCTCGACATCTCGGCGCTCACGTCGCCGCAGGCCAAGAGCACGCAGCACCTGGCGCTGCAACTGGTCAAGGTCTACGCCAGCCGGGTCGAGAACGCGAACTTCCTGCGCTGGTTCCGCAACGACTGGGTGATCAAGCTGCACCCGTCGCCCGAGTTCGTCGAGATCAGCCCCGACCATCTGCTGGCGCTCGACGCCGCGGGCCGCATCATCGGCCACAACCGCGCCGCGCAGCAGCTGCTCGAAGCCGAGGCGGGCACCACCGTGCTCGGGCTGCCCTTCGACCGCTGCTGCAGCGTCCGCTTCGACGACCTGGGGCGCTACGTGCGTTCGGCGCCGGGCGACCGCCGCGCGGTCACGCTGGCCACCAGCGGGCGGGTGCTGTTCCTGCACGCCGTGCCGCCGCCGACGCGTCATCCTGCGCCGGTCGCGCCGCCGGTCGAGCCCGAGATCCCGGCGCCGCTGGCCGCGCTGTCCGGCGGCGACCCGCAGCTCGACAGGCAGATCGCGCGCGCCGCGCGCCTGGTCGACACGCCGGTCAGCATCCTGCTCACCGGCGAGACCGGCAGCGGCAAGGAGTTCTTCGCGAAGGCGCTGCACCAGGCCGGCCGGCGAGCCGCGCGGCCGTTCGTCGCCGTCAACTGCGCGGCGATCCCCGAGACGCTGATCGAGAGCGAGCTCTTCGGTCACCTGGCGGGCAGCTTCTCGGGTGCGGCGGCCAGGGGCAAACGCGGCCTGATCCAGGAAGCCGACGGCGGCACGCTGTTCCTCGACGAGATCGGCGACATGCCGCTGGCGCTGCAGGCGCGGCTGCTGCGCGTGCTCGCCGAGCGCGAGGTGCTGCCGGTGGGGGCGACGAAGCCGGTGCCGGTGGACATCCGGGTCGTCGCCGCGACGCACTGCGACCTCGAGGCGCTGGTGCGCGCCGGCCGCTTCCGCGACGACCTGTTCTACCGCCTGGCCGGCGCGCACCTGCAGCTGCCGCCGCTGCGCGAGCGGCGCGACCTGCCGTGGCTGCTGGGCCGGCTGCTGCGCCAGGGCGAGCCCGCGGTGCAGCTGTCGGCCGAGGCGGAGGCGCTGTTGCGCGGCCATGCCTGGCCGGGCAACGTGCGCGAGCTGCACAACGTCGTCGAGTTCGCGCGTGCCGTGTGCCGCGACGGCGTGGTCGGGGTGCACGACCTGCCCGACCACCTGGTGGCCACGCTGGCCAAGGCGCAGCGCGACCATCCGGCGGCGGCGCTGCTGCCACCCGACGCACGGCTGCTGCTGCAGTACCTGCGTGCGGCGCGCTGGAACGTCAGCGCCGTGGCGCACCAGATGGGCCTGTCGCGCATGACGGTCTACCGGCGCATGAAACGCTGGGGCATCGAGCCGCCGCACCACCGCAACGACTGATCGCGACACCTGTCACAGCGAAGCCTGTGACAGGTGTATCGGCGTGACAGCGCTCGCACTCGGGGAGAACCCTCGACGCGCTGGCGTGGCACGAGGCACGTGCGCGCGCCGGCCGGTGGCTGGCACGGACGCTGCAGGCAGCCAGATCCGTGGACGCCCAAGTCACCCGCCCGGACCCCGCTGCCCGCCCGCACGAGCCGTGCATCGGCGTCGTCGCCAACCCCGTCTCGGCGCGCGACATCCGCCGCATCGTCGCCAACGCCGGCAACCTGCAGATCACCGACCGCGTGAACATCGTGTTGCGCGTGCTGTCGAGCGCCGCGGCCTGCGGCGTCAGGCGTGCGCTGGTCATGCCCGACAAGGGCGGCATCCGCGCGCTGCTCGAACGCCACCTGCGGCGCGCGCACGACGAGTCGACCTATCCCGCGATCGAGTTCCTCGCGATGGAACCGACCTCGACCGTCGACGACACCTTCGAGGCGACGCGGCTGCTGATGCGCGCCGGCGTGTCGGCGATCGTCGTGCTCGGCGGCGACGGCACGCACCGCGCCGTGGTGCGGCAGCTGGTCGGCGGCGGCAGCCGCATCCCGGTCGCCGGACTGTCCACCGGCACCAACAACGCCTTCCCCGAGATGCGCGAGCCGACGATCACCGGCATGGCCGTGGGTCTGTGGGCCGGCGGACGGATCGCCCCGGCCGATGCACTGGCACCGAACAAGCTCGTCGAGGTGCACATCGCCGACGCGCTGCGCGGCGACCGCCGCGACGTGGCGATCGTCGACGCCGTCGTCACGCACGACCGCAGCGTCGGCGCGCGTGCGCTGTGGAAGACCAGCTCGCTCGACGCCGCGTACCTGGCCTTCGCCGACCCGCAGTCGATCGGCCTGTCGGCCATCGGCGGGCTGCTGCAGCCGGTGGGCCGGCGCGACCCGGGCGGTCTGGCCGTGCAGATGGCGCACGACCGGCGCCACGCGCTGCTGGCGATCGACGCGCCGATCGCCCCGGGCATGGTGCGTCCGGTCCCGATCGCCAGCTGGCAGCGCATGGTGGCCGACGAGCCGATGGCGATCGCCGCGAGCGCCGGCACGGTGGCGCTCGACGGCGAGCGTGAACTCGCCTTCGAGCCCGGCCAGCGCGTGTCGATGACGCTGCGCGAGAACGCTTTCCTCACCGTGGACGTGGCCCGCTGCATGACGGTGGCGGCCGAGCAGGGGCTCCTGCGGAACGGGACGCGTCCGATCCCCTCAACGACTTCCCGATGACCACGACAGGAGACCCGCGATGGCAGGCAATCCGTTCCCGCAATCGAAGGAGCAACTGCTCCAGGCCTACCGCACGATGCGCACGATCCGCGAGTTCGAGGAGCGGCTGCACATCGACTTCGGCCGCGGCGACATCCCCGGCTTCGTGCATCTGTACGCCGGCGAGGAGGCCGCGGGCACCGGGATCATGATGCACCTCGGCGACGGCGACCGCATCGCCAGCACGCACCGCGGCCACGGCCACTGCATCGCCAAGGGCGTGGACCCGCTGGCGATGATGAAGGAGATCTACGGCAAGAAGGGTGGCAGCTGCGAAGGCAAGGGCGGCAGCATGCACATCGCCGACCTCGACAAGGGCATGATGGGTGCCAACGGCATCCTCGGTGCCGGCGCGCCGCTGGTCTGCGGCGCGGCGCTGGCGGCCAAGTTCCGCGCCAAGGCGGGGCAGCCGAGCGACGTGGCGATCAGCTTCGTCGGCGACGGCGCCAGCAACCAGGGCACCTTCCTCGAGAGCCTGAACCTGGCCGCAGTGTGGAACCTGCCGGCGATCTTCGTCGTCGAGAACAACGGCTATGCCGAGAGCACCAGCCGCGACTACGGCGTGGCGGTGGACAGCTACGTCGATCGCGCCGCCGGCTTCGGCCTGCCCGGCGTGACGGTGGACGGCACCGACTTCTTCGCCGTGCACGAGGCCGCGGGCGAGATCATCGACCGTGCGCGCAAGGGCGGCGGACCGGCGCTGCTGGAATGCAAGATGGTGCGCTTCCACGGCCACTTCGAGGGCGACGCGCAGACCTACCGCGCACCGGGCGAACTCGACGACATCCGAGCCCACCAGGACTGCCTGAAGAAGTTCGCCGCCGCGGTCACCGGCGCCGGCGTGATCGGTGCGGCCGAGTTGCAGGCCATCGACCATGAGGTGCTGGGGCTGATCGAGCGTGCCGTCACCGAGGCCAAGGCGGCGCCGCTGCCCACGCAGGCCGACCTGCTGACCGACGTCTACGTCAAATATTGATGGCCCACCCCCGAAGCGACCTGCGGTCGCCTCCCCCTCGAGGGGGCGCCGCCAGCGGACCGGCGAAGCCGGATCCGCGGCGGCC
>CAZUBF010000191.1:0-1433 GCA_964618555.1 uncultured Azohydromonas sp.
CGAGTTGATCAGGCCGATGTTCGGGCCTTCCGGCGTCTCGATCGGGCAGACGCGCCCGTAGTGGGTCGGGTGCACGTCGCGCACCTCGAAACCGGCGCGCTCGCGCGTCAGGCCGCCCGGGCCGAGGGCCGACACGCGCCGCTTGTGCGTGATCTCGCTCAGCGGGTTGGTCTGGTCCATGAACTGCGAAAGCTGCGACGCCCCGAAGAACTCCTTCAGCGCCGCACTGATCGGCTTGCTGTTGATCAGGTCGTGCGGCATCAGCGCCTCGGTCTCGGCCTGGCCCAGGCGCTCCTTGACCGCCTTCTCGATGCGCGCGAGGCCGCTGCGGTACTGGTTCTCGGCCAGTTCGCCGACGCAGCGCACGCGGCGGTTGCCGAGGTGGTCGATGTCGTCGACCTCGCCACGGCCGTTGCGCAGCTCGACGAGGATCTTCACCACGTCAAGGATGTCCTCGTTGGACAGCGTCATGGAGCCCTCGGCCGTGTCGCGGCCGACGCGGGCGTTGAACTTCATGCGCCCGACGCGCGACAGGTCGTACGTGTCGGCGCTGTAGAACAGCCGGTGGAACAGCGCCTGCACCGCGTCCTCGGTCGGCGGCTCGCCGGGGCGCATCATGCGGTAGATCGCCACGCGCGCGGCGAGCTCGTCGGCGGTCTCGTCGGAGGCCAGCGTCTGGCTGATGTAGGCGCCCTGGTCGAGTTCGTTGGTGAACAGGCACTGGATCTCGCGCACGCCGGCGGCGCGCAGCTTCTTCAGCAAGCTCTCCGTGAGCTCGTCGTTGGCCTTGGCGACGATCTCTCCCGTCTCCGCGTCGACCATGTTGCGCGCGACGACGCGCCCGACGAGGAAGTCCTCGGGCACGCTGATGAACTGCGTGCCGCTCTGGTCGAGCTGGCGCACGTGGCGCGCGGTGATGCGCTTGTCCTTCTCGACGATGACGTTGCCGCTCTTGTCGGTGATGTCGAAGCGCGCGACCTCGCCCTTCAGGCGCTCCGGCACGAACTCCATCTGGGCGCCGGCGTCCATCAGGCGGAAGTTGTCGAACACGAAGAAGTGCGCGAGGATCTGCTCCGGGTTCAGGCCGATGGCCTTGAGCAGGATCGTCACCGGCATCTTGCGACGGCGATCGACGCGGAAGTACAGGACGTCCTTCGGGTCGAACTCGAAGTCGAGCCACGAGCCGCGATACGGGATGATGCGCGCCGAGAACAGCAGCTTGCCCGAGCTGTGCGTCTTTCCCTTGTCATGCTCGAAGAACACGCCGGGCGAGCGGTGCAGCTGGCTGACGATCACGCGCTCGGTGCCGTTGACGATGAAGGAGCCGAAGTCGGTCATCAGGGGCACCTCGCCCATGTAGACCTCCTGCTCCTTGATCTCCTTGACCACCTTGGCCGGGTGCGACTCGCGGTCGTAGATGATCATCTGCAGCT